>NZ_CP108484.1:7656427-8025355 GCF_036226505.1 Kitasatospora sp. NBC_01246 | reverse complement strand
CGTCCTCGGTGGAGCCCGTGTAGGGGTCCAGAGCGGCGGGGTCGGTGGTGGGGGGCGGCGGGTCGGCGACCAGGGCGTGCCCGGGGAGCAGGACGCAGAGCCGGCGGTCGCCCTCGGCACCGACGGCCCGGCGCCAGAGCGCCGCGGCGGGCCGGGGGCGCGCGGTGGTGGGTACCAGGACACCGGCGTCGAGGCCCAGGTAACGGGCGCCGTCCGCCCAGGGCAGGTCGGCCTCGGCCCCGAGCACCAGCAGCGCGCCGTCGCCGGCGACCACGCCGAGCCGGGCACCGCCGGCGAGCCGTTCGCGCGCGGCCACGGCCAGGGCGGCCACGGCAGCGCCCAGGGCGAGTACGGCTGCGGCGGGCAACGGCGGCTCGCGGCGCTCCCAGCGGAGCGGGACGGACGGCGGGACGGACGGCGAGCCGGGCAGCGGGGCGGGCAGCGAACCGGACGGCGGGGCGGTGACGGTACCGGTCATGCGGGCGCGACCGCCGCGACCAGCTCGGCACGTATCCCGGCCAGGGCCCCGGACAGGTCGGCCGGGTCGAACCCGGCGTCGATCTCCCGCAGCGCGGCCTCCAGTCGCAGCCGGGAGTCCCGCCCCTCGGGGAGGGTGCGGTGCGCGGCCAGCAGCTGCGTACCGGTGCGGACGAGCCGCTCGGCCCGGGCCGCCGAGCTGCGCGACAGCTCCTCGGCGGCGTGCACCAGGCTGCGGTTGGCGGCCTTCTCGACCAGGTCGGCGAGAGTGTCGCGGGCCTGCGCCTGGGCGTCGGCGGTGGGGGCGACCAGCGGCAGCACCCACAGGTCGCGGACCGAGGCCGCCGTCCGGCCGTCGAGCACGGCGGCCGCGGCGACGAGCTTCTGCGACCGGACCGCCCGCCGGTCGCTGATCGGCACGCCCGCGGCGCGCAGCCGGCGCAGCGCGGCGGCGACCAGTGGGGTGACCTCGTCGAGGTCGCAGGCCCGGGCGGCGGCGGCCAGCCGGTCGAGCGCGCCGAGCCGGTCGGCCGCGGCCGCGAGGCCGGTCGGGCCCATCGGATCGCCCGAACCGGCGAGGTCGCCCGAACCGGCGAGGTCGCGCGGACCCGCGAGGCCGCCCGGGTGGAGTGGGGACGCCGCCGGCCGGCGGCCGGCCTCCAGCAGTTCCTCCAGCCGCGCGTCCGCCACCGGCTCGACGAAGACCCGGGCCAGGAAGCGGTCCGCGAAGGCGGCGAGCGCCGGGTCGTCCGGCAGGTGGTTGGCCGCGCCCACGCAGACCCGCAGCGGGCTGTGCAGCACGGTGCCGCCGCGCCGGAAGACCCGCTCGTTGAGCAGGCCGAGCAGGGTGTTGAGGACGGCGGTGGAGCCGAGGAACACCTCGTCGAGGAAGGCGATCTCGGCCTCGGGAAGCATCCCGGCGGTCTCGAACTCGATCCGGCCCTCGCGCAGTCGACGCAGGTCGACCGGGCCGAACAGCTCGTTGGGCTCGGTGAACCGGCCGAGCAGGTACTCGAAGTAGCGGCCGCCGAGCTGCCCCGCGATCCGGCGGACCGCCTCGGACTTGGCCGTGCCCGGCGCGCCGACGACCAGCAGGTGCTCGCCGGCCACCGCGCACAGGACCACCACTTCGGCCACGGTCTCGCGGTCGATCATGCCCTGCCCGGCGGCGGCCACGGCGTGCCCGATCAGCTCGGCGTCGGCGGCGTCGGCGGCATGGACGGTTGCGGTGGCGCTGGTCTCGGTCACGAGCACCGGAGTCTACGGGCGGCTCCGCGGCGCCCACCAACCGGTTTCCGGGCTGCCCGCCCGCGGCATCCAGCCCCCACGGGTTCGCTGCTCACCGCTGTCGGAGTGATGCGGGCCGGCCGCTCCTTCACTCTCGGGCCTCACGGCAGGCCCGTGTCGGACAGGCTGCGAATCCGTGCTCCTCGGGGTTGGTCTCTGCGGGGCCTGCGGTGGCCTCCGGCTCCAGCCCGGAGGCAGCCGAAATGGTGTCGCTCCGCGTGCCGGGGGCCGTTACCGTGCACCCCTGTGAATCCTGAAGATCCGAAGGACTTGGTCCGGCGCGGGTACGACTTGCTCTCCGTTCAGTACGAGCGCGCGTTCGGCAGCGAGACGAAGTACGGATCATGGATCGAGGATCTGCTCGGTCGGCTTCCGGATGCGGGCGCGGTACTGGATGTGGGGTGCGGGACCGGAGTTCCCGTGGCCCGGTCGCTCGCCGCGGCAGGGCACCTCGTCACGGGCGTCGACATCAGCGGTGTCCAGATCCAGCGGGCTCGGGAGCTGGTACCGGGGGCCGAGTTCGTCCGAGCGGACGCCACGACCCTGGCGTTCCCCTCGGAGACCTTCGACGCCGTCGTCTGCCTCTACGCGCTGATCCACATTCCGGTCGAGGAACAGCCCGCCCTGCTGGAGCGGATCGCCTCGTGGCTGCGGCCGGGCGGCTGGTTTCTGGCCACCACCGGGCATCAGTCCTGGACCGGGACCGACGAGAACTGGCTCGGCGGCGGAGCCGCGATGTGGTGGAGTCACGCGGACGCGGCGACGAACCGGTCCTGGCTGCTGCGTGCCGGCTTGGAGGTGTCGCACGAGGAGTTCGTCCCCGAAGGCGACAGTGGCCACGTCCTGTTCCGCGCACGGCGCCCGCAGGGTTGACGGTCCGGTGGGACCGCGGCCGGCGGCGTTGACGCGGGGTGTCGGCAGCGGTTCGGCGGAGGTCGGTCGCGCGGGGTTCGAGGCACCGCCGCACCGATGAGGGAGTCGGCGGGGCGGGGGCCTCATCGGTGCGGACCGGCGGATCAGGCCTGCCAGTGCGGCTTGCCGCTGACCATGCGGCAGTAGATCACCCGGCCGCCGGCCTCGTGGGTGCTCTTGCCCAGGTCGGCGTCGCGGCAGAACTGGCCCGCCTTGTAGCAGTTGCCGGCATTGGAGCGGATCTCGCAGTCGCCGGCGGCCGCCTTGGGCTGCGCGGTCGGCTCCGGGTCCGTCGGCGGCTTCGCGGTGGTCGCCTTGGGCTCCGGCGCGGCCTTGGTGACGGGCGGCTGCGTCTTGGGCGCGGCCGACTGGGGCTTGGCCGTGGTCGGCGCGGGTGCGGGCTCCGCGGGCGGCACCGGCGTGGCCACCGCCGACGGGGTCACCACCGGCGCGGGCTCGGGCGCGGTGACCACCGGTGCGGGGGTGGCCGGCGGGACGGTGGCGACGGGTGCGGCCGGGGCCGTGACGGCGGGCGGGGAGGCGGCGGTCGTGGCGCCGTCGGCCGGCGTCGGGTCGCACCCGGTCAGCGCGAGACCGACGGTGAGGACGAGTCCGGCGACGGCGGCCAGGCCGCGACGGTCGCCGCGCGCGCGTGCAGCCGTGCGGGACGACATTCGTGCGGACGTGCGTGAGGGCATGAGGGGAGACATGAGGAGAGACGCTCCGATCCGATGAAAAGATGTTCGGGATTCAATCAGGGCGACCACACGCCACAAGCACATCCCGCACACTTCGTTGGCAGATCGAGACCTTGCGACCACGGAGAGCAACCGGGCCGCCCGGCGCCGATCACCCAGCGCCGATCATCCACGGTCGACCGGCCCCCACGCCCGTCCGGCCCGCGCGCCGCCGTCTCCGCCGGACAGGTCCTGTATCCGCCCGCCCAGCCGCGCTTGCCCGGCCTCGAACCCCTGCGGTGCGTACGGTCGGTGCCGTCCCGACCGAACCCGGTCGGCGGGCGAAGGGCGGGTCGTCGTCTCTCCCACGGGCGGGAGTACGAGGACAGGGCGAAGGAGACCGGCAGCCGTGCAGCGCAAGTGGTGGACCCTCCGCGCCGTCTCCGTGGCGACGGCGCGGTGATGTTCGCGGTGTCGCTGGCCCTGGTCGCCCAGGAGTTCGCGCCCGGCCGCGAGCGGGGCACCGCGATGGGCGTGTACGGGGCGACCATCGGGGTGGCGGTCGCGGTCGGCCCGCTGGTCGGCGGCGGGCGGCGGCCGTGGCGGCCCCGTCCCGCGCAGGCCGTGACGGCCCGGGCCGGAGACTCCTCCGGGCCCGGGCCGTCACGTTGCGGACGCCCCGCGCCGCTAGCCGATCGAGATCGTGAAGACCTTGTCGGCCCCGTCGGCCGCCCCGCCGTTGTTGTCGGCGTTGGTGGTGGTGAGCCAGAGCCGGTCGGCCCCGGGCACCTTGGACACCGTCCGCAGCCGGCCGTAGGCGCCGACGTAGTACGCGGTCGGCGTCCCGACGTTCTCGGTGTTCCCGTCGATCGGGATGCGCCACATCCGCTCACCGCGCAGCGCCGCCATGTAGACCACGTTGCGCACGATCGCGATCCCGCTCGGCGAGGCCTCGTTGACCGGCCAGCTCGCCTTGGGGTCGGTCATCCCGGCCACCCCGCAGGTGCCCTCGCAGGTGGGCCACCCGTAGTTGGCCCCGGGCTTGACCAGGTTGAGCTCGTCCCGCTTCGAGTCGCCGAACTCCGCCTCCCAGAGCCGTCCGTCCCGGTCGAACGCCAGGCCCTGCGGGTTGCGGTGGCCGTAGCTGTAGACGTAGTTGCCGAACGGGTTGCCGGGGGCCGGCTTGCCGTCGGTGGTCAGCCGCAGGATCTTCCCGTTGAGCGAGTTCTTGTCCTGGGCCAGCGAGGACGTCTGGGCGTCACCGGTCGACGCGTACAGGTACCCGTCGGGGCCGAAGGCCAGCCGGCCGCCGTTGTGGTAGCGGTTCTTCTTGATGCCCTGGAGCAGCACCTTGTAGCCGCTCAGCGTGGAGCCGTTGTACGTCATCCGCACGATCCGGTTGCCCTCGGCGGCGGTGTGCATGAGGTACACGTAGTGGTTGGCCGCCCAGTCGGGGTCGACGGCGATGCCGAGCAGGCCGCCCTCCCCGTCGGTGGTGACGGCGTTGGGCACGGTGCCGACCACCGCCTTGGCGCCGCCCGTGGTGAGCCGGAAGACCTTGAAGCTGTCCCGCTCGGTGACCAGCGAGGTGGTGCCGTCCGGCAGCCAGGCGATGCCCCAGGGAATCGTCCACCCCGTGGAGAGGGCGCTCGGGGAGCCCGGGACGCCGCCGTCGGCCGGGCAGGCGCCGGTGGTGAAGGAGACGGGGTCGGACGGCGCCGAGTAGTTGCCCGCGGTGTCCCGGGCGACCACCGAGAGCGTGAACGGCGCGTCGCAGGCGAGCCCGGTGACCGCCGCCGAGGTGGCCGGCGGGGTGCCGGTGACGCTCTTCACGACGGCGGAGCCGCTGCGGATCTCGTACCCGACCACGCCCTTGTCGTCCGTCGCGGCGCCCCAGGTCAGAGTGGCGCCGGTGGGGGTGACGGCCGAGACGGTCGGGGTGCCCGGCCGGCCGGGCGCCGGGTCGGTGCCGGCCGTGGTGGTGCAGTCGACGGCGACGCTGGCCGGCGAGGCGTTGCCGGAGGCGTCCCGGGCGATCACGGTGAGGTTGTAGGTGGTGGCCGGGGCCAGCCCGGTGAGCTGCCGGGAGGTCGCGGTGCCCGGGGCCTCGGCGAGTTTGTTGCCGTGCTCGTAGATGTCGTAGGCGGTGACGCCGACGTCGTCGCCGGCGGCTCCCCAGCCCAGCGTCAGAGCGTTCGGCCCGACGGCGGAGCAGCTCGGCGCACCGGGACGGCTCGGCGGGGTGGTGTCGGCCGCCGCGCCCACCCGGAGGCGGTCGAGGTTGGGGCCGCCGTCGGCGGTGGTGGCGGTGGCCCGGATCCGGTTGGCGCCGGCGGCGAGGGCGACGCCGACGGTCTTCTCCGCCCAGGTGTCCCAGTCGGCGGTGGGCGGGAAGGCGACACCGGCGGCGACGACCTTCCCGTTGACCGCGATGTCCATCGGGCGGTTCGCCGTACCGGCGTTGGCGTACCGGAAGGCCAGCGAGGCGGTCGCGGCCGCGGTGGCGCTCACCGTGAACTCGACGGCGGAGCCGGTGGTGTTGGTGTAGTCGACGAAGCCGGTCCCGGTGTACCCGGTGTGGTTGGTGGCCGTCTTCGCCTGCGCGAGCACGGCGTCCTCGGCCTGGTAGTCGGTGCTCGCCGCCGTGGCGGCGGTCGCCGCGGGCGGCGCCGCCACGGCCCCCAGGACCAGGGCGGCCGCGGCGAGCGCCGCTCCGCCGGCCCGGGCGAGCGCTGCCCGCCGGTGCGCCGCGGCTGTCGTGCGCGGGTGTCCGGTGTCGGTCATCACGGCACCCAGTAGTTTCCGGAGGCGACGATCATCGACTGCAGCTGCACGCTGCCGCCGTAGTAGAGGCCCGGGTCGATCGCGGTGCCGGCCAGCTTGGCCCAGAGCGCGTCCAGCCAGGCCTGCGAGCCCGGGTCGGTCATCGCGGTGACCACGAACGGCGCGGTGAAGGCCATGTCTCGGCCGTTCTCGAAGACCGTGCCGTTCAGCTTGTAGCCGGTGGCGATGTTCGCCGGGTCGCCGCCCGCCTTGCCCTTGATCCAGGTGTTGATCTTTCGCGCCGAGGCGAGCGAGGCGGCGTCCCCGCTGGTGACGGCGTCCGCGCCGATCCGCCACGGGTCGCGGCAGGCGTTCCAGCTGTAGTCCCCGTCGTTGGGGCTCTCCAGCACCTCGCCGGCGGCGGGCTTGGCGGTGCCGTTGGTGTTGACCACGAAGTCGGCGAGCAGCCCGGTGTTCGGGGCGTAGCCGCTCTGCTGCTTGGTGATCAGGTTCTGGTGGGCGGTGCGGACGGTGTCCCAGGTGGTGTCGCCGGTCGCGGCCCGGAAGGCGCGGAAGTGGTCGATCATCCAGTCCGAGGAGCGGGTGATGAAGTAGGTGGAGTCGCCCGAGGTGGACCAGTCGCCGAGCCGCATCAGGTGGGTCGTGGGGTTGACCTCACTGGCCTTGATCGCGTTGATGTGCTTGACGGCCAGGCCCTTGTAGTCGTACGTCCCGCCGCTGCCCCACTGCCGGTCGGCGAGCAGCAGCCCGTACGCGACGTCCAGGTCCCCGTCGGTCGCCGAGTCGGAGCCGTTGACGCTGCGGCAGGAGGAGTCCTGCTCGGCGGCGAGGAGGTTGGCGTTGTTCACCGACGGGTGGGCGAGCACGAACTTCACCATGCCGTCGAAGACCGTCCGCGCGTTGGCGTCCGCACCGGCCATCAGCGCGGTGACCACCATGCCGTAGCCCTGGCCCTCGGCGACGTACGGGTGGTCGGCGTCCGGCGAGATGGTCTCGTACCAGCCGTTGCCGCAGTTCTGCCGGACGAAGGCGGCCTTCCAGGCGTTGTACTTGTCGATCACCTGCTGGTCGGTCACGGACTGCGCGCCGGAGGGCTTGAGGGTGCCGGCCGCGTACGGGTAGCGGTGGCTGCCGAACGGCACCGCGGGGCCGCCCGGGGCCGGGCCGCTGCCGAGGTCGGCGTCCAGGTAGTCCAGGTTGGCCGTGCCGCCGGTGGTGGTGGAGGTGAGACGGATCCGGTTGGCCCCGGCGGTGAGCCGGACGGTCAGCGTCGAGGTCGCCCAGGTGTCCCAGCTCCCGGTGGACGGGAAGGCCCGGGCCGGCTCGACCGTGGCGCCGTTGACGGCCACGGCCGCCGGGCGGTTCGCGGTGGTCCCGTTGGAGTAGCGGATGCCGAGCACGGCGTTGCCCGCGCTCGCCGCGTCGACCGTGAACTCGACCCAACTGCCGGTGGCGTTGTCGGTGTTGACGAATCCGGTGCCGGAGTAGCCGCTGTGGTTGGACTCCACCACGCCCTGCGACAGGCCCGCGCCCTCCGCCTCGTAGCGGACCGGCGCGGCCGAGGCCGGCGGGGCCGCGAGCAGCCCGGCGGCCAGGCCGGCCCCCGCGAGCAGGGCCGCGGCGCGGCCGCGGTGTCTGGTGCTCGGTCGTGTCATCGGAATGCTCCTCAGCCCTGGTACTGGACGACGATCTTGGTGAACTCGTACGGGGACTGCGCGACGCCGCTGCAGGCGTCGGCGTCCGTGCCGGAGCCGCAGGCGCGGTCGCGGTTGACCGACCAGAAGGCGTACCGGGCCAGGTGGTGCTGCTGCGCGTAGCCGAGGATGGTCCGGAAGTCGGCGGTGGTGACCGTCTCGCCCGCCTCGTCGGTCTTCCCGTTCATCGAGGAGACGCCGATGTGCCGGTACGCGGCGTCGTCGCCGTAGCCGTAGGCGCTCTTGACCGCCGCCTTCAGGCCCTCCAGCGCGCTGACCGAGGCCTGGCCCATCGTGCCGGTGTGGCCGCCGAAGTCGAACGGCATGATCACCCAGCCGTCGTTGGCGAGGCCGGCCTGCGCGCCGCGCTTGATCAGGTCCTTCCCGGTGGCGTCCGGGCCGCTCGGGGTGGTGCCCATGGTCACGTAGGTGACGATGCCCGGGTTCTTGGACTTGACGATCTTCAGGGCGTCGACGACGCGCTGACGGACCGTCGCGTTGGAGAACTCGGTGTCCTCGATGTCGATGTCCAGCGCCTTGAGCTTGTAGGCGTCGATCACCTTCTGGTACGCGCCGGCGAGCGCGCTCGCGCTGGAGCACTTCTCGCCCAGCTTGTTGCCGCTCCAGCCGCCGACCGAGATCACCACGTCACCGCCGGCCGCCCGGATGGACTTGATCGCCGCTTCGTCGGACCCACCGGTCAGCGCCCGGCTGCCGTCCCACTTGGGGTT
This sequence comes from Kitasatospora sp. NBC_01246, assembly GCF_036226505.1. Classification (NCBI taxonomy): domain Bacteria; kingdom Bacillati; phylum Actinomycetota; class Actinomycetes; order Kitasatosporales; family Streptomycetaceae; genus Kitasatospora; species Kitasatospora sp. NBC_01246. The sequence continues at coordinate 8,016,793 of NZ_CP108484.1, read as the reverse complement.
GCAGCCGCCGTCGGAGAGGACGAACGCGAGGGTGAACCACTTCACCCCGGTCGCCTTCATCACGTCGGTGGGCTTCTGCGGGCTGCCCCAGCCCAGGTACTCGTACGGCGCGGCGGCCATCGCGGGCACGGCCGCCGCCGGGGCGGGAGCGGCCGGGGCGGCTTGGGCGGCTGACGCGGCCGGGGCGGCTGACGCGGTGGTCGCCGGGGCCAGCAGCAGGGCGGCCGAGCCGAGGACGGCGGCCACCGACGGCCCGGTCGGACGAACTGCAATAGATATGGGCATGCCAACTCACTTTCGCCGATCCACCGCCTGTGACGGCGGATCGAGGGGGAGACGGGCGAGGCGGAGGGGGAGCGAAGCGGATGGGAGCGAGGCGGAGGGAGGAGCGGAGCACTCGGGGCGGACGGCGGCGACCACAGCGGGCGCCTACAGAATCGGGGCGGCGCGGCGCGCGGTCAATGGCTTTCGTTAGGAAAGTTTCCCAACTGTCACCGGAGTAACCCCCTTGCCGCCCGAGCGGCTTGACGAAATAAGTAATGCTCCCTAACTTGAACCCCCCGGCACCCCGCCCGGCGCCCCACTCCCCCACGTTCGGAGGCCCCGGTGTCCCCCGGCCTTACCCGAAGAATCGGCCTCTTCCAGGCCACCGCGCTCAACATGAGCCAGATGTGCGGCATCGGCCCCTTCGTCACGATCCCGCTGATGGTCGCGGCCTTCGGCGGCCCGCAGGCCGTCATCGGCTGGATAGCCGGCGCCGTCCTGGCCCTCGCCGACGGCCTGGTCTGGGCCGAACTCGGCGCCTCCCTGCCGGGAGCCGGCGGGACGTACGTCTACCTGCGCGAGGCCTTCCAGTACCGGACCGGGCGACTGATGCCGTTCCTCTTCGTCTGGACGGCCATGCTCTTCATCCCGCTGATCATGTCCACCGGCGTGGTCGGCTTCGTCCAGTACCTCGGCTACCTCTGGCCCGGCATGACGAGCGGCCAGGGCGATCTGGTCGGGATCGCGTTCTGCGCGCTGGTGGTGCTCCTGCTCTGGCGGCGGGTCGAGAACATCGCCCGGCTCACCACCGTGATGTGGGGGGTGATGATCCTCTCGGTGCTCGCCGTGATCGTGGCCTGCTACACCCACTTCAGCCCGAGCCGCGCCTTCGACTGGCCCGCGCACGCCGTCGAACTCACCCACGGCCAGTTCTGGATCGGCTTCGCGGCCGGCCTCACCATCGGCATCTACGACTACCTCGGGTACAACACCGCCGCCTACGTCGGCGCCGAGGTCCGCGCCCCGGGCCGGGTCCTGCCGCGCGCCATCGTGCTGTCCATCGTCGGCATCATGACCATCTACCTGCTGCTGCAGATCGGCGTCCTCGGCGCGATGGACTGGCACGCGATGCTCGACCCGGAGTCGGTGGCCTCCAAGTCGGTCGCCTCGGCGGTCCTGGAGAGCACCTGGGGCAAGGGCGCCGCCCAGGTGGTCACCGCATTGATCCTGGCCACCGCCTTCGCCTCCGTCCTCGCCGGCCTGTTCGGCGGCTCCCGGGTGCCCTACGACGCGGCACGCGACGGCGTCTTCTTCCGGGCCTTCGGCCGGCTGCACCCCAGGCACGGCTTCCCCGTCCTCGGCCTGGCCGCCATGGGCGTACTCACCGCGGCAGGCTTCCTGCTCGGCCGCCACCTCGGCGCCAGCACCGACCACCCCCCGCTGACCCTGCTGATCAACCTGCTCACCACCGTGATGGTGATCGTCCAGGCCCTCGCCCAGATCGTCGCGGTCACCGTCCTGCGCCGCCGCCAGCCCGGACTCGTCCGGCCGTACAGGATGTGGCTCTACCCGGCGCCCGGCATCGTCGCGGCCGTCGGCTGGCTGGTCATCTACGGCTACGCGGACCGCAACGCGCCCGGCTTCCACCCCGTCGAGTGGTCGCTGGCCTGGGTCGTCGCGGGCTGCGGCGCCTTCCTCCTCTGGGCCCGCACCGAACGCACCTGGCCCTTCGGCCCCCGCGAGATCCGCGAGGAGTACCTGACGCCGACCACCACGGCGGACGCCACGGTCTGACCCGTCCGACGACGGTGCGGCGGCCCCGGAGCTTCGGCTCCGGGGCCGCCGCACCGGTGCCCCGTGGTCCCGGGGGGCGAGCTCCGAGGTGCGAGGTCAGAAGGCCGCGGCGACGCCCGGGGGCGGGTTGATGCCGAACTCGGACGCCAGCAACTCCACCAGTTCCTCGGGGCTTTCGAGCTCCCGGGCGGTGGTCGTGCCCGCCGCGTCGGTGTGGGTGAAGGTCTTCCCGTCGAGCCGCACGTGATCGGCGGTCCGGGTGCGCTGGAGGTAGAACCGACGGAACGGCGAGCGCGGGTAGGTGGCCACGAACCAGTTGGACATCGTGAGGTCGGGCGCCGGGACCGGGTCCAGGGTGAAGGCGTGCTGGTCCTCCCAGACCTCGCCCGTCCTCGCCTGCAGCACCCAGACGGGCGCGGGGCCGTCCGCCTCCTCGACGACCAGCCGGTGGGTGCGCCCGGCAGCCTCGCGAGCTTCACCGGGGATCATCGGGAGCGGCTCCAGCAGCCCGCCGATGGACCCGAATCCGACGTCGACGAGGTGGCGGCCGGATTCGCCGGGCACCTGGACGGCCAGCACCATATGGGTCCGCGGTCGGACCTCCCCGGCACGCGCGCCGACCCGCACCCGGCCGGTCAGCCGGGTGACCCCGAAGCCCAACTCGTCCAGCACCGCAGCGAACAGGGAGCTGTGTTCGAAGCAGTAGCCGCCGCGGGAGCTGTCGACGAGCTTCGCCTGGAGCTCACCGACATCCAGCGACGGCACCGAGCCGGTGACCACGTCGAGGTTCTCGAACGGGATGCCGAGGATGTGCGCGCGGTGCAGGGAGCGAAGGGTCGCGGCGGTGGGCGCGGACTCGCCCTCCCATCCGATACGGGCGAAGTACTTCTCCAGATCGACAGTCATTCCACCACGGTACGGACCGAGCGGTCCGGCCGGCCTCCGCCGCTGGTCCCGGTCGCGATCGGCCGAGCGGCCTAGGCTCTGCCGCCGGGTCGGTCCCGGCTGGAGGATCATGGTCCGGCCCTGAACGGCGGGAACACGGACGACTACGCGCGGTTTCCCGCCGCCCAGGACGCCCCCGTCCCGACCCGGCACCGCGATGCGAGAGAATGAACCCATGAACGACGACCAAACCCCACCCGCCTCGGCGATCGAGCGCCGGCAGCGGCTCCTGGACATCATGCGGAAGGACGGCGGCACCTGGGACTGGCACCGGGCCCGCGAGACCTACCTGCCCCGCCCGGACCCGCGCACCGTGCGCCGTGACCTCCAGTTGCTCGCCAAGGCCAAGCAGATCTTCCGCGCCGAGGACGGTGGGTACCAGGCTGTCGGCTAGGCGCGGGCCGGGGCCCGCGGCCCGGGCGGCGCGCGGTGGTCCTCGCCGCTACACGCCGAGGGCCACCGCGCCGAACCGTCCGGCCCGGCGGACCAGGGCGGCCAGGACGAGGTAGGCCACGAAGCCGGCCAGGCTCGGCACGGGCCCGGTGAGGAACAGTTCACCGCGCATCAGCGAGATCGCGTGCAGCAGCAGCACCGGCACCGTCAGGAGCGTCCAGACGGCCTGCAGCGCCACCTGGGCCGGCGTCGCGACGTCCGCGCCGCCGGCGTTCCGGAAGGCCAGCCCGGCCACCAGGGCGAGCACCGCACTCACTCCGGTGACGACGGCAGCCGCGGTGGCCCAGGGCCCGCCCGGCGCGAAGGCGGCCCAGGCCGCGACGGCCAGCAGGACCGTCACCTGGGCGTAGGCGGTGGACGCGCGCCGGAAGTGCGAACCCTTCTCGGACGCCGCACCGCCGCCCGACCGCGGCCCTCGGGCGGCGGCGCCCGGCGGGACGGCTCCGGGGGGGGCACCGTCGCCTCCACCACCGTGACCGGCGGCGCCGCCGGCCGATCCGGCCGGGCGGGGTGGACCGCGGCCCGCGACACCGGCTCCCTGGACGCGCCGCACGGCCGCCCGGGAACGCCGGAGGGCGGCGGCGGCCTCCGTGCGCCGGCCCGCCACCGTGAGGGCGGAGCCGAGCAGGGCCAGCGCCCACACCTCGGCGGACGCGTCGTCCTGCTCGGCGGCCAGCGCCACCGCCTCGTGCAGCGGGTCGACGGCCTCCAGCGGTCGCCCGCCGTCGTGCAGGGGCCTGCCGAGGCCGCTCAACGCCGCCGACAGGACGGCCGGGGAAGCACTCTCCCGGGCCGCGGCGACAGCTTCGGCGGCCCGGGACACGGCCTCGTCGTGGCGCGCCAGCCGTCCGAGGGAGGAAGCCAGCGCGGTCAGGGCGCGGGCCCGGCCGGCCGGGTCGCCGGAGCGGGCGCGGAAGTCGGCGACGGCACGGTGGACGGCGGCCGCCTGCTCGTGCTGTCCGGCCTCCGCGAGCGCGTCGGCGGCCTCCTCCAGCACCAGGTGGGCGGCGAGCTCGTCGCCCAGACCGAGCAGCCCCTCGGCCGCCTCGGCCAGGAAGCCCAGGCCCAGGACACCGCCGGCCCGCCCGACCAGACCGAGGGCGACGAGCTCGCGGCGCCGGTCGCCGGCCTCCCGGAAGGCGTGCACCGCGAGCGCGAACAGCGCTCCGGCGGGCACCGCCCGGCCCATCAGGTCGAGGCCGAATCCGTGCCGCCGAGGGGGCGAACCGATCGGGTGGGCCGCGGCCGCTCCCGCCCCTGTCCCGGCCGGCCGGACCTCCGGATCGGTCGCGCCGAACCCATGACGCTACCTCATATTCCTTGATGTGTAAGGGTTTTGGACATCGAGAGGATGCCCACGGACGCCGCTGCCCGCCACGGCGGACCCCACCGGCCCCGGGCGCCCCCGTGAACCGCCCCTCCCGCGGGCCCGGGCCCGCGGGAGGGGCGGTTCACGGGGGCGGCGAGGGGAACAGTGGGAAGTACGGCCTACCCGGTCTCCCGCCACCCGGGCCGCGCCCGGCGGTTCGTCCGCTGTTCATACGGCGCTCGCCCGGCGGCGGGCACCCGTTGGGTCCGTGGCGGAAGGGTGGTGACACCCTGACAGGACGATCCCGGGACGGACATCGTGACCGAATCGCGCGCACCGCGCTGGCGCCGAAGCCTCGCCTTCCTCCTCGTCGCCGCCGCCGGACCGGCGGGGCTGCTGAGCGCCTCGCCCGCCCGCGCGGCCTCGACCGACGACATCCGGATCAACGAGGTGGTGACCACCGGGGACGTCGACGACTCCGTCGAGCTCTACAACAAGGGCACCACCGCGGTGGACGTCTCCGGCTGGATCCTCAAGGACGACGACAACGGCTCGAAGTACGCGATCGCCGCCGGCACCACGCTGGCCCCCGGCGGGTTCCGCGCCTTCGACGTCCACGGCGCGTTCGGCCTGGGCTCCTCCGACAAGGCACGGCTGTACCTGCCGAACGGCAGCACCCTGGTCGACAGCTTCAGCTGGAGCGAGCACTCCGCCCCGTCCTGGTCGCGCTGCCCCGACGGCACCGGCGCCTTCCGCAAGGCGGCGCTCACCCTGGGGGCCGCGAACGCCTGCGGCAGCACCGGCGGCACCTCGCCCGTGGCCTGGCCGGGCAGCGGGACGGTGGCGAACGCCGACGCCTCCAACGTCTTCGGGTCGGACCTCAGCGGTCTCTACCAGGAGGGCGGCGTGCTGTGGGGGGCGCAGAACTCCGGCAAGCTGTGGCGGCTGGTGCCGAACGGGTCCGGCGGGTGGAAGCCGGACACCGCGAACAGCTGGACGGCCGGCAAGAAGCTGCGCTTCCCGGGCGGCTCCGGCACCCCTGACAGCGAGGGCGTCACCCTCACCGGCGCCGGCGCCTCGGGGGGCGTGTTCGTCGCGAGCGAGCGCAACGGCGACGCCTCCGGCACCAGCAGGCTCTCCGTCCTGCGGTACGACGTGAGCGGCACGGGCACCACGCTGACCGCCGCGAAGGAGTGGAACCTGACCTCCGCCCTGCCGTCGGTGGGCTCCAACCTCGGGCTCGAAGGCATCACCTGGATCCCCGACGGCTATCTGACCGGCGCCGGGTTCACCGACGAGTCGACCCACGCGGCCTACAACCCGGCCGGGTACGGCGCGCACGGGGGCGGGGTGTTCCTGGTCGGCGTCGAGGGCGGCCAGATCTACGGCTTCGTCCTCCAGGACAGCGGGGCGTTCACCAAGGTGGCCACCCTCGGCAGCGGCATGGCCGGGGTCATGGAGCTGCAGTGGGAGCCGCAGGCCTCCCGGCTCTGGGTGGTGTGCGACGACACCTGCGACGGCCAGCACCGGACGATGCAGGTCGGCGCGGGCGGCACCTTCGTCACCACCGCGGTGTTCAACCGGCCGAGCGGCCTGGCCAACCTGAACAACGAGGGCTTCGCCCTGGCCGGCGCCGGGGAGTGCACCGCCGGCGCCAAGCCCGTCTACTGGGCCGACGACAGCAACACCGGCGGCCACGCGCTGCGCCGGGGCAGCATCAGCTGCTGACCGGGAGGCACCGCCGTGGTCCGGGCCGCTCCGGCCGGGGCCACGGCGCGATGGTCCGGTCGGCCGGTCCGCCGGAGCGGCGGGGCCGCGGTCCGTCAGAGCGGCACGCCGTGGTCCGCCAGGGCCGAGCGGCGCTCGAAGACCTCGGGCCGCGCGGTGTCCAGGGCGGTGGCGACGGCGCCGAGCAGCACGGCCTGCTCCCCCAGCCCGCTCGGAGCGAGCTTGGGGCGCAGCGGGGTGAGGCGGTGCAGCTCGCGCTCCAGCGGTTCCAGCAGGAGGTCGGCGCTGCCGCCGACGCCGCCGCCGAGCACCACCAGGTCCGGATCGAGCACGGCCGCGAGCACAGCGATCGCGTACGCGAGCTGTTCGGCCTCGCGCTCGACCGCGCGGGCGGCGAGCGGGTCGCCGGCCCGGGCCGCGTCGAAGACCTGCTTGGCCGTCAGCGGGCCGCGCATGCCGAGGCCCAGTGCGGTGCGGACCACCGCGTCGGCCCCGGCCTCCTGCTCGATCGTCCCGCCCGGCTCGCCGTCGGCTCCGGGGGGCAGCGGCACCAGACCGACCTCGCCGGCCGCGCCGTGCGCGCCGGAGAGCAGTTCGCCGTCCTTGAGGACGCCGACGCCGAGGCCGGTGCCGATCAGCAGGTAGGCGAACATCCGGCTGCCCCGCCCGGCGCCGAGGGTGAACTCGCCGAGGGCGGCGAGGTTGGCGTCGTTGCCGACGGTGACGGCGGTCTCCAGCCCCGCCGCGATCCGGTCGAACAGACCGCGTCTGCCCCAGCCGGGCAGGCTGGTCGCGTACCGCACGCCGCGCCGCTGCTCGTCCCAGACACCCGGGGTGCCGATCACCGCGTGCACGATGTCGCCGGCCGCCAGCCCCGCCTCGGCGGCGGTCTCCCGGGCGGCCGCGACCACGGCGTCGGCCACCGCGTTGGCCGAGCGGCCCTTGTTGGGCACGTCCCGGCGGGCGACGATCCGCCCGGCGAGGTCGGCCACCGCGACCCGGAGCCAGCCCCGGCCGATGTCCACGCCGAGTACGTGGCCGGCCGTCGGGTCCGGCTCGTAGAGCACCGCCGTCCGGCCGCGCTCGGGGACGAACCGGCCCGCCTCGCGGGCCAGTCCGGCCTGCTCCAGCGCGGCCAGGGCGGCGGAGACGGTGGGCTTGGACAGCCCGGTGTCCCGGGCGAGCTGGGCGCGTGAGGAGGGACCGCCGGTGCGCAGCAGTTCGAGCAGCAGCCATTCGTTGTTGCTCCGCAGTCGCTGCCGGTTCCACGGCTGCGCCGGCGTCGCGCCCGGCGGAACGGTGGTCGGCAGGTGGCGGCTCATCGGTTCCTCCGGTCTGGGGCGTGCTCGGCGCCGTCGTCGGCGCCTGCGGCCTGCGCTCAGGCCTCGCCCAGTATGACCGGTCGTCAATCCGTCCATCGGCTGGAACCTCTCGGGGGCAGGTGCCGCTCCGCACCCCGCTGACCTGGCATGTCCTCAACCAGAGGAGGTGCGGGGGCCGCCCCGGCGGCGGTCAGCCGACCCAGCCACCGGTGAGCTCCTGCACCGCGGAGCCGTCCAGATCGGCGAGCTTGGCGCCGACGAAGGCGCGGGCGGTCTCGGAGGTCTGCATCCGGAACGGCGGCTGCTCGGCGGTCAGCGCCTCCACCACCGACTCGGCGGCCTGCTCCGGGGTCTGCGCCCGGGTGAACGCCGCCCGGGTGCGGGCGGCGTAGGCGTCCAGCGCGGGGGCGTAGGGGCCGGCGGCGGCCAGCAGGGCGGGGATGTCCAGGCCCTGGCTGGCGACGAACTCGCTGGCCACCGCGCCCGGCTCGACGACGGTGACCTTGACGCCGACGGTGGCGGCGACCGGCGCCAGCGCCTCCATGAAGCCCTCGACGGCGAACTTGGCCGCGCAGTAGGCCTCGTTGAAGGGCTGCCCGACCACGCCGCCGACGCTGGTGACGGTGACCACCCGGCCGCCGACGGCCCGCAGGTGCGGCAGCGCGGCGCGGGTGACGTCGACGACACCGAAGAAGTTGACCTCCATCGTGGCCCGGACCGGCTTCAGTCCGTCCTGCTCGACGGTGCCCACGTAGCCGGCTCCGGCGTTGTTGACGACGGCGTCGAGGCGCCCGTGCCGGGCGACCACACCGGCCACGCAGGCCTCGACCGACCGCGGATCGGTGACGTCCAGCCGGGCCACCTCGATCCGGTCGGCGACGCCTGCCGCCTCGGCGGCGGCGAGCAGCGCGCCGGAGCGGCCGGTGTCACGCATGGTGGCGACGACGTGGTGCCCGGCGCGGGCGACGGCCACGGCGGCGGCCAGGCCGATGCCGGAGGACGTACCGGTGATCAGGGCGATGCGGGCGGTGGTCATGCGGGTGCTCCCGACGGCTCGGATTTGCGTGCGTGCACACACACCATAGATCCGTGTGTGCGCACACGCAAACAGGTAGGGTGTCGGCATGGCGCGTACCGAACTCTCCCTGGGCGAGCTCACCGCCCGCGACCACGCCTTCTACGGGCTCGTCTGGGCCGGCACCACCCTCAGTGCCAAGGTCGACCAGGCCCTCGGCAAGGCCCACGACCTGCCGCTCTCCTGGTTCGAGGTGATGCTCTGGCTGCACGGGCAGGAGGAGCCGGTGGCCGCCTCCGACCTCGGCGCCAAGACCCTGCTCAGCCGGAGCCAGGTCTCCCGGGTGGCCGACTCGCTCCAGGCCCGCGGCCTGGTCGAGCGCGTCCCCTCCCCCGTCGACGCCCGCTCGGTGCGGATCACCCTGACCCCCGAGGGCCGCCGGCTCTTCGCCGCCGCCGACGCCACCCGGCGCGCCGTCCTGGCCGAGGCCTTCGACGACCGGCTCGACGACGCGGACATCGCGGCCCTGGAGGTCGTCTGGGCCAAGCTCAAGCAGCCGCCCGCACCCGGGGCCTGACCGCGCCGCACGCGCCGCCGGCGAGCCGGACGACCTGCACTTCGCCGCGCCGCACGCGCTCGGCCCGGCCGCCGCCGGGGCGGCCGAGGACGACATCGCCGTCCCGGCCGCACCGCCGCACGGCCGTCGGGCTCACAGCTTGGCGAGCGCCTGGTCCAGGTCGGCCCAGAGGTCCTCGGGATGCTCGATCCCCACGGCGACCCGGACGGTGCCCGGGCCGATGCCGGCCGCCGCCAGTTCCGCGTCGTCGAGCTGGCGGTGCGAGGTGCTGGCCGGGTGCAGGACGAGGGTGTGCACGCCCCCGAGCGAGGGGGCCAGCGAGGCCAGCCGGACCGACTCGGTGAAGGCCCGGGCCGCCTCCCGGCCGCCGGCCAGGTCGAAGGCGAGCACCCCGCCGTGGCCCTCCGGCAGCAGCCGGCGGGCGAGTTCGTGGTCGGGGTGGGCGGGCAGGCCCGGGTAGTGGACGCCGGTGACGGCGGGGTGACCGGCCAGCCGGCCGGCCAGCTCCCGGGCGCTCTCGCAGTGCCGGCGCACCCGCAGGGCCAGGGTCTGCAGGCCGCGCAGCGTCAGCCAGGCGCTGTGCGGGTCGGCCGAGGCGCCCAGTTCGACCGCGTAGTGCCAGACGGTGCGGTGGAGTTCGGGGTCGGCGAAGACGGCGATCCCGGCCAGCACGTCGGAGTGCCCGCCGAGGTACTTGGTGGCCGAGTGGACCACGATGTCGGCGCCGTGCTCGATCGGCCGGCAGAGCAGCGGGGTGGCGAAGGTGTTGTCCACCACGCTGAGCACCCCGGCCTCCCGGGCGACCCCGATCAGCCCGGGCAGGTCGGTGACGCGGGTGGTCGGGTTGGAGATCGTCTCCAGGTGCAGCAGGCGGGTGTTGGGGCGCAGTGCGGCCCGCACCTCCTCCGGGTCGTCGCCCCCGACGTGGGTGACCTCCACGCCCCAGCGCCGGGCGAGGTCGGCGAGCATCGCGAAGGTGCCGCCGTACAGGCTCCGCTGGGCGATCACGTGGTCGCCGGAGCTCAGCAGTGCGAGCAGCACGGTGTTGATCGCGCCCATGCCGGAGGCGGTGGCGATCGCGCCCGCGCCGCCCTCCAGCCCGGCGACCGCCTGCTCCAGCGAGCGGACCGTCGGATTGCCGTAGCGGTTGTAGAGGAAGGCCTCGTCCGGTCCGGCGAAGGCGCGCGACAGGGCGTCGTTGTCCTCGAACGCGAACAGGTGGCTCTGGTGCAGCGGCACTCCCATCGGGCGGCTGCCGGTCACCTCCGGGACGGGCGGGTGGACGATCCGGCTCTCGGGGCGCAGCGCGCTGTCGAAATCGCTCATACCGCTCATCCTCGGCCGGTCCGCCCCGCCGGGGCCAGGGCCAATCCCGGGCAAGTGGCCTGCCGCGGCCCGGTCCGGGCCCGGGCGGCACCGCCCCGACGGGGCTTCAGAGTCCGCCGACGGGCAGCAGAACCACCCGCGCCGGGTCGAACGGCTCCCAGCGGGCCGGGTGACCGCTCCGGGCCACCCTCAGCCGGCACCAGCGCCGCCCGCCCGCGTCCTGCCACCATCCGCTGATCCGCCCGAGGGCCCATCGGTCGTCGTCGAAGTGCACCTCGACCGGCTGGTAGACCCACTCCACCTCGGTGTCCACCGGGCCCGCGCCCCGCTCCGGTCCGCCCGGCCCGGGTTCACCCCACCCCGGTCCGCCCGGTCCTGCTCCGCGCGGGTCTGTTCCGTTCCGTGCCTCGCGCCTGCCTTCGAGTACGGGCATGCCCCGACCTTCCACCACGGTTGCGCCCTCCCGTTCCGGTGCGGTCGCCGGCTCCCCGACGGGACGGCCGCGCGACCGGGCGTAGTCGCCACCCGAACGACTCTACAGCGCTGTAGAGGATCCGTGCCGGAGCCCGCCCGGATCATCGGTGGGCCGCACCGCCCGCCGCCCGGGCCACCGGCCGACCGCACCACCGCCCGCCCGCCCCGGTCAGGACGGCTGCAGGGCCCTCGCCAGGTCCTCCGCCTCGCGCAGCTGCGCGACGCCCAGCCGCCGCAGGCCCCGGAGCAGCAGGGCGGCGTCCGCGACGGCGGCGTCCGGCCCGGGCAGTTCCGGCGGCAGCGGCATCCCGAGGAGCGCCGCCAGGTCGCCCGCCGGGATGCCCAGCACGAGCGCGAAGTCGGCGACCAGGTCCGGGGCGGGCGCGTCCGCCCCGGAGGAGATCCGCCCGTACGCGTCGGACATCCAGTACCGGCCGGTGAGCAGGTGGAAGATCTTCGTGGTTCCGGTCCACCCGAGGTTCCGGGTGGCGACCATCCGCATCAGCAGGTTCCCGGCGGAGGCCGGGTCCGGCGCCGAGGCGGGCAGCCCCTCGATCCGCCCCGGCCGGTCGGCCGGCGGCAGCGAGGCGACGAAGGAGCGCAGTTCCGCCCGCCGGTCGGCCGGCAGCGCCATGCCGAACCGCACCACGCCGACGATCGAGGTGGTGGCCATCCCGCCGGCCGGCGCGAGGTCCGCCGGCAGCGGCAGCGCCGCGATCTCGAACAGGTCGGCGGTGTCCAGGCCGAGGGCGGGCGCGAGTCGGCGCAGCAGCGCCGGATCCGGCGCGGCGCCGTCCAGCACCGCTGCCAGCTCGGCGTCGGTGACGCCGGCCCGGCGGGCCGACTCGGCGGGCTCCGGGCCCCGGTGGTCCAGCAGTCGGGCCAGCAGCGCGGCGAAGCCGGGAAGTTCGGTCATCCCGCCAGCATAGGACGGCCCGGACGCCCGGCGGACCGCTGCCCACCAGGCGCGATGGCAGCTGTCCAGCACCGGCCGGGGGCCGTCGCCGAACCGTCGGCCGGGCGGGCCCGGGCTGCCTCGGCACCAGTCCTCGGTCACCCGTTCGGCCGACGTTCCCGGCCGACACGCTGACGGAGCGTCACCTTCGCGGGGCGGCGGGCCCGCTCCGGGCCTAGCGTCGGCGGAGTGCGCGGTCATGCCTCACCGGGCCGCCCGACCCGCACGACCGACCCGCCCCGGGGACAGCCGAAGCCCCGACCCCGCCCTGTCCCCACCTCCTCCCCGTCCCGCATCCCGTGCGAAGGAGCCCCCTTGCCCACCATCACCACCAGCGACGGCACCCGGATCCACTACAAGGACTGGGGCAGCGGCCGCCCCGTCGTCTTCAGTCACGGCTGGCCGCTGAACGCCGACGTGTGGGACGAACAGCTGCGGCTGGTCGCCGGGAACGGCTTCCGTGCGATCGCCCACGACCGGCGCGGCCACGGCCGGTCCGACCAGCCCTGGCACGGTAACGACATGGACACCTACGCCGACGACCTCGCCCAGCTGATCGAGCAGTTGGACCTGCGTGACGCCGTCCTGGTGGGCCATTCGACCGGCGGCGGCGAGGTGGCGCGCTACCTCGGCCGGCACGGGTCGGCCCGGGCCGCCAAGGCCGTCCTGCTCGGCGCCGTCCCGCCGCTGATGCTGCAGGGCCCCGGCAATCCCGAGGGGACGCCCCTCGCCGCGTTCGACGACATCCGGGCCGGGGTCGACGGCAACCGCTCGCAGTTCTACTGGGAGCTCAGCGAGTCCTTCTACGGGTTCGACCGCCCCGACGCGGACCTCGTCGGCGCCGCGGGCATCCGCCGGGCGTTCTGGCTCTGGGGCATGCAGGTCGGCGCGCGCGGCGCGTACGAGTGCGTCCGGCAGTTCTCCGAGACGGACTTCACCGAGGACCTGCGGCGCATCGACGTCCCCACGCTGATCGCGCACGGTGACGACGACCAGATCGTCCCGATCGCGGCCGCCGCGCTGAAGGCGGCGAAGCTCGTCCCGGACAACGTCCTCAAGGTCTACCCGGGCGGCTCGCACGGTCTGCACGGGGCGTACCGGACCGCCTTCGAGGCCGACCTCCTGGAGTTCCTCAAGTCCTGAGTGCCCCCGCGCCGCGGCCGTCCCCCCGGACCCCGGGGGGACGGCCGCGGCGCGGCCGGACCGCCGCTCGTGCCGCGCCCCGCGCTCGCCTCGACACTCGTCCCCGGCCCCCTCCGCACCGCCTCGCGGGGCCCCGATCGGCACCCCGCGGACAGCTAACGAACGGGGGTTCCCGGCTTCGCCCGGACGTGGATGCGTTCGCCCTGGGCGCCGAACAGGCTGAGGAACTCGACCGCGTTCGGCCCGGCGTTGCCGAACGCGTGCGGGGTCCTGGTGTCGAACTCGGCGGCCTCCCCGGCGGTGAGGACGAGGTCCTGCGAGCCGAGCAGCAGGCGCAGCCGCCCGGCGAGCACGTAGACCCACTCGTGGCCCTCGTGCACCCGCGTTTCGAGCTCGGGGCCGGCGCCGTGGCCCGGCGGCATGATGTGCTTGTAGGCGTGCAGCCCGCCGAGGTGTCGGGTGAGCGGGATGAAGGTCTGGCCGTAGCGCTTGAACGGGCGGGCGTGGATCCGCGGGTCGCCGGTGGCCGGGGCGCCGACCAGTTCGTCCAGCGGCACCCGGTACTCCCGGGCGAGCGGGAGCAGCAGTTCCAGGGTCGGCTTGCGCTGACCGGACTCCAGGCGGGACAGCGTGCTGAGGGAGATCCCGGTCGCCGCGCTCAGCCCGGCCAGGGTGCTGCCGCGCTCGCGCCGCAGGGCCCGCAGGCGGGGGCCCACCGTGGTCAGGACCGCGGCGAGGTCGTCACCGGCGGCGCCGCGGGGGTCCGCGGTGGGGTCTGCGGTGGGGTGGACGCTGTCGTGGGGGTGGTCGGCCATGGCTCCTATCTGCCGCTCCGGCAAGGGGATTTGTCAAACGGGCATCGGCCGACCGGGTCCCGTCGCCCGCCCCGCCGCCCCGCTCAGTGCCCGCCGCCGAGCATGATCCGGGCTATCAGCTCGCGGCGGCTGGCCACTCCCGCCTTGGCGAACACCGACTTGAGGTGGTCCTGCACGGTGTAGGGCTTCATCGTCAACAGCCGTGAGACGTCCCGGGTGTCGCAGCCGCGCACCAGCAGCAGGGCGACCTCCTGCTCGCGCGCGGTCAGCCCGTACGCGGAGAGGTAGAGCGGCATCGCGTCGGCCGGGGTGGCCGCCGTCGCCACCACCGTCACCTCGTCGGCCGCGGAGCCCTGCAGCGACGAGCCGTGCAGCACGTACCAGCGGCCGTCGCCGGACTGGATGCGGATCTTCGCCTGGGGCACCGGCAGCCCGCTCGCCGTGCGGCGGGCCTGCTCGGCGGCCATCGCGAAGGCGGTCGGCAGCCCCAGCGAGGTGCGGGACGGGTCGGCCAGCCGGGCGAGCAGTTCCTCGGCCGGACCGGAGAGGGCGACCAGCCGGTTCGACGGGCCCAGCACCACGACGGCCGGTCCCGCGTCGGCGTCCGCCCCGCCGCCCGTCGGCAGGTGGCAGGCCCGCAGCGCGTGGCCCAGGTGCCGGGCCGCGGTGTCGGCGAGCTCGCGGTGGCGGCCGAGGAAGTGCCCCCGGGCGGCCGCCCGCATGAACGCGGCGCAGCCCCACATCCCGCCGTGCGCGTCGAAGGTCGCGCGCAGCTCGTCGCCGAACCCGGCCGGGGCGATCTGCTCGCGGAAGCGGGCGGCACGCTCGGGGCGGCCCTGGGTCGCCCGGCTGAGCGTCTCGGCCCGGACGCCGCTGCGGCGGATCCTGGGGAAGGTGGCCGGGTCGTCGGCCCACACCTCCAGCCGGACGGCGTTCTCGAAGGAGTCCAGGCTGAGGTCGTCACTCAGCACGGAGTTGACCAGACCGGTCGCCGGGTCGGCGGTGTGCCAGCAGACGGCGTCGTACTCCAGGACGTCGCGCAGCAGTTCGTCGGCCCGCCGGAACACCTGCTCGGCCGTCAGCCCCGCACCGGCCAACTCCCTTACGCCCTCGATCGCCTGCTGCGCCGCGGCCGCGCGTGACCCACGTGATCCCATGGCCCGGAAGCTAGCACGCACACCAAGCACCGGGCGCGCGCCGATCGGCGGGGTGCCGGATCCCCCGCAGGGATGGCACCGGCCCGGTCCCCTACACCGGAGGTCCCGGCCCGTACGCCGGAAGTGCCGGCCCCGTACGCCGGGAGCCCCGGGCCCGTACGCCCGGAGTGCCGGCCCCGTACGCCGGAACGGCCGACCCCGTACGCCGAGAGCCCCGGACCCGTACGCCCGGGGTCGGATCCCCGCCCCGCTCCCCCGCTACAGCCAGTCGCGCCGCTTGAAGATGAAGTAGAGGCTCACGCAGACCAGCGCCATCAGGCCGATCGCGAACGGATAGCCGAAGGCCCACTTGAGCTCGGGCATCTTCTCGAAGTTCATGCCGTAGACGGTCCCGATCAGGGTCGGCGCGAACAGGATGGCGGCCCAGGAGGAGATCTTCTTGATCTCGTCGTTCTGCATGTGCCCGGCCTCGGCCAGCTGCTTCATCTCCTCGTTCTGCCGCTGCGACACCAGGGTCGCGTTGACGGTGAGGATGTTCTGCAGCATCTGCCGGAAGCCGTCCACCCGCTCGGCGGCGTAGGTGGCGTGGTCGGCGACGTCCCGCAGGTACCGCTGGAGCTCGTCGTCGGTGCCGTACTTGCCGAAGCCCGCCTCCAGGCTCTTCATGATCTCCAGCAGCGGCCGGGTGGCCCGCTGGAGCTCGATCACCTCGCGGGAGAGTTCGTAGATGCGCCGGGAGACCTGCGGGTCGCCGCCGAACACCTCGGTCTCGATCTCGTCGATGTCGTGCTGGAGACCGGCGATCACCGGCGCGTAGCCGTCGACCACCGCGTCCAGCACCGCGTACAGCACGGCCTCGGGGCCGAGGGCGAGCAGCTCCGGGTCGTCCTCCAGCCGGCGGCGCACCGCGGAGAGGTCGGGCGCCTGCGAGTGGCGCACGGTGAGGACGAAGTCGGGGCCGACGAAGAGGTGGACCTCGCCGAAGTCGACCTCCTCCACGTCGTCCAGGTAGCGGGCGGCGCGCAGCACGACGAACAGCGTGTCGCCGTAGCGCTCCAGCTTCGGCCGCTGGTGGGCGACGATGGCGTCCTCGACCGCGAGCTCGTGCAGGTTGAACCGCTCGGCGGCCTCCAGCAGCTGGGCCTCGGCGGGCCGGAACAGCCCGATCCAGGCCATCGTGCCGGGCTTGGCGGGCAGTTGGCGGTAGATGTCGGCGAGGCTGGCGGGCGGCTCGACCCGGCGGCCGTCGCGGTAGACGGCGGCCTCCACGACGGAGCGCTCCAGCGCCACGGGCTCGACCGGCTGGTCGGGCCGGGGGTCCATCGAGTGCTCGGGCGCCGGCTGGACCTCGCCGCCGGGGGCGGTGTTGTCGGAGCGGGAGAACGGACGCTTGCTCGCGCGCACGGCGCGCACACGCCAGTCGGACATGGCGGGGTACCTCCACGGTTCGGGGTCCGCCGCGCTCCCTGGACGTCGGTCGCGGGAAGCCGGGGCGGGTGGGGAGGCGCCCGGCCGGCCTCCACCGCGCACGGCGCCCGGCCGCGCGGTGGCCCGTCGTCAGCGACGGGCGGTGCGGCGGCGGGGAGCGGGGGCGGTACGGGAGGAGGGGTGCCGGGGGCCAGGAGAAGAGGGGGCGGTGCCGGGGCAGGGCCGACTTCGGCCCGGACTACTGGGATCCACAGCTCTCACCTCCTCGCCGTCGGGGCGCCCGTACCCCGGGTCGCCGTTACCGGGCCATCAGGGAGCGAGCCACGCCGTACGGCCGAGGGCACGGCTGCCCTGCGGGGACGGGTGGGCACCCCTGATCTCGTCAGAGCTTTGGCACGCCACGGCGTAGCACCCGGGGGTGCAGCCACTTGGGGTCACCCCTTAGGCCGGGGAGACCTGTCCTGAACCTGGGCGTCTCTCGACGTCGTGGGGTCAGTGGCCTGTGTCCGTGGCGACGCCTCACCGAACGAGGTGCCTGCACAACTGTCCCGATTCTAGTACCCTCGCGCCCGTGCCTCCGACCAGGGCCCCGACCGGAGTGGCGCCCCGGCCCCGGCTAGAGGTGCGCGGCCACGTACGGGACGGCGGTCGACTCCAGGCCGCCGACGGTGCCGAACTGCGGGTGGACGTTCACCTCGAAGACCACGCCGCCGCTCTCGGCCGCGAGGTCGACGCCGGCCAGCGGGAGGCCGAGCGACTTGGTCGCGGAGATCGCCAACTCGGCCAGACCGGCCGGTAGTTCACTTTCCGGCAGGACGGCCGAGAGAGCGCCCCGGCTCTCGTTGCAGGGCGCGTCCGGGTCCGGCTGGACGTGCTCGACGGCGCGCACCACGCGTCCGTCGAGGACCACCACCCGGTACTGGTGGCGCCGGCCGTCCGCGGTGAAGTTCCGGGCGTCGCGGGCGATCAGCCAGTCGGCCCCCGCCTCGGCGTAGTAGCGGACGGCGGCGGCGAGTTGGGCAGCGGTGGTGAGGTGGAAGACGTCGTTGCCGCCCATCCCGACGGTCGGCCGGGCCCAGACGTCGCCGCCGAGCCGGTCGAAGGCCTCGGCGACGGCCCCCGGGGCGGGCCGGGAGAAAGCGACGGTGGGCATGTGCGCGATGCCGTCCCGGGTGAAACGTTCGACGGTGCGGTCCTTCTCGGTGGCCACCCGCCAGGCGTCCACGTCGGTGCCGAGCGAGCGGGCGCCGTGGGCGCCGAGCAGGCGCTGGCACTGCTCGAAGTCGCGGCGCCGGTGCGGCGGGATCTCGTAGACGATCACCGCCCCGGCCGTCACGGCGACGCCCTCGCCGGGTACCTCCAGCCGGAGGCCGCCGCCCGCGCCGGAAGCACCGGAGCCGGAGATCCGGCCGGTGCCGCCGGTCATGAAGTGCCGGGCGTCGAGGAGGACGGGTGCCCGGCCGGTGAGTTCCCGCACGGCGGTCGACAGGATCTCCCGGCTGCCCTCGGTCGAGCTGTGATCGGTCATCAGAACGAGCTCGCTTCGGACCATACCGCCATGGAACAGCTGCCCGGCCTACGGCGACAAGGGTGCCTCTTGCGCCGCTCCGGCCCCGGATGGCCGAAACCGCCCCTGCCGGGCCGGCAGGCCGTCGGGCCGGCAGGGGCGGTCGCCGGTCGCGCCGGCGCGCGGCGGCTCCGGAAAGCCCGCAGCCCGCCCCAGTGGCGTCCGGGGCGGGCCGTGTCACGGGTGCGGGCGGCGGGCGCGCGTCCCGCCCGCTGCTACGACCGCGCGGGGGCCGGGCGGACCAGCTCCTTGAGGACGTCCTCCATGGTGACCAGGCCGGAGGCGGTGCCGTCGGCGGCGATCGCGGCGGCCAGGTGGGTGCCGGAGCGGCGCATGGCGGTCAGCACGTCGTCCAGCGGGGTGGACTCGGGGACGCGCGCGATCGGGCGCAGCGCGCGGGCCGGGAACGGCCGGTCGCGGGCGCCGTCCTGCTCCAGGGCGTCCTTGATGTGCAGGTAGCCGAGCACCGTCCGGTCCGCGTCCAGCACCGGGAAGCGGGAGAACCCCGTCCGGGCGGCGAGCTGCTCCAGCTCGACCGGCGTGGTGCCGGGGCCGGCGAAGACGATCTCCTCGCGCGGGGTGACCACCTCGGAGACCGGGCGCGAGCCCAGCTCCAGGGCGTCCCGCAACAGCTCGGTGTCGCGGTCGCTGAGCAGCTCGGCGTCGGAGGAGTCCTTGACCATGCGGGCCAGCTCCTCCTCGGTGAACACCGAGGCGACCTCGTCCTTGGGCTCGACCTTCAGCAGGCGCAGGATCCGGTTGGCGAAGGCGTTGATGGAGAAGGCGATCGGCCGTACCGCGCGGGTCACCGCGACCAGCGGCGGCACCAGCAGGTAGGCGGCCTTCTCCGGCGCGGCCAGGGCGATGTTCTTGGGGATCATCTCGCCGAGCAGCATGTGGAGGTAGGTCGCCACGGTCAGCGCGACGACGAAGGCGATCGAGTGGATCAGGGCGTCCGGCACGCCGACGCTGTGCAGGGGGGGCTCCAGCAGGTGGGCGATCGCGGGTTCCGCGACCGCGCCGAGCACCAGCGAGGAGACGGTGATGCCGAGCTGGGCGGTGGCCAGCATCGCGGAGACGTGCTCCAGACCCCAGATCACCGTGCGGGCGCGCCGGTCGCCGGCTTCCGCGCGCGGTTCGATCTGGCTGCGCCGCACCGAGATGAGGGCGAACTCGCCGCCGACGAAGAAGGCGTTGGTCACCAGCGTGAGCAGCCCGATGACGAGCTGGATCGCGGTCATCGGTTCTCCTCCGGGCGGCGTCCGGCGCTGTCGGGGGCACCGGTGTCCGGGTCGGCGTCGGGTGCCGGGCCGCTGATCCGGACGCGTTCGGCGACGTGGTGCGCGACGGCCGTGACGTGCAGGGTCCAGCCGTGGGTCTCGACGACGTCGCCGGGCACGGGGATCCGGCCGAGGTGGTCGGCGATCAGTCCGGCGAGGGTCTCGTACGGCCCCTCGGTGTCGGGCAGTCCGACGGTGTCGAGCTGGTCGGTGCGGGTGATGCCGTCGGCGTCCCAGCGGTGGCGGCCGTCCTGGCCCTCGCCGAGGTCGATGAGGTCGGGCAGTTCGGCCGGGTCGTGCTCGTCGACGACCTCGCCGACGACCTCCTCGACGATGTCCTCCAGGGTGGCGATGCCGGCGGTGCCGCCGTACTCGTCGATCACCACCGCCATGGTCTCCTCGCCGCGGAGCAGGTCCAGCAGGCGGTCGACGGTGAGCGTCTCGGGCACCAGCAGCGGCTCGGTCACCAGGTTCGCCACCGGGTGCAGGTGGCGCCGGTCGGCGGGGACGGTGAGCGCGTCCTTGATGTGGACGGCGCCGACGACCTGGTCGAGGTTGCCGCGGTAGACCGGGAACCGGGACAGCCCGGTGGCCCGGGTGAGGTTGGCGACGTCGGCTGCCGTGGCGTGCTCCTCCAGGGCCCGGACGTCGACCCGGGGGGTCATCACGTTCTCCGCCGTCAGCTCGCGCAGGTTGAGCGAGCGGACGAAGAGTTCGGCGGTGTCGGGCTCTATCGCGCCGGCCCGCGCGGAGTGCCGGGCGAGGGCGACCAGTTCCTGCGGCGTCCGGGCGGAGGCGAGGTGCTCGGCGGGCTCCAGGCCCAGGCGCCGCACCACCCGGTTCGCGGTGTTGTTGAGGTGCCCGATCAGCGGCGAGAAGGCGGCCGAGAAGTAGTACTGCGGTCCGGCCACCACCTTCGCGACGGCGAGCGGGCGCGAGATGGCCCAGTTCTTGGGCACGAGCTCGCCGGCGACCATCAGCACGACGGTGGAGAGCAGGACCCCGAGCAGGATCCCGACGGTGTTGACCGCGCCGCTCGGCAGGCCCAGGGCCTCCAGCGGTGCGCGCAGCAGCCCCGCCACGGCCGGCTGGGCGACCATGCCGATCACCAGGCTGGTGATGGTGATGCCCAGCTGGGCGCCGGAGAGCTGGAAGGTGAGGCGCCGGGCCGCCTTGAGCGCGACGGGGGCGCCGCGCTCGCCGGCGTCGGCGGCGCGTTCGAGGGCGCCCCGCTCGACGGTGGTCAGGGAGAACTCCGCGGCGACGAAGACCGCGCAGGCGGCGGTGAGCACCAGGGCGAGGAGCAGCAGCAGGACGTCGGTCACCGTGCCACCCCCGCCCCGTTGGTCGAACACGTCTTGACGGGAACAGCACGGTGAGAACTGGGAGGTTCGTCCATCGCGGGGTCCGCGACTCCTTCACTGCGACGAGGGTGGCCGGTCGGCGGGCGGCCCGGTCCGGGGGAACGGGTCACCAGCTCTACAGGAGTGTAAAGGGTTGGCAAATCAGAGTGCCGTAAGGGCCGCCACCTGTGCGGTCGCCGCCGCGTTGGGCCAACCCCGCCGTCGCCGCGGCCGTCACCGCCGCCGGCACGGCCCCCGCCGCCGGAAACATGTGCACAGGTACGCACATGTTGGTTACGATGGTGGGCGTACCCGCACAACGCCGACCGGGGACGGGACCACCGCATGCCGGCCATCCTGCGCAACCGCACCTACCGCCGCCTGTTCACGGCCCAGCTCGTCGCCCTGGTCGGCACCGGTCTGGCCACCGTGGCGCTGAGTCTGCTGGCCTACGACATCGCCGGCGACCACGCCTCGGCCGTCCTCGGCACCGCACTGGCGATCAAGATGGTGGCGTACGTCACCATCGCCCCGCTCGCCGGCGCGCTGGCGGACCGGATCCCGCGCCGGGCCCTGATGGTGGCCATGGACCTCACCCGGGCCGCCGTCGCGCTCACCCTGCCGTTCGTCACCCAGGTCTGGCAGGTCTACGCCCTGATCTTCCTCCTCCAGGCCGCCTCCGCCGCGTTCACGCCGACCTTCCAGGCCACCCTGCCGGAGGTGCTGCCCGCCGAGCGCGACTACACCCGGGCCCTGTCGCTGTCCCGGCTGGCCTACGACCTGGAGAGCCTGTTCAGCCCGGCCCTCGCCGCCGGGCTGCTGGCCCTGCTCTCCAGCGGCTGGCTGTTCGCGGGCACCGCCGCCGGCTTCCTCGCCTCGGCGGCCCTGGTGGTCTCCGCCGTCCTGCCCAAACCGGCGCCCGTCGAGCGCGCCGGAGGCGTCTACGCCAAGGCCGCCTTCGGCACCCGGCTGTTCTGGGCCACTCCCCGGCTGCGGGCCCTGCTCGCCCTGGACCTCGGCGTCGCCGCCGCGGGCGCCATCGTCTTCGTCAACACCGTCGTCCTGGTCCGCGAGCACTTCCACCGGCCGGCCGGCGCCCTCTCGCTCGCGCTCGGCGCGTACGGCGCGGGCTCCGTCCTGGCCGCGCTGCTGCTGCCGCGCGTGCTCGGGCGGATCGGCGACCGGGCGGTCATGCTGCCGGCCGCCTTCGCCCTGCCGGTGGTCCTGGCGGGCGTCGCCGCCGTCACCGCCACCGCCCCGAGCGCGTGGTCCTGGGGCGCCGTGCTGACCGCCTGGGCGGCGATCGGCGCGGCCTGCTCGGCGGTCCTCACCCCCGGCGGCCGGGTGCTGCGCCGCTCCGCGGCCGACGCCGACCTGCCGGCCGCCTTCGCCGCGCAGTTCTCGCTCTCCCACTCCTGCTGGCTGCTGACCTACCCGCTGGCCGGCTGGCTGGCCGCCGGAGCGGGGCTCCCGGCCACCGCCGCCGCCCTCGGCGCCGTCGCGCTCGCCTCGGCGGCCGCCGCCACCGCCCTCTGGCCCGCCCGGGAGGCCGCCGAGCTGGACCACGTCCACGCCGACCTGCCGCCGGACCACCCCCACCTCGGCGACGCCCACCCGGCCGCCGGCGGCTGGCGGCACGGGCACCGCTTCGTCATCGACCAGTACCACCGCCGGTGGCCGGCGCACGGCGACGTCCGCCCCGGCTGACGGCCGGGCACCCCGGGACGTCTGGGGCACCCTTGGCCGCACGGCTCAGCCGAAGAAGCCGAGCGCCCCCAGCGCGCAGACCCCGCCGAGGCCCATGAACACCGGCGTGAGCACCTTGAGCTCGACCCAGCTGCCCGCCCGGAACCGCATGCCCTTCGGCGGCCCCACCGGGTACCAGCGCTTGCGCCCGATCGGGATCGGCCAGAACACCGGGCAGCCCGAGACCGTCAGCGCGTCCCCGAGGCAGTGCACCAGCGAGCCGAGCGCGATCGGCAGGCCGATCCACAGGTACTGCTGCCCGGGCTGGTCGAACAGCCACTGCGAGCCGTTCCCCGGCTTGTCCAGGACGTCCGCCAGGACCCAGGCGCTGGTCGCCCCGAGCAGCCAGACCAGCACGTCGCTGGAGACCCGGGCGTGGCGCCAGAGCAGCCCCTCGATCGCCAGCACCATGTGCACGAAGAGCACCGCCAGCACGCCCCAGCGGCCGCCGTAGACCGCCACCGCGGCCGCGCCGGCGCCGCACAGCACCGCCCACAGCCAGGTGTGGGTCAGCGTCCGGTGCCCGCCCGAGCGGCGCGGGTCGCCCTTCTTCCGGGTCGACCGGTAGGCCGCGTACGAGAGCTTGTCGATCACCTCGCAGAGCGTCCGGGACACCGGCCCGAACGCCCGGGATATCGTCGCCGCCTTGTGGTCCAGATCCGGCGCCAGCGCGGCCCCCGCACAGATCAGCGTTCCCGCCAGCAGCACCGGCCAGGGCATCGGCTCGCCCAGCCCCGCGGCGATCGCCCCCGCCCCCAGCCACGCTGCCGCACCCGACAGCGCATGCGCCGGTCCCATCATGAGCTGGCTCCCGCCCTCGTTCCGAAGCGCCCTCCACGAGGACGTGACGGGGCAGCAGCCTAGCCGTCCAAGATCCACTCCCATCGCCGGGTCGAACCCGACCGCCCCCGTCGGCAGTGCGCCGCCGAGGGCGCTGTCAAGCACCGCGCCCGCGACACGCCGCCCGGGCGGGACCGGCCGCCGCGATCGCGAGTCCGGGCCCGGGACCCGCTAGCCTGGACGGCTTACGCCCCCGGACCGCCAGCCCCACCGGCCCCGTGCACCGCGCCCCGCCCGCGCCCGCCGGAGCCCCACCCGTACCGCCTCGCGCCCCGCAGCGAAGCGCACCGCACGCACCGAAGCGCGCAGCACCGCGCCGCACCGACAAGGAGCCCACCGCCGTGTCCGACACGTTCGCACACCTGCACGTCCACACCGAGTACTCGATGCTGGACGGAGCGGCGAAGAACGGGAAGCTCTTCGCGGAGGCCGAGCGGCAGGGCATGCCGGCCATCGCGATGAGCGACCACGGCAACATGTTCGGCGCGTACGAGTTCTTCCACGCCGCCGCCAAGACCGGCGTGAAGCCGATCATCGGCATCGAGGCCTACGTCGCCCCGGCCTCGCGCTTCCTGAAGAAGCAGGTGTTCTGGTCCCCCGGCGGCCAGCGCCCGGCGAGCTCCGACGGCGAGGGCGGCAAGGACGTCTCGGGCGGCGGCCGCTACACCCACATGACCATGTGGGCGCAGAACGCGACCGGTCTGCGGAACCTCTTCAAGCTCTCCTCGCTCGCGTCGATGGAGGGCTACTACATGAAGCCCCGCATGGACCGCGAGCTGATCGCGGCCAACGCGACCGGCATCATCGCCACCACCGGCTGCCCCTCGGGCGAGGTGCAGACCCGGCTGCGGCTCGGGCAGTACGACGAGGCGGTCAAGGCGGCCGGCGCCTACCAGGACATCTTCGGCAAGGAGAACTACTTCCTGGAGCTGATGGACCACGGCCTGTCCATCGAGCAGGACGTCCGCCAGGACCTGCTGCGCCTGGCCAAGCAGCTGAACATCCCGCTGCTGGCGACCAACGACTCGCACTACGTCACCGCCGACCAGGCGGACGCGCACGACAGCCTGCTCTGCGTCGGCGTGGGCAAGAACAAGGACGACCCGAACCGGTTCAAGTTCCAGGGCACCGGCTACTACATCAAGACCGCCGACGAGATGCGCGAGCTGTTCCGCGAGCTCCCGGAGGCCTGCGACAACACGCTGGCGATCGCCGAGCGGGTCGAGTCGTACGAGGACGTCTTCACCTACGTCGACCGGATGCCGCAGTTCGACGTCCCCGAGGGCGAGACCCAGGCGTCGTTCCTGCGCAAGAAGATCGACGCCGGGCTGAAGGTCCGCTACGGGGACAACCCGAGCCAGGAGGTCCTGGACCGGATCGAGCTGGAGATGGGCGTCATCTCCCCGATGGGGTTCGACGCCTACTTCCTCGTGGTCGCCGACATCTGCCAGTACGCCCGCGACAACGGCATCCCGGTCGGCCCGGGCCGAGGCTCGGCGGCCGGCTCGATGGTCTCCTACCTCACCCGGATCACCGAGCTGGACCCGCTGGAGCACGACCTGCTGTTCGAGCGGTTCCTGAACCCCGAGCGCATCAACCCCCCGGACGTCGACATCGACTTCGACGACCGCCAGCGCGACCAGATGGTGCGCTACGTCACCGAGAAGTACGGCTCCGCCTACACCGCGCAGGTCAACACCTTCGGCACGATCAAGGCCAAGGCCGCCGTCAAGGACGCCAACCGCATCCTCGGCTACCCGTTCGCGATGGGCGACCGGATCACCAAGGCGATGCCGCCGGACGTCATGGGCAAGGGCGTCCCGCTCGCGGACCTCTTCAACGAGAAGCACCCGCGGTACAACGAGGGCACCGAGATCCGCTCGCTGTACGCGAACGAGCCCGACGTCAAGAAGATCATCGACACCGGCCTGGGCATCGAGGGCCTGATCCGCGGCACCGGTGTGCACGCCGCCGCCGTCATCCTCTCCTCGACCCCGCTGCTCGACCTGATCCCGCTGCACATGCGGGACAAGGACGGCGTGATCATCACCGGCTTCGACTACCCGTCGTGCGAAGCCATGGGCCTGATCAAGATGGACTTCCTGGGTCTGCGGAACCTGGGCATCATCGATCACTGCATCAAGATCGTCAAGGCCAACCGGGGCATCGACGTCGACATCGAGAAGATCGCGCTCGACGACCCCACCACCTACCAACTGCTCGCCCGCGGCGACACCCTGGGCGTGTTCCAGCTCGACGGCGGCCCCATGCGCGCCCTGCTCAAGCTGATGAAGCCCACCGAGTTCGCCGACATCTCCGCCGTCTCGGCGCTGTACCGGCCGGGCCCGATGGGCATGAACTCGCACACCAACTACGCGCTGCGCAAGAACGGCCAGCAGGAGATCATCCCGATCCACCCCGAGCTGGAGGCCCCGCTCAGCGAGGTCCTCGGCCCCACCTACGGTCTGATCGTCTACCAGGAGCAGGTGCAGCGAGCCGCGCAGGTGCTGGCCGGCTACAGCCTCGGCCAGGCCGACCTGCTCCGCCGCGCGATGGGCAAGAAGAAGAAGGAGGTGCTGGAGAAGGAGTTCGTCCCCTTCCACGCGGGCTGCAAGGAGCGCGGCTACTCCGACGAGGCCATCCAGGCGGTCTGGGACGTGCTGGTCCCGTTCGCCGGCTACGCCTTCAACAAATCGCACTCCGCCGCCTACGGCCTGGTCTCGTACCAGACGGCCTACCTCAAGGCCAACTACCCCGCCGAGTACATGGCGGCGCTGCTCACCTCGGTGGCGGACGACAAGGACAAGATGGCGGTCTACCTCGCCGAGTGCCGCCAGATGGGCATCAAGATCCTGTCCCCCGACGTCAACGAGTCCGTAGTCGACTTCACCGCCGTCGGCAGCGACGTCCGGTTCGGCCTGAAGGCCGTCCGCAACGTCGGCGTGCCGGTCATCGAGTCCCTGGTCAAGACCCGCAAGGAGAAGGGCAAGTACGCCTCCTTCGCGGACTTCCTGGACAAGGTCGAGCTGGTGGTCTGCAACAAGCGCACCGTGGACTCCCTGATCAAGGCGGGCGCCTTCGACTCGCTCAGCCACACCCGCCTGTCGCTCAGCACCGTCCACGAGAGCGCGATCGACGCCGTCACCGGCCTGAAGAAGCAGCAGGCGATCGGCCAGGACGACCTGTTCGGCGCCCTGGACACCGGGGACGGCGGCGCACCGGCCATCGGGCTGGACTTCGAACTGACCGACCGGGAGTGGCCGCGCCGGCAACTGCTCAGCCTGGAACGGGAGATGCTCGGCCTGTACGTCTCCAGCCACCCGCTGGACGGCGCCGAGCACATCCTCTCCCGCAACCGCGACACCTCCATCGCCGAACTCCTCGGCTCCGGCCGCACCGAGGGCGAGGTGCGCCTCGCCGGCCTGATCACCGCCGTCGACCGGCGGATCAACAAGGCGGGCAACGCCTGGGCCATCATCACCCTCGCCGACCGCGACGGCTCGGTCGAGGTGCTCTTCTTCCCCGCCACCTACAACCTGATGGCCGATCAGATGGTCGAGGACAACGTCATCTCGGCCCGGGGCCGGCTCAATGAGCGCGACGGCTCGCTGAGCATCTTCGGCCAGGAGATCACCACCCTCGACGTCTCCTCCGCCGAACTCGGCACCAAGCCGCCGGTGCAGATCACCGCGCCGCTCGGCAAGATCACCCCGACCGTGGTGGGCGAGCTGAAGCTCGCCCTCCAGGCCCACCCCGGCGACGTCCCGGTCCGGCTGCTGACCACCAACTGGGACAAGGACACCCTCTACGAACTCGGCTTCCTGGTGAATCCCGACAACGGACTCGCCTCGGACATCAAGACCCTGCTCGGCACCAACTCCTGGACGGGCACCCTGTAGCGGGCCGCGTCAGCCCTCCGGCCGGACCGGCGTCCCGGCCCGCCGGCCCAGTGCGCGCAGCACCTGGACCGGCAGGCCGGGGTTCCCGGCCGCGACCGCCGCGGTGTCGGGCTCGCGCAGCAGGGCGACCAGGACGGCGGCGGGCAGCCGGGGATTGCGGGCGGCGGCATGACGGACCCCCGACCCCGGGTCGTCGAGCAGCCGGACCGCCGACGCCGCGGAGAGCCGCGGGTCCGACGCGACCCGGCACCGCACCTCCTCGGCGGTGTCCCAACCGAGCCGCTCGACCAGCTCGGCCGTCGACTCCGGATCGTCGGGGGCGAGCCGGCGCAGCCGCGGGTTCGGGTCGTCGGCGTACCGCAGGAGGCCCGCCCGGGGGAAGTTCGGGTGGCCGTGAGGCCGGTCGGGCACGCTGAGGCTGCCGGTCCACCACAGCCACACGTCCAGCAGCAGCTCGGCCGGCGCGTCGTCGCAGGACTCGGCGAGGAACAGCCGCACGACCCGGTCCTCGTCCCGGGCCAGCAGCGCCAGCACGTCCGGTGGCAGGTGCCCGGCGCGGGCCACGCTCCGCCGGACCAGCGGATGGGAGGAGCCCGCCAGGCGGCGCATCGCGTCGGGGTCACCGTGGAGCGCCGTGACCCACGCGAGGGTCGGGCGGTGAATGCCCCCGTCGAGGTCGATGCGGACCCGTGCGCGCCGCTCCTCGGTGAGCTCGGGCCGGACCGACACCTCGAAGCGGACACTCCCGTCCGGGTCGTCGGCGAGCCGGTCGACCAGGTCGTGGTCGAGGTAGGGGTTGCGGGCGAGCGCACGGCGCCGGGCCGGATCACCGTCGCCGACCAACTCCTCGGCGAGGTCGCGCACCAGCCGGCAGGACTCCACCGCGCGCTCCCCGAAACCGTCGGGCGCCCCGGACGCCCCGGGGCTCGCGGCGCCGAACACCGACCGCGGCATCGGGTGCTCGCGGTGCAGGTTCAGCAGGGCCTCCATCCCGACCTTGCGGACGGGATCGGCGAGCAGCGCACGCCGGGCCGCGCCGTCGAGGTGCGGCCAGCCGTACCGACAGGCGACCGCACGCACCGCCGCCTCGGGGTCGGCGGCCAGCGCGGCGGCCGTCCGACCCTCGATCCCGGGGAGGCGGGCCGCCTCGGCCCGGACCCTCGCCGACGGGTCGGCGGTGAGCCGCCGGAGCACGCCGCCCGGTAGCGCGACCCGCCGGTCCGCCGCCATCCAGGTCAGCAGCCACCGGCGCCGGCCGTCCGGCTCGTCGAGCAGGCGCGCCCACTGGCTGCCCGTGAGGTCGGACCGGTACTCCGCAAGGCCACACCGCACGGCCCAGTCCGGGTGACCCACGGCCGCCTCGACCACGGCCGCGGGCAGCCCCGGCCAGGGCATCACCGCCGTCCGGGCCAGCAGTCCCACCACGACCTCGGGCGGGGTGGCGGGATTGAGGGCCAGCCCGACCGCCCAGGCATCGGCCAGTCGGTCGTCCACCCCGACCTGGTCACCCCCCGCCGCGACGGCCGCCCACACGGCGGCCCGCTCCTCGGGCGTCTCACCCCCGGCCGCCCGGGCCGCCGGATCAGCCACGGCGTCCCGCCCTTGCGCGCTCCAGCCCTGCCTCAGTTCCCATCCGCCCATCCTCTCCCAGCCCACGGAGCAGGAAGTCGGCCCACCCGACTTCCTGTCCGCTCCGGACCGGGAGACCCTGGCCCGGAGCGGGAATGCGTCACTCCAACAGCTTCCCCGCCCGCCGCACCGCCCGCTGCGCCCCGCCGCCCCCGACAACGACCCGCTCGGCGCGTTCCCGCGCCACGCGGGCGCGCTGGGAATCCTTCGTCCCCCCCGGTCTCCATGAACTCCTGAGCTCCCTCCGCCGAAGGAAGCGGGCAGGAGCCGGCGGGCAGTGCACGGATGGCTTCGAGCGCGTCGCGGTGACCCGCGTCGGTGGAGAGCGGGCCTCGCCGTGCGAGATCGCCGATGACAGCGATGGGGCACTGGGACCCCGTCCCCGCGCCGGCGACCGGAGTCGTGCGGATCCGCGGAAACGTGCGTCGGTGCTGACCACCCTTTCGAGAAGGGCGAAGGAGGCCAGGCTCCTTGTCCGCTCCGCCCGCCCGGCAGGTCGGCGGGCCACGAGCCGGAGTTCGCGTCCGCGAGGACGCCCGGGAAGGCCGACCGCATTGCGGCCCGGGACCTCCCGTACCGGCCGCGGCTCGGTGGCGTGGGTCCCGGTGGGGAGCCGGATCACCCCGGTGAACCGGCCCGCGGTGGTGCCGGGGCCGTCGTTGGCGACGAACCCGTGCGGGAGAGTCTGACCGGCCGGGGGTCCATGCGGACGGCCTCAAGGCGGGAGTGCGACGAACACCCCCGGCAACTGCTGCCCGTCCAGCCGCGAACACACACGGCGGCCGCGAGGTCACAGCGGTTTGCGGGCCTCGATGAGGAAGCGTGCGGAGTAGGCGACGAACGAACCCTCGGCGCGGATCTGCCGGTCCAGGTCGTGGAGCCGGTCGCGATGGGCGGCGACCGTGAAGCCGGGCACCATCCAGATCACCTTCCGGAGGAAGTACACGACCGCGCCGATGTCGAAGAACTCCATCCGCAGCCGCTCGGACCGCAGGTCCGTCACCTCCAGCCCGGCGGCCCGGGCGTCGGCGCTCTCGGTGTCGGGGTGCCGCGCCAGGCGGGCCTCCGGCTGCGGGCCGAGGAAGTACTCGACCAGCTCGAACACCGAGGCCGGGCCGACGTGCTGCGCGAAGTACGTACCACCGGGCCGCAGCACGCGGGCGATCTCCGCCCACCAGACCGTCGCCGGGTGACGGCTGGTCACCAGGTCGAACGCCCCGTCGGCGAAGGGCAGCGGGGGTTCGTCCGGGTCCGCGACCACGATCGCTCCCAGCGGGTGCAGCAGCCCGGTCGCCCGGGCCACGTTGGGCGGCCACGACTCGGTGGCGACCATCGCGGGCGGCAGGGGACCGGCGCCGGCCAGCACCTCGCCGCCGCCCGTCTGGATGTCCAGCGCCGCCGAGGCCGCCGCCAGCCGCTCCCCCAGCAGGCGTTGGTAGCCCCAGGAGGGGCGCTGCTCGGTGGCCCGCCCGTCCAGCCAGGAGAAGTCCCAGCCATCGACGGACACGGCCTCGGCCTCGGCGATCAGCTCTTCGAACGTACGCGACATAACCGCATCATCGCGGCCCCCGGCAGGCCCGGCCAACCGGATTTCCGCAGGCGGGGCCGCTGCCGAGCGGAGCACCGGCCGTCCCGGCGCGGCCCGGCGGCCTCCTCGTCGAAGGGGCCGGCGGAGGAATCGGCGACACAGGAGCCGCCCCGCCCCGAGAGCGTCGGCGGTCGCGGAGCCGGGATCGCCGCCCAGGCCCGGCGGGGTGCCCGGGGCGGACGCGCGGGGCCGGGCCGGGAAGTCACCCGGTGTCCCCGGCGGCCGACGGAGTGCGTGGCGGTGATCCACCTGCGCCGGGCGGGCCGGGTCGCAGGGCTTCGGCCCGGTCGCGGGGGCCAGCGGGTGGGGCTCCGGCGGGTGCGCCGGTGCTGGTCGCCGAGGAGGCCCCCTCCGGTGGTCGGGCGGTGGGAGGGGGCCGAACAGGTCCGCGCGGCTGGTCACCGGGCGGGGCGACGTCCCCGCGGTCGGGTGCTGCGGCCCGGCGTCGGACCGATTCCTCGGCTGCGGTCCCGGGGCCGACCGGCCCGCTCGGGTCGCCCGGTCGACGCAGAGGCCGGTCGACGCGGTGGTGCGCCGCGGCTCCCCGTCAGGCGGCGGCGTTGCGGGCGGCGGTGGCCCAGGCGGCCGTGACGGCGCGGCGGGCGGTCGCGGTCGCGGTGGCGAGGTCGTCGTCCAGGTGCAGTGGGGCGCCGAGGTGGACGTGCAGGGCCGGGCGGCGCGCCGGGGCGGTGGTGAGGCCGGCGAACTGCTTGACCGCGCCGCCGGAGCTCAGGCGGCGGGCGCCCGCCTGGCCGAGCGGGACCACCGGTGCGCCGGTGGCCCCCGCCAGCCGGGCGAGGCCGCTGCGGAACGGGCCGGGCGCCAGCTCGCCGGAGTCGGAACGGCGCGGCAGGCCGCCCTCGCCGTAGATGAGGACCAGGTGTCCGGCAGCGAGGGCGTCGGCGGCCCGGTCCAGGGCGTCGGCGGCGTGCTCGGTGCCGCGGTGGACGGGGATGTGCCCCTCGTGGCGCAGCAGCCGCCCCAGCAGCGGGACGCGCCAGAGGCCGGCCGTCGCGAGCACCACCGGGCGCGCGCCGAGGCGGTGCAGGGCGGCGAACACGATCGCGGGGTCGGCGAGCGAGGTGTGGTTGGCGGCGACGATGCTCCCGGGTGCGAGCACGGCCTCGGGGTCGGCGCTCACCCGCAGGGAGCCGAAGGCGGGGACGAGGAGGGCGGCGGTTCGGCTGAGCATGGCTGGTGGGTCCTCCGGTGGGCGGGTGAGCTGCCACCAGTGTTCGCCGTTCCGGCCCGGCACGCCTGAGTACCCGTACTCAATGCCGCGCAGATCTGCGGGAGCCCGACTAGGCTCGCCGGATGAGGCGACTCGACGCAGTGGACAGGGCTTTGTTCGACCGAGTGGCGCTGGCGCGCCTGCGCCATGCCCAGCCGTGGCTACGGCGCTTGAGCCGGGCCGCGGACCACGGGGTGCTCTGGATGGGCACGGCCGCCGTGCTGGGGGCGGTCGGCGGCCGGGCCGGGCGGCGGGCGGCGCTGCGCGGGGTCGGGTCGCTGGCGATGGCCTCGGCCGTGGCCAACATCGCCGCCAAGCAGCTGACCCGCCGTCCGCGCCCGTTGCTGGACCAGGTGCCGGTAGTGCGGCAGTTGCTGCGGCAACCGGTGACGAGTTCGTTCCCGTCCGGCCACTCCGCCTCGGCCGCCGCGTTCGCGACGGCCGTGGCGATCGAGGCGCCGCTGCTGGGCGTCGTGGTGGCGCCGGTGGCGGCCGCCGTCGGGGCGTCCCGGATCTACACCGGCGCGCACTACCCCGGTGACGTGCTGGCCGGGTTCGCGCTGGGTTCGGGGCTGGCGGCCCTGACGCTTCGCTGGTGGCCCCGGACGAACGACCGGCCGCCGCTCGCCGGCCCGCCGCCCCGGCCGGCGCCGGCGCTGACCGAGGGGGCCGGGCTCTCGGTGGTGGTCAACAGCGGTTCGGGGAGCGGGGCGTTGCTCGCCGACGGCCCGGAGGACACCGCGGCCGTCCTGCGCACGCTGCTGCCGCGTGCGCAGGTGCGGGTCTGCGGACCGGACGACGACCTGCCCGCCCTGCTCGCCGAGGCGGCCGACCGGGCGGCGGCGGACGGCGGCGCGCTCGGGGTCTGCGGCGGCGACGGCAGTGTCAACCTGGCCGCCTCCCTGGCGGTCGAGCGCGACCTGCCGCTGGCCGTCTTCCCCGGTGGCACGCTCAACCACTTCGCGCTGGACCTCGGGATCGAGTCGCTGGAGGCGACGGCGGGCGCCGTGGAGGCCGGCTCCGCCTGCGGGGTCGACCTGGGCCTGGCCGTCGACGACACCGAGCGGCGGATCTTCCTGAACACCTTCAGTCTCGGCGTTTACCCCGAACTGGTCCGGCTCCGCGAGTCGTTGGAGGGCCGGCTGGGCAAGTGGCCGGCCCTGGCGGTGGCCGTCGCCCGGGCGCTGGGAAGTGCCGAACCGGTCACCGTCGAGGCCGGCGGACGCAGCCGGCGGCTCTGGCTGCTGTTCGCGGGCAACGGCGCCTACGACCCGCCGGGCTTCGCCCCCACCCGGCGGACCGGCCTGGCCGACGGCCTGCTGGACATCCGCGTGGTGGACGGCGGCAGCCCGTTCGCCCGGACCAGGCTGGCGGCGGCCTTCCTCTCCGGCACGCTGTCGCGTTCGCGGGTCTACCACTCGGCCCGGCTGACCGGCCTGGGCCTCGACTCGCTCGGCGACGCCGACCGGATCGCGGTGGACGGCGAGAGCCTGCCGGCGGCCGGTGCCCTGCGGCTGGGCAAGGCGCCGAACGCCCTGACGGTGTACCGCCCCGCGCCCTCGTAGCGCGCGGGGCCGTGGGGGCCTGCCGGAGGCAGCCCACCGTACGGCGCCACCCGCGGCCGCGGTCCGGACTCTGGGTAAAGCCCCGGGCCGGGCCGCGGTCCGGTCGCGGTCCCGGCCGGGGGCGACACGCAAGGCGCACCATTCGGGTGACATTCCCCGGCGGTGCCCGCCCCGAGTCCCTAGTGTGCAGAGCAAGTTAGCCTACGAAGGGGTTACGCCATGCACCGTACCGTCCGCACCGTCGCCGTCCTCCTGGCCGCCATCGGCGCCGCCGCCGCCGTCCCGACCCAGGCGTTCGCCGACGGCCCCGAGGTGACCACCACGACCATCACGGTCATCGGCACCGGCAACCAGCTCGCCGGGGCCGACATCTTCAACACCGGTGGCGACAACGTGGTCGGCTCGTTCAACGGCAACGAGATCTCCTGACCCTCCGAGAACCGCCCGGCACCGGGCCGTACCGGTACTGCCCGGACCGCCACCACCGCCCGCGCCCCCGGCGTGGGCGGTGGTGTGCCGTCGGCCCGCTTCGCGGTCGCCCGGCGGCGCCGGCGGATCCACTGAGGATCAGCGCGGCGGCGCGCTGTCGTACTCCTCGCGGGCCTGCGCGACGCGGTCCAGATTGGCGGCGGACCAGTCGGCGAGGGTGGCGAAGAGCGGGGCGAGACTGTCACCGAGTTCGGTGATCTCGTACTCGACGCGGGGCGGCACTTCGGCGTGGTACGTCCGCCGGACCAGCCCGTCGCGTTCCAGCTGGCGCAGCCGCTGGGTGAGCACCTTGGGGCTGATGTCCGCCACCCGCCGCTGCAGTTCGACGTAGCGCTGGCGGCCGTGCGCATGGAGCGTCCACAGCACCGGGGTGGTCCAGCGGCTGAACACGAGGTCGACCACCGGGCCGATCGGGCACGCCCGCACCGGATCGGTCGTTCCGTCCGCCGCCCAGGCCATCTCGCTCATGCCGCCCCCTCCGAGCCGGGTCACTTTCCTCTAGGTACCTACTGTACGCAGGCTGTTAGCGTCGTCCTGTCGCCACCGAGGGATCCCCTCAAGTGGCTGCAACTTCCCTGCGAACAGCGGGAATTGACGACAACGAAGTGCGAAGGACAGGGACGGACATGATCGTGGTGACGGGTGCGACGGGCAATGTCGGACGACCGCTGGTGCAGGCGCTGGCGGCGGCGGGCGAGCAGGTGACGGCGGTGTCCCGGCGGCCGGCGGACGCCACCCTGCCGGACGGCGTGCGACACCACCGCGCCGACCTCGCGGACGCGGAGAGCCTGCGGACCGCCCTGGACGGCGCCGAGGCGCTGTTCCTCCTCCTCTCCGGCGAGCTGCTGACGGGCGGTGAGAGCCCGGCCGCGCTGGTCGACGTGGCCAGGTCCGCGGGTGTGCGGCACGTGGTGCTGCTCTCCTCCCAGATCCTGGGCACCCGGCCGGTGCCGCCCTCGCACGCCCGGCTGGGGGCCTTCGAGCAGGCCGTCCGGGAGTCCGGGCTCGACTGGACGATCCTGCGGCCGAGCGGCTTCCACTCCAACGCCTTCGCCTGGGCGGAGCCGGTCCGCACCGGCGGGACGGTGCCGGCACCGTTCGGCGATGTGGCCCTGCCGACCGTGGACCCGGCGGACCTCGCCGCCGTGGCGGCCGTCGTGCTGCGCGGCGACGGGCAGCACCACGGCGGGACGTACGTGCTGACCGGGCCCGCGCCGGTCTCCCCGCGCGAGCAGGCCGCCGCCCTCGGGGAGGCGACCGGCGCGCCGCTCGCCTTCGTCGAGCTGAGCCGCGAGGCCGCCCGGGCGCACCTCCTGGCCTTCATGCCGGAGCACGTGGCCGACGGCACGCTCGACATCCTCGGCGCACCGACCGACGCCGAACGGCAGGTCAGCCCGGACGTGGAACGCCTGCTCGGCCGCCCCGCCGGCACCTTCGCCGACTGGGCCCGGCGCAACGCCGCCGCCTTCCACCGGACGAGCCCCGCCGAGTGACCGGCGGTCGGGGGCGGCCGCCGGTCGGGCGGCCGGCCGTCGAGGCCCGGCCGCGGCTACCGCCGGTAGAGCTCCCGGGCCCGGGCGAGGTCGACGGGCCCGCCCTCGGTCAGGTGCAGGAAGTGCTCCAGCTGCCACGCCTGCGCGCTGCCGGCCTGCCGGTTGGTGGTGGTCGCCCAGGGCGGGTAGACGCGGAAGGCCCGCTTCCCGCCGGAACCGCCCACCGCGACGACACCGTGCCGGCGGAGGGCGTCCATGGGCAGGACGAACTGGCCGGCGTGGCGACCGTCGCGGGTGCCGATGACGAAGAGGTCGACGGGGTCGGTGGCGTCGAAGGGCTGGATGGGCCCGCCCGGGGACCTCTTCCAGACCGTGACGAACTGGCCGGCCTTGGCGGGGGTCGTCCTGGCCGCGCGGAAGCGGACCGGGCGGCCGTCCAGGGTGAAGGCGTGGGCGGCGTAGTCGGCGCTCTCGGCCTCGGGGACCGGCCGGGTGCAGGTGAACCCGCAGGGGTCGTAGACGAGTGCCTTCGCCGCACGGAGATCGCCGGGGACCTGGTCGGTGTCCGACCACGGTTCGGGGCGGCCCGCGCGGGGACCGGCCGGGTGCTCGTCGTTCGTCGCCATGGCTTCACCCTGTCACAGCCGCCCGGCCCGCCCGGGCCGGGCAGGCGACCCCTCAGGTCTCGCGCCGGGGGTGGTACTCCGCCTCGGGTATGCCGAAGGTCCAGGCGACCCCGGCCCGGGCCGTACGGGTGCTCGGCGGGACCCGCAGCCAGTAGGTGCGGAAGGTGCCGTCCGGCTCGGCGGTGGAGTTGACCACCTCGACCATCACCACCGCCTCGTCGTCCGGGAGTTGGATCCGCCAGAGCACACCGGTCTCGTCGCGGTGCAGCGGCTCGGCGCCGGAGTCCGCCAGGTACCGCTCGTAGCCGTAGTGCTCCAGTAGGACGCGGCGCAGCTCGGCGTTCTCCTCCGTCCGGATCCGCTCGACCGTGACGCCGCCGAGGCCGGACAGGAAGTCGGCCGGGACGGGCATGCCGCGCCAGGCGTGCAGGGCGAAGCCGTCGGCGAAGCCCAGGGCCGGGCCGTCGGCCCGGTCGAGCCGGCCCGCCTCGTCGCGGTGCAGCGCGACCGGTCGCTCGCTGACCAGGGCCACGCCCTCGTACGGCCACCACCAGCCGGCCTCGCCCGCGACCTCGGCCAGCGCGTCGATCCCGGCCCGCTCCGCCGGTGCACCGGCGAGCACGCCGGCCGCCTCGAAGGCGGCGAACCACGGCGCGTCGTGCTGGCCCCGGACGGCGTCCAGCAGCGCCAGCCGGACGGCGGTGCGACGGGCGCGGGCCACGTCGGCCTCGGGCTGGTCGACCTCGTCGAGGTCGGGCTCGGGGGCGAGCCGGTCGAGCACCGCGTCGCGGATCCGCCCGGCCAGCGCGTTGGTCACCGGGCCGATCTCACCGCCGGTCAGCGACCAGAGAGGCGCCCACCCGGCCGGCCCGACCCGCTCCACGGCCCGCCGCCTGGCGGCCTCCCACGGCAGCGTCCGCACGGCCTCGCGGACGCTCACCGCGCCGGCGGCCCGCAGCTCCAGGGCCGCCTGCGCCGCCGCCGGCGGCGAGCCGAACCAGCGGACCTCGGCCGGCTCGGCCAGCCCGGCCGCCCGGTAGGCGGCCCGCACCGCGCGCTCGACCGCGACCCGGTCGGCCGCCCCGGTGGCCGCCGCGCACGCCCGCCAGCGGGCCGTCACCTCGGCCGGCCCGACCGTCTGCTCCGTCACCATCACCTGCTCCCGTCCCGGCCGGGCCCGTGCCCGGCCGACCCACTCGTTCCGTCCACCGCCACCACCCCGGGAGCCGCCGGCCCCCGGCCCGCCTCGCCGCCCGCGGGCCCCGCCCGCCCGGACCTCGTCAGTCCGCGACGACGCGCACCGCGCCCGGCACGTACTCGCGCTGGCGCACCACCCGGTACCAGCCCTTGGGCAGCGGTATCGCGGCGTGCTCCTCGTGCACCACCCGACCGCCCTCGGGCAGGTGCAGCCAGGCGGCGCCGAACGGCCCGGCCTCCCGGCGCAGCTCCCCCGGGCCGACCACGGCGTGCGCGTGGCCGGTGACCTCGCCGAGCGCCAGCACCAGCCGGCCCCGCGCGTCCCGGGGCTGCGCGGCCAGTGCCGGCACCCGCGGGGGCACCGCGGCCTCCGCCGTCGGCACGATCAGCACGTCACCCTGGCGATACATCAGTCCTCCCTGACCGACCCGACGGGCGTCGGAATCTCACGGTCCGAAACGTAGAACAGGGGTCCGACAAACGCGCCCGGGTCCGCCCCGACGACCGGTTTGTCGGACCCGGCTGGTAGACAGTTGTTCGGCCCGCATCCCGGAGGAGCAGCGCATGACGGTCGGCAAGCACATCGAAGAGTTCCACGGCCTCCCGGTCCTCGACTTCGTCCAGGCGGTCGAGGACGGCACCGGCCTGCCCGAGGCGGCGGCGGTCGCCTGGAAGGTCGGCATCGAGTTCGACTCGCCGACGTCGTTCGTCGAGCGCTGGCAGCAGTTCCTC
Source organism: Kitasatospora sp. NBC_01246 (assembly GCF_036226505.1). NCBI lineage: Bacteria > Bacillati > Actinomycetota > Actinomycetes > Kitasatosporales > Streptomycetaceae > Kitasatospora > Kitasatospora sp. NBC_01246. The sequence continues at coordinate 7,978,863 of NZ_CP108484.1, read as the reverse complement.
GACGCGGTCGACACCGAGCGGGTCACCGCCGTGGTGGTCGGCGAGTGGTCCTCCGACGGGCCGGAGAGCTTCACCGGGCCGCTGGCCGCGATCCTCGCCGCCGCCGACCGGCTGCCGGCCCTGCGCGCCCTGTTCATCGGCGACATCACGTACGAGGAGAACGAGATCTCCTGGATCAACATGGTCGACGTGACGCCGGTGCTGACGACGTACCCGCTGCTCGACGAGCTGGTGGTGCGCGGCGCCGCGGGCTCCATGGTCGAGGACGACGGGATCGCCCTCCAGGCGCTGCGTCACGAGCACCTGAAGGCCCTGCGGTTCGAGTCGGGCGGTCTGCCCGCCGCGGTGCTGCGGGCGGTCGCGTCCAGCGACTTCCCCGCGCTGGAGCGGCTGGAGTTCTGGCTCGGGGTCGAGAACTACGGCGGCGACTCCTCCCTCGACGACCTGGCGCCCTTCCTCGACGGCGCCCGGTTCCCGGCGCTGCGCCACCTCGGCCTGCAGAACAGCGAGATCCAGGACGAGATCGCCGCCGCCGTCGCGCACGCCCCGGTCGTCGCCCGGCTCGACTCGCTCAACCTCTCGATGGGCGTCCTGACCGACCAGGGCGCCACCGCCCTGCTGGAGGGCCAGCCGCTCACCCATCTGCGGGCCCTCGACCTGCACCACCACTACCTCACCGACGCGCTCCAGGAACGGCTCCGGGCGGCCCTGCCCGAGGTGGCCGTCGACCTCTCCGAGGCCGGGAGCCCGGACGACCGGTGGCGCTACGTCGCGGTCGCCGAATAACCGGGCACCGCCCCGCCCACACCTTCACCGCTCGCCGCCCACCACTCACCACCTGCCGCTCACCGGCAGCGCACGCAGCACAGGGGACCGTATGCACGCCTACCAGCACCAGCGGGAGTTCCACGGGCTCCCCGTGGTGGAGTTCTCCGGCGAGGCCGGTGCCACGGGTGACCGGCCGGCGCCGGGCGCCGCCGCGTGGCGGCTCGCCGTGCCCTACGGCGCGGGAACCGGCTTCGACGCGCTCTGGAACACCTTCCTCGACACGGTGGACCCGGACGAGGTCCGGGCGCTGCTGATCGGCCCCTGGTGGACGGACGGCTACGGGCCGGTGACCGACGCCCTGGCCCGGGTCGTCGGTGACGCCGGGCGGCTCCCCGCCCTCGAAGCGCTCTTCGTCGCCGACGTGACGTCCGAGGAGTGCGAGATCTCCTGGCTGGAGATGTCCGACGTCACCGTGGTGGCGGCGGCCTTCCCCCGGCTCACCGAGCTGGTGGTGCGCGGTGGCGGCGGGCTGGCGCTCGCGCCGTTCCGGCACGACCGGCTGAAGGCCCTGCGGTTCGAGGCGGGCGGGCTGCCCGGCACGGTGGTGCGGGCCGTGGCCGGCTCCGAACTGCCCGCCCTGGAGCGGCTGGAGCTCTGGCTCGGGGTGGACGAGTACGGCGGCGACTCGACCATAGACGACCTGGCGCCCCTCCTCGACGGCGCCCGGCTCCCGGCCCTGCGCCACCTCGCCCTGGCCAACAGCGAGTACCAGGACGAGATCGCCGCCGCCGTCGCGCACGCGCCGGTCGTGGCGCAGTTGGAGGTGCTCGACCTCTCGATGGGCGTGCTGTCCGACGAGGGCGCCGCCGCCCTGCTGGAGGGCCAGCCGCTGACCCATCTTCGGCTGCTCGACCTGCACCACCACTACCTCTCCGAGGAGCTCCAGCAGCGGCTGCGCGAAGCCCTGCCGGGGGTGGAGCTCGACCTCGACGAGGCCGAGGCGGAGTACGAGGACGACCCCGAGGACCGCTACGTCGCGGTCGCCGAGTAGCCCGGCGCGGTCCGGATGAGCACCCCCCAGACGGCCTCCCCGCAGCCGGCCTCCCGCTTGGCGGCCACCCCGCAGGCGCCCAGGCCTCAGGCGCTCCGGCCGGCCGCGCCCCCGGCCGGTGCCGGGGAGGACGCGCCGCTGGCCGTCCTCGGCAATCCCGGGCACCGGCGGGTGACGCTGTTCGCCGCCGCCGCCCGCGCGGCCGGCCTGCCCGAGCCGGTCGTGCTGCCCTGGATCGACGTCCTGCGCGGCCGGTTCGTCGTGCCCGCGGGGAGCCTGCTGCGGATCGAGTCGCCCGGCGAGGACCCGGCCGTGGACGAGCTGCTGCGCGGCCCGGCCCTCGGCCCCTCGTACGCGCCGACCAGGGTGGAGGGCGGCGCGGCCTGGTACACGGGGGTGGTGGACGCCCTGCGCGCGGTGGCCCGGGTGCCGGGGGTGCGGCTGCTCGGCGATCCTGAGGAGATCGCCGTGATGTTCGACAAGCGGCGGGCGCACGCACTGCTGGCGGGCGCCGGGGTGCCGGTGCCGCGCGCGCTCGACGGCGCCGGGATCACCGGCTGGGCGGACCTCCGGGAGCGGCTGCGGGCCGCCGGGCTGCGGCGGGTCTTCGCCAAACCCGCGCACGGCTCCTCCGCATCCGGCGTGGTGGCGCTGGAGTTCGGCCCGCGCGGGCAGGTGCTCGCCACCACCTCGGTCGAGCTGGCCGGCGGGCAGCTGCACAATTCGCTGCGGGTCCGCCGCTACCGGGACGAGCGGGAGGCGGCCGAGCTGGTCGACCGCCTGGCACCGGACGGGCTGCACGTCGAGCAGTGGATCCCGAAGGCCGCCCAGGCGGGCCGCTCGGCCGACCTCAGGGTGGTGGTGATCGCCGGGCGGGCCACCCACGTGGTGGTGCGCACCAGCGCGCAGCCGATGACCAACCTCCACCTCGGCGGCGCCCGCGGCAGCCTCGCCGTGGCGCAGCAGGCCGCCGGCCACGCCTGGCGGGGCCTGCTGGAGACGGCCGAGCGGGCGGCGGCCTGCTTCCCCGGTTCACCGATGGTCGGCGTCGACGTCCTGCCCACCGCCGGGTGGCGCCGGGCCGTGGTCGGCGAGGTGAACGCCTTCGGCGACCTCCTGCCGAACCTGACCGGCCTGCCCGGCGGCCCGGCCGAGGGCCTGGACACCTACGCCGCCCAGATCTCCGCGCTACGACACCCGGGCCACCGGCCCGGGCCCAGGAACGACGCACCGACGACGGAACCGATGGAACCCACGCGATGAACCACCAGCACGACCACCGGGCGCCCGCGCCGGCCGCGCCGGCGACACCGCCGGCGGCCGCCGCCGCGCCCGACATGAACGCCGTCGTGGGCACCCACGACCTGCTCCTCGTCACCCTGGACACCCTGCGGTTCGACGTCGCCGAGGAGCTGGCCGCGGCCGGGCGGATCCCGCACCTCGCCGCCGTCCTCCCCGGTGGCCGCTGGGAGCGCCGACACTCCCCGGGCAGCTTCACCTACGCCGCGCACCAGGCGATCCTGGCCGGTTTCCTGCCCACCCCCGCCGCTCCGGGCGGTCCGCACCCGCGGCTGTTCGCCGCCCGCTTCGCCGGGTCGGAGAGCACCGCTCCGCGCACCTGGGTGTTCGACACGCCCGACCTGCCGGGCGCGCTCGCCGGGCACGGGTACCGGACGGTCTGCATCGGCGGCGTCGGCTTCTTCAACAAGCAGGGCCCGCTCGGCTCGGTGCTGCCCGGGCTGTTCCAGGAGAGCCACTGGTCGCCGGAGATGGGCGTCCCCTCCCCCACCTCCTTCGAGGCGCAGGTCGCCAGGGCCGAGCAGGTCGCCGCCGAACAGCCGGCCGGGCAGCCGCTGTTCCTGTTCCTCAACGTCTCGGCGCTGCACCAGCCCAACTGGTTCCACCTGCTGGGCGGCACCCGCGAGGACGGGGACTCCCGGGAGAGCCACGCCGCCGCCCTGGAGTACGTGGACGCCCACATCGGCCGGCTCTTCGCGGCGATGAGCGCCCGCCGGCCGTGCTTCGCGATCGTCTGCTCCGACCACGGCACGGCGTACGGCGAGGACGGATACACCGGCCACCGGATCGGCCACGAGGTGGTCTGGACGGTACCGTACGCGCACTTCACCCTCCCGGCCCGCCCGGCACCCGCCCCGACCGCAGCCACCCGCCCGACAGCCACTGCCACCGCCACTGCCACCGCCACCGCCACCGCCACTGCCACCGCCACCGCCACCGCCACCGCCACTGCCACTGCCACTGCCACTGCCACCGCCGAGGAGACCGCATGACCACGGCCGCGGCCCCGACGACCGATTCGCCCTACCGGTCGTACGTCTACGCCTACCCGCACAAGACCGCCTACCGGCGGCTGCCGGAGCGTCCCGCGCTGCGCGAGCTGTGGGCCGGCGAGCCGCAGCACGCGCTCTCGCTCTACCTGCACATCCCCTTCTGCGAGGTCCGCTGCGGCTTCTGCAACCTGTTCACCCGGATCGGCAGCCCCGAAGGGCTGACCACCGCCTACCTGGACGCGCTCGACCGCCAGGCCGCCACCGTCCGCGAGGCCCTGGACGACGGCGCCCGGTTCGCGCTGGCGGCGTTCGGCGGCGGCACGCCCACCTACCTCACCGCCGGCGAGCTGGAGCGGCTCTGCGACATCGCCGAGCGGCGGACGGGCGTCGACCTGCGGGCGGTCCCGCTCTCCGTCGAGGCCTCCCCCGCCACCGCCACGGCCGACCGCCTGGAGGTGCTGGCCGCACGCGGCGCCACCCGGCTGAGCCTGGGCGTGCAGTCGTTCCTCGACGAGGAGGCCCGCTCCGCCGTCCGCCCGCAGAAGCGCGCGGAGGTCGAGGCCGCCCTGGGGCGGATCCGCGCCGCCGGGTTCCCCGTCCTCAACATCGACCTCATCTACGGCATCGACGGCCAGACCGAGACCGGCTGGCTGCGCTCGCTGGACGCCGCGCTGGCCTGGGAGCCCGAGGAGCTGTACCTCTACCCGCTGTACGTCCGGCCGCTGACCGGCCTGGCCCGGCGCGGCGAGCAGGAGAGCCCGGCCGCCTGGGACGCCCGCCGGCTCGCGCTCTACCGGTCCGGCCGGGACCACCTGCTCGCCCGGGGCTACCAGCAGGTGTCGATGCGGATGTTCCGCCGCGCCGCCTCCCCGCAGGCCGGGAGCGGCGAGTACGCCTGCCAGACCGACGGCATGGTCGGCCTCGGCTGCGGGGCCCGCTCCTACACCTCGCGGCTGCACTACTCCTTCGACTACGCGGTGAACGCCACCGAGGTGCGCGGCATCATCGACGACTACGTGGCCACCACCGACTTCCGGCACGCCGAGGTCGGCCGGTACATGACGCCGGAGGAGGCCCGCCGGCGGCACCTCGTCCAGTCGCTGCTCCAGGCCGAGGGCATGCCGCTGGCGGACTACCGCGCCCGCTTCGGCAGCGCGCCCATCGAGGACTTCCCGGCCGAGCTGGCCGCGTTCGAGGCCCGGGGCTGGCTGGCGCAGGACGAGCTGCGCCTGATGCTCTCGCCGGAGGGGCTGGCGCACTCGGACGCGGCCGGTCCGATGCTGTTCTCGCCCGAGGTCCACCGGCTGATGGCCGAGTACGAGGCGAAATGACCTTCCTCGGCATGCCCGCGCCCCGGCCGGCCACCGGCGACGCCCGGCCCGGCTCCGACCTCGTACCCTCGGCGGCCTCCCGGCCCGCGCCGGACGACGGCGGGGTCGACCTGACCCTGCTCTACCGGGGCCCGCTGTCCTCCTGCGACTACGACTGCCCGTACTGCCCGTTCGCCAAGCGGCGTGACACGCCGGAGCAGTTGCGGGCCGACCGGGCGGCGCTGGAGCGGTTCACCGGCTGGGCCGCCGGACGGGCCGGTAGCGGCGACACGCTGTCCGTGCTCTTCACGCCTTGGGGCGAGGGCCTGGTGCGGTCCTGGTACCGGCGGGCGCTGGTCGAGCTGAGCCGGCTGCCGCACGTGCGCCGGGTGGCGATCCAGACCAACCTCAGCTGCCGAACCGGCTGGCTCGCCGAGGCCGACCCCGACACGCTGGCCCTCTGGGTGACGTACCACCCCGGACAGGTCGACCACCGGCGGTTCCTCGCCAAGTGCCGCGAGCTCGACGCGCTCGGTGTGCGGTACAGCGTCGGCGTGGTCGGCCAACCCGGGCACCTCGCGGAGGCCCGCCGGCTCCGCGCCGCGCTGGACCCGGCGGTCTACCTCTGGATCAACGCCGCCGAGGGGCTCACCTACAGCGACGCCGAGGCCGCCGACTGGACGGCGCTCGACCCGCACTTCGGCTACAGCCGGCACCCCCACCCCAGCGCCGGCCGCCCCTGCCGCACCGGGGAGTCCGTGCTCTCGGTGGACGGCGACGGCACCGTCCGCCGCTGCCACTTCGTCCGGGGCGTTCTGGGCAACCTCTACGACGGCTCGTACCGGCGCCAACTGCGCTCCCGGCCCTGCCCGTTGCCGGTCTGCGACTGCCACATCGGCTATGTGCACCTGGAGACCCTGCCGCTCTACGACCTCTTCGCCGGAGGCGTCCTGGAACGGGTGCCGCACGCCTGGTGACGCGGCGTACCCGGCCGCCCGCCGCCCGCGCGGTAGCGGGCCGCCACCCTCCGGGCACACCGGGCTTCCGGCGCCGCCGGCCCTGGGCAGATCGGCCCCGGCGTATCTAGCCTGGAGGGAGGAGGCGATGGCAATGCTTGGAGACGCACCGATGGTGGCCATCATCCCGGCGGCGGATCTCGCCCGGGCGAAGCGCTTCTACACCGACACCCTCGGCCTGAAGCTCACCGATGAGAACGAGCAGGACGTCAGCTTCGAGTGCGGCGGCACGGAGTTCGGCATGTACGAGACGCCGAGCGCCGGGCAGGCCGCGCACACGCTGGCCAGCTTCAAGGTCCCCGACCTCGACGGCGAGATGGCGACGCTGCGCGGCCGCGGGGTCACGTTCGAGGAGTACGACATGCCGGGTCTGAAGACCGTCGACGGCGTCGTGGAGGCCGAGGGCATGCGCGCGGCCTGGTTCAAGGACAGCGAAGGGAACATCATCTGCCTGAACGAGCGGACCGCGTGAGCGCACGGGCCGCCGGGTAGCATCCGCCCCCCGGCCCGCACCGTCGGCTCGTACCACCGTGCCGGGCACCACCGCCACGGTGGCGCGGGTGTCGGCGTGCCGCAGCCGCCTCGCCGGTGGACCGGCTCCGGCGAGGCGGCCGGGCCCGTGCCATGGCGCCGGTACCGCCGACTGCCGGCACCGGGGCCACGAGGTCCGGCGTACCCGCCCGGGCGGACCCGGGCGGACCCGGCGCGCCGCCCCGGGCGCACGGGGGACCGCACCGGTGCTACCTACCGGCCGCCCATTCCTGCGCCAGGCGCTGCTTCCACCCCTTCGGGGCCGGCCAGGCCACTCCCCAGGCGGCGAGCTGGGCCCGGGTCCACCCGCCTGCCGCCGTTCGGGCCGCCTCGACCTCCGCCGGGGAGGGCACGACCCTCCGCCGTGGGGACACCTCCGGAAAGAGGGGGATCGGCTCCGTCCCCGGCGACGGAGGCGGAGGCGGAGGCGGAGGCGCGGAGGCGTCCGGGGCGGAGGCGTCCGGGGCGGGGGCGGACACCGGAGTGAAATCCGATGCCGGAGCCGGATCCGACAGCAGGGCGGGAACGCTCGCCGGCGCGCCGCTCCGCAGCCGGTAGGGGTGGGTGCGCCAGACCCAGCCGCGCCGGAGCACCAGCGCGGCGAGGTCCAGCGACTTCAGTGGCAGGGCCCCCGCGGCAGCCCTGACCTGATGCCAGGTCAGTTCGCCGCCCCTCGCCAGCGCTTCGTCCAGCGCGGCCTCCAACCGGCCGTCGACCGGGCGGTCCTCCAGGAGTCTGCGGGTCCTCCAGCCGTCGGTGGCCACCAGACCCCACCCGCGGGCCCGGCAGAGTGCCTCCACCGCACGGTACTTGGCGACGTTGACGGCGGTCGCCATCTCGTAGACCGGTTTGACCTCGATCAGGACGCAGCGCCCGTCGGTGGTGGCCACGAGGAGGTCCGGGTAGTAGGTGCGCCGGCGACCGTCGAAGTCGTAGCCGATGGCCAGAGGCTGTTCCTGGTAGTACGCGATCTGCGGGGCGAAGCTGAGCAGTTGGACGACCCGCCACTCGGTCTCCGACTCGTAGGCGACCTCGCGGCCCAGCTTGGGGCAGTGCCAGGACCCGGAGCGCCCGTCCTCCCCGGCCGTGTCCCGCAGGGCCGCCAGCTCCCCGCGCGGCGGGGCGGGCTGGGGCGCCCCGAACCAGCTGACTTCGGCCTCCAGTGCGGCCCAGCGTCGGGCGGCGCGTTCGATCCGCCCCTGCCGTGACAGTTCGCGACGCGCGGCGTCGTGGCGAAGGGCGCGCACGGTCACGGCCTCGGCCGCCAGGTTCTCCGCGCGCAGCTTCCGAGCACCGGCCAGTTGGGCGATCACCAGCGCGGCCTGCCGCACCGGGACCGCCGGCAGCAGCACCTCCGCGAGGTCGAGCAGTCGGGCCGACGCCGGGGGGTCCGCCACCGCTGCACCGGCGGTCCGGGAGCCGTCCAGCGGATCCGGCCCGTCCCCGGCGGGCGAGCCGTCGGGCGAACCGTCGGGGCACGGTGGATCATCGACCCGGCTCAGCCCGGCGAGCAGGGTCCGCAGGCTCCGGGTCGCCGGCGCGGCGGTGCTCGCCATGCCGCGCACCGCCTTCACCTGGAGCTGGCGGACCCGCTCCCGCGAGATCCCGAACGCCTCCCCCACCGCCGCCAACGACTCGGCCGGTCCGTCGTGCAGCCCGAGGCGGCGGCAGACGATCTCGCGGCTCCGCCCAGCGGGTATCTCCGCCGCCGCGGCGGCGGCCAGCTCGCGGAGCAGCAGCACCGTGTCGGGGTCGCGCTCGGCGATCGGCGCCCAGTCGGTCGTCAGCCTCGACGCCCCGGGGCAGAGGCACTCCAGGAGCCAGTCGTCCAGCAGCAGACGCGCCTCGCCCTCCCACAGCCGTCGGGCGGCCGCCTGCCGCAGCGGGGCGGCCACGACCGCCAGGTCCGCCACGACCGGACGCGCGACGAACTCCGCCCGGCGCTCGGCCCGCAGCCGGTGCCCGATCGTCCGCTCCCACTCGGCCCGCACGTCATCGAGCCGGGCCGACCACTGCGGCCCGGCGGCGGGCTCGCCGCGCGTGGGCCCGGCCGGGGCAGGCTCCCCGGGGGTGGCCGCCGGAGCGTGGCCGGCGGCCCGTCGCCGACGCAGCCCGCGTGGGGGACGGCGGCGCGCGTCGAACACGCTCCGCCACGGATAGTCCGGGTCGGCGGCCAGGCGCGCTCGGAGCCACTCCAGCTCGGCGCTCCCGACCAGCGCGACACCGGAGACCGGTCCGCCGCCGGAAGCCGGACTGTCCTCGACCAGCTCGGCCTCGGGCAGCTCGGCCTCGGGCACGAGGCGGGCCAGCCGGGCGCCGATGGCCCCGGTCGTCCGGCCGTGCCGCCCGGCCAGTTCGGACAGGTCGAAACCCTCCCGAACGCCGTCGACAAGCCGCCCGGTCTCCTCGTCGCTCCACGCGCGGCCCTGCCGCGACGCGGGTGGCGGACCCTCCACGTTCCCCCCCGGGTTCGTTCACGAGGGATCCAGTATGCCTGCCGCCACCGACTGGACGCCGCCGCACCGGCGGGCCCGGCCGGTCAGCCTTCGGCGCCGTCGGCCAGGAGCGCGGAGTCGAGCGCGCCGGTCACCCGGTTGAGCAGGGCTCGCAGGTCGGCGAGGTCCTCGACCGGCAGGCCGGTGGCGGCGAGCAGCCTGCGCGGCACCTGCCCGGCGCGGTCGCGCAGCTCGCGCCCGGCGTCGGTGAGGCTGACGGTGACGGAGCGCTCGTCCTCGGGGCTGCGCTCCCGGCGGACCAGGCCGGCCGCCTCCAGCCGCTTGAGCAGCGGCGAGAGAGTCCCGGAGTCCAGGCGCAGGTGCTCGCCGATCCGCTTCACGGGCAACTCGCGGTGCTCCCAGAGCACCAGCATGACCAGGTACTGGGGGTAGGTGAGCCCCAGGTCCTTGAGCAGGACGCGGTAGACGCCGCCGAACGCGCGCGAGGCGGCGTTCAGCGAGAAGCAGATCTGCTGGTCGAGCCGGAGCAGGTCCTCGTCGCGGAGCGGCTGCTCGCCGTGGAGCAGGTCCGCGCCGGGCGCTCCGGGGCGGGCGGCATCGACGGAAGCGGCATCGACAGAAGCGGCGTGGACGGGCAGGGCGTCGACGGACGGCGCGTCGGCGGCGGCGGTCTCGGGGGGTGTTGCCATGCCTCCATGATAGCGGCCGTGCGCACCATTGAGTTGTGCGCAATTGAATTGCGTGCTCTACTTGTACCCGGAAGGCGGCCCCACCGGCCGCCGGGGACAGAAGCAGTACGGACGCAGGACGAAAGGGACCAGACCCATGGACGCGATCTACACCGCTGTGGCCACCGCGAACGGCCGGGAGGGCCGCGCCGTCAGCTCCGACGGACAGCTGGACCTCGCGCTGGCGATGCCGCCCGCCCTCGGCGGCAGTGGCCAGGGCACCAACCCCGAGCAGCTGTTCGCGGCCGGCTACGCGGCGTGCTTCGCCAGCGCGCTGGGCCTGGTCGGCCGACAGGCCCGCGTCGACACCAGCGAGGTCTCGGTCACGGCCGAGGTCTCGATGGGCAAGGACGGCGCCGGCTTCGGCCTCGCGGTCGTCCTGCGGGTCGAGCTGCCGGACGCGCTGGCCGGCGAGGGCGGCGAGCTCCTGGTCAAGCAGGCGCACGAGGTCTGCCCCTACTCCCGCGCCACCCGGGGCAACATCCCGGTGGAGCTCGTCGTCGAGTAGCAGCCCCCGCCCCCCGGCACGTCAGGGCCCCGCCGCGCCGTCGGCGGGGCCCTGCGGCGTCATCCGCCGCCGGGCGGCTCCCCCGCGGCGGCCTCACCCGTCCCCCGCGGCGGCCTCACCCGGTCCGCCGGCGTCCCGCAGGACGTCCAGGCGGTGCCGGTACTCCTCCGTGTCGATCTCGCCGCGCGCGAACCGCTCGGCGAGCAGCTGCTCGGCCGTCGGCGAGACCGCCCGGCGCGGCGGCCCGGCCGCGGTCGCGGCCCACGGGCCCGGCGGCACCGGCCGCGCGCCCCGCGAGGTCCGCGACAGGTGGCGGACCAGCGCGACGGCCGCCAGGACGAGGACCGCCAGGACCAGCAGCAGCAGGAGGGCCAGCAGGCCGTAGCCCCAGCCGCCCAGGACGTGACCGTGGCCGTGCCCGTGGCGCGGACCGTTCCAGTGCCCCATCACGGCCTCCTCCTCCGGCCCCGCAGGGCCCATCGAGGTGATCGGCGCCTCATCACCATCCTGCGCCCGCAGGTGCTCCGGCGGACCTGAGGATTGTCTGAGAAACGCTCGCGACGCGCCGATCGTGCCCGTCGGGGTAGCGTTGCGGCCCATGGACCACCACCCGCCGGCCGACGACCGCGAGCAGCTCGTCGCGACCGGGGTGCTCCGCCGCTACGAGGACCGCCGCCTGCATCCGGCCCTGCGCCACTCGCCGATCTTCTACGTCTCCAGCCGGCTGTGGGCGGAGCTCACCGCGCTCGCCATCGCCCCGGAAGCGGCCGCCGCCACGGCGCACGCGCTGCTGGCCACCATCGCCGACCAGGCCGTCGACGCCGCCCTCGCCCCTGGCAACGAAGGCGCCCCGCGCGACGACCTGTACGTGACGCACCCCGCCCACATCGGCCCGTACCGCCGGGTGGTCTGGTTCCAGCGCACCGGCCCGCGCGGCCTGATCACGGCGACGTTCCCGCCGGACCGGTGAACCGCGCTGCCCCCGGGCTGGCGACTCCGACCCGGGGGCAGCCGCGCGGCCTTCGTCAGCGCTCTATCCGCAGGCTGTGGCAGGTCCAGCTCAGCCGGTCCGGGCCCGTGGCCGACGGCCGGTCGTGGTACGTGCCGTCCGCCACCGAGAGGTTGACGATCAGGTAGGCGTGGAAGTCCGGCCCGACCCCGCGCCGGTCCGCGTGCACGAGCGTGTCGCCGACGAACCAGTCCACCGAGCGCGCGCCCAGCACCGCCCGCAGGTCGAAGGTGGCGCCGGGGGCTATCCCGGCGTCGGCGCCGTGCCAGTACCGGGAGCCGCCGCGAACGTGGTTCGAGACCTCCAGCAGGTCCGGATGGTCGGGGTGGTACTCGAAGACGTCCACCTCGTTGCCGCCGTCCCGCCAGGTCCAGATGGCCGGCCAGGCGCCCGTCTCGACGGGGAGCGTGACCCGTGCCGTGAGCACGTCGCCGGTGCGGACCTGGAACGCCTCCGGGCTGCCCTCGGTGGTGAGCAGGCTGCACGTCCACAGGTCGCCGCCGTGCCGCCGGACGGCGGCGAACACGCCACCGGGGCAGTAGGAGCGGCTCAGGAAGTCCAGCTTGTGATCGCCCCGGTTGGTCGGCCCCATCCGGGGATAGGCGCTGCTGCGGCCCGCCACCCACTGCCTGGTCGAAGTGAAATCCGCGTCGAACACGACTGCCACGGCCGCCTCCCGGGTCACCCGGCGCGTTCGGCGGCCCGCTGCCGCCGCACACAAGGAGTGACTTACCCGATACTCTCCGCAGTATGCGAAGCGGACGCTCCGGGTCCGTGGTCAGGACGGCGGGACGCGACGGGACAGTGGCCGGCCCGGACCGGAGTCAGCCGACGACGGCGGCCTCGTCGCTGCTGCCGAGGCGGTCCGTCACCGACACCACGCCGTCCACCGAACGGCAGAGGCTCAGCACGATCGGCACCAGGTGCGGCGCCGGCACGCTGCCGCTGAGCACCACCCGGCCCTGGTCGACCTCCACGCCCACCTCCGCCGGGCTCACGCCCTCGATCCGGCCGAGCACCTCCTCGACGATCTCGCGGCGGATCACCCGGTCCTCGCGCAGGAAGACGCGCAGCAGGTCGCCCCGGCTCACCATGCCGAACACCCGGCCGTCCTCGTCCAGCACGGGCAGGCGCTTCACCCCGTGCCGGCTCATCAGCCGCGCGGCCGCCACCACACTGGTGCCGGGGGTGATGCAGACGGCGGGGCCGGTCATCAGGTCCGCGGCGGTGACGGCCCCGCCCGGCCCCGTCCGGGTCAGCTCGGGCGGCGGCACCAGGCTGCCCGGGTCCTCCTGGGCGGCCAGGGTGAGCAGCAGGTCCGCCTCGGAGACGATGCCGAGGGGCCGCCCGTCGGGGTCCACCACCGGGACCCCCGTGATGTCGTACTCGGTCAGCACGGCGACGATCTCCCGGAACCCGGTCTCGGGCGCGACCCGCACCACGGGACTGGTCATCACTGATTCGACGGTGGCATGCAGCACGCCGGTCACCTCGTCCACGAGCGATGTCGGCCGGACGACCGCCGTCCGGCCGGATATCTGGAGCATCCCTCCCGGCCGCGCCCCCGGCCAGGGGCCGAAGGGGCTGACATCCCGGGACCAACGGCACTGCCGTCCGACGCTCCCCTCACAGCGTACGGCGGTGCGGTCCGCTCGCCCGGCCGTCGAGCCCGGCCCGCTCCGGACGGCGGCCCGCGCGGGCGGGTGCCGGGCCGGTGCTGTGGCGGCCCGGACTGCGGGCGGCGAAGCTGACGGAGGGCGCGTGCGGCCCGCCCGCCGGCGCCGCCGCACCGAACCCCGCACCCCTGACGCGGCTTTCTGGGAGGCACCATGGCCGGACCGAGCACCCCCGACGCCCCGCTGCGCTGCCTGGTCACGGGCGCCACCGGCTACATCGGCGGCCGGCTCGTCCCCGAGCTGCTGGCCGCCGGGCACTCCGTCCGCTGCCTGGTCCGCGACCCTGGCCGGCTGCGCGACCACCCCTGGCGGGCCTCGGTCGAGGCCACCGCCGGGGACGTCACCCGGCCGGAGTCGCTGACCGGGGCCTTCGCCGGCATCGACGTCGCCTACTACCTGGTCCACTCGCTGGGCACCGGCCGTGACTTCGAGGCGACCGACCGGGCCGCCGCCCGGGCCTTCGGCGAGGCGGCGGCCCGGGAGGGGGTCCGCCGGATCGTCTACCTCGGCGGTATCAACCCCGCCGGGGTGCCGGCCGCCGAGCTGTCCCCGCACCTGCGCTCGCGCGCCGAGGTCGGCCGCCGGCTGCGGGCGAGCGGGGTGCCGACCGCCGAACTCCGGGCCGCGGTGATCATCGGATCCGGTTCGGCCTCGTTCGAGATGCTGCGCTACCTCACCGAGCGGCTGCCCGTGATGGTGACCCCGAACTGGGTCGACACCAGGATCCAGCCGATCGCCGTCCGGGACGTCCTGTACTACCTCACCGCGGCGGCCCGGCTGCCGCCGGAGGTGGACCGGGCCTTCGACATCGGCGGCCCGGACGTCCTCACCTACCGCGAGATGATGATGCGCTACGCCGCCGTCGCCGAGCTGCCGCGCCGGCTGATCGTCCCGGTGCCGGTGCTCACCCCCCGGCTCTCCAGCCACTGGGTCGGCCTGGTGACGCCCGTCCCCAACTCGCTCGCCCGCCCGCTGGTGGAGTCGCTGCGGCACGAGGTGGTCCGAGGCGAGCACGACCTGGCCGAGTACGTGCCCGACCCGCCCGGGGGCCCGACCGGCTTCGACGAGGCGGTCCGGCTGGCACTGCGGCGGATCAGGGACGCCGAAGTGGCCACCCGGTGGTCCTCCGCCACCCTGCCCGGCGCGCCGAGCGACCCGCTGCCCACCGACCCGGACTGGGCCGGCGGCAGCCTCTACCAGGACGTCCGGGAGCGCGACGTGGACGCCCCGCCGGACGCGCTCTGGCGGGTGGTGGAGGGCATCGGCGGCGAGAACGGCTGGTACTCCTTCCCGCTCGCCTGGGCACTGCGCGGCCGGCTCGACCGGCTGGCCGGCGGCGTCGGCCTGCGCCGGGGCCGGCGCGACCCGGCCCGGCTACGGGTCGGCGACTCGCTGGACTTCTGGCGGGTGGAGGAGATCGAGGCCGGGCGGCTGCTGCGGCTGCGCGCCGAGATGCGGCTGCCCGGGCTGGCCTGGCTGGAGCTGTCCGTCACCCCGGACGGCCTCGGTGGCAGCCGCTACCGGCAGCGGGCACTGTTCCACCCACACGGGCTGGCCGGGCACGCGTACTGGTGGTCGGTGGCACCGTTCCACGCCATCGTCTTCGGCGGGATGGCGCGCCGGATCACCGAACGCGCCGCCGGATCCCGGAACACCGCCCCGGACGGCGCAACCATCACATGATCGACTCGTTGGACCGTCCGCCACCACACGACAGACGGCTCCGGGGAGAACGCCTTGGCAGGACGGATAGACGGCGGCGCACCGCCCCGGGGCGCGGGCGCGCGTCCGGTGGCCCGGGCCGAGGCGACCCTGGTCCGCCACTACCGCCGGCTGGTCCGGCTCGCGTACCTGGCCCTGCCGGCCGACCGGGACCGCCACAGCCGGGTGCTCGCCGCGCACGCCGCGGTCCAGCGGGCCCTGCCGTCCCGTTGGAGCAGGCTGCGAGAGCCGGCCGGCACGGACGAGGACCCGCTGTACGCCGCCCTGCGCCTGCGGGTGCTGCGCGGCGCGCTGCACCCGCGGCCCGCCGACCGGCTGCGGACGCCCCGGGTCTGGGGGCTGCGGCTGTTCACCCCCGGCGGCGGTGAGCGGGACGCGGCACTGGACCGCGAACTGGCCGCCCTGGGGGCACCCGCCCGGTCCGCGTTCGCGCTGCTCGCCGTGGAGGAGCTGACGCCCGAGCAGGCCGCGGAGGTGCTGCTTCAGGCCGGTGCGACCGACCCCGGGCAGGCCGTCGACGAGGCCGCACGGCTCTGCGCCGGACCGGATCACGGCCTGTCGGCCTTCGACCCCTGCGCGGTGCGCGTCCAGCCGACCGACCTGCTGCGCCGCCGCCGGGCCTTCGGTGCCTCGCTCGCGGTGGCCGCGCTCGCGCTCACCGGTACCGCCGCCGCGCTGGCCGGCCCCGGTGCCCCGGCCCCGGCCGGCGCGCCCGCCCGTCCGCTCGCCGTCCCGCCGGGCGGAACGGCGCCCGACCCGGCCCGGCTGCTCCGGGTGGCAGCGGACCAGTGGCAGCACACCGCCCGGATCGACTTCTCCGCCTGGCCCGCCCGCGGCGACCGCCGTGACGACACCGCCCTGCTCGGCCGGGCGCTCGCCGCCTGGTCGAGCCCCGGCCCGCGGACCAGGCCCGAGCCGGGCACCCCGGCCGCCCCGCCGCAGGGCCCGCCCCAGCTGCTGTTCGCCGGCACCGTCGACGGCGCGGCCGTGGTGGTGCTCTACGACGGCGGGCGGCTCGCCCGCTGGACCGACGGACCCGGTGGCGGGCTGGACCTCGCCCGGGCCGACGACTCCTCCGTCACCACCGCCGGCGCGGTGGTGCTGCACCGTCAGGGGGCCACCGCCCGCTACCTGCTCGCCCCGTGGATCGACGCGGCCGACACCCGTCGGATCGACCAGCCGGACGTACCCGCCAGGGCGCTGGACCGCGTGGACGGCGTGACCGCCGCGGCACCCGGCGCGAGCACCCCCGGTTCGCGCTCCTCGGGGGCGCTCGCGGACTGCCTGGGCGCCACCGTGCTCCAGTTGCGCTCCTCCTCCACGATCGCCGAGAAGCACTCCTTCCTGCTGGCCGACCTCGGCGGGCTGGTGCCCGCCCACCTCAGCTACACCCCGCCGCCGGACCGCACCCAGCCGGCCCGGCAGCCCCGCGAGGCGGTCGGCCAGGACGCGCTGCTGGCCTGGGCCCGCGCGGGCTGCGCCGTTCCGGACGGCACCCCCGGTGTCAAGCAGCTCAACCTCTGGGCCTTCGCGGTGCAGCAGCTGCCGCAGAACGCGGGCGCGGCGTCCTGGGTCTGCCTGCGCGCCGACCGCTGGAACGGCGAGGGCAGCGCCGCGACCGCCGTGCTGCTGCCGAACGCCCGGGGCCCGCAGCGCACGGGCGGCGGGCCGGGCCGGGCGTGCAGCCGGTTCGAACAGGACACGGTGGGGTGGACGTGGTGGCGCTCGCCGCAGGGCACCGAGTTCCTGCTGGCCGCGGGCAGCCGGCGGGTCGGCCGGATCACGGCCAAGGGACCGGACTGGTCGGCCGACCGGGCCACGCCGGACCACACCCTGGCGGTCGAGCGGCCCGGCCGGGCCGCCGTCACGCTGGAGGCGGTACTGGACGGCGGCACCCGGATCGCTCCACTGCGGTGAGGGCGGCCGCGGGAGCCTCCCCCTCGGCAGCCGCCCCGGTGCGCCCGCCGGCCGCGGGCGCACCGACGCCCGACGGTGCCTCAGGCTGCCCAGCGGGCCCGGACGTCCAGGCGTCGCAGCAGCGGGTGCGCGTCCCCGGCGGTCCCGGACCCGGTCCGCCGTCCCGTCACGCGGCGCGCCCACCAGGCGGACGCCAGGTTCGAGGAGAGCAGCGGGCGCCCGCTGGTGTCCTCCCGCGCGAGCTCGGCGAGCGCGCCGAGCGTCCCCATCCCGGTCCCGGTGAACAGCAGCGCGGAGTCGTCGGGGATCCCGTTCTCCTGCTGGTGGGCCCGTATTCGCTCGCGGATCCGGCCCGTGGTCACCTCGTAGGGGTCGAAGTGGTCGGACCCGTCCGGGGCCGTCCCGGCGGGCACGAGGACGACGCCGTCCACCGTGAGCCCGGCCCGCTCCCAGAAGGCGCGGGAGGTCGCGGTGAGCCACGGCTGGTAGGGCGAGACCAGGGTCAGCCGGTTCACCCCGAGCGCCTCGCAGGCGGCCAGGATCGCCTGCGTCGAGGAACTGACCGGGAACCCTGAGCGGTTCGACATCTCCTCGCACAGGGCGCGGTCGCCCGCCGGGTCCAGCAGGTAGTGCGAGGCACTGCAGGCGACCACGGCCGCGTCCAGCCGCATGCCGCCGAAACCGTCGAGGGTGTCGGGAAGGACCCGGTTGTAGGTCTCCAGCATCTCCCGGAGCTCCACCCCCGGCGTGGTGGGGAAGCGGGAGGTGTACACGTGCACGGCGGCACCGATCAAGCGGTTGAACTCCGGCTCCGCCGTGGGGTTCTCCGGGGGGACGACGACTCCGAGTCTGGGCAGCGAGAAGAGATCCATGGCCGCACAGTAGGCCGAACGCCGAGACAGGGGACAGATCCGCCGACGTTAAGCGACAGACCACTCACAAGCGCTTTGCACGCCGTTCCCGTTATTGACATTCCTTGACACTCCCCCACACATCCCTGACCCGAATCCCCTTGTCCGCCACATCCGTTCGGTGAACCCTGGTGATCACAGCCGCCCCGTGGACCGGACCGCACACGCGTGGCCACGCGGCCGGCCTCCCTGGGGCCGGCCCTTCCCCGAAGGAGCAAGCCCCGTGCCTGCCGCCGCAGAACACGCCGGAAGGAAGCAGGTGCACCTCGCCGTGCAACTGCCGGCCATCCACAACGTGACCGTCTGGTCGGACCCCCGTTCCGAGAGCCAGATCGCGATCGACTCCTTCATCCGGCTCGCACGGACCGCGGAACGCGGCAAGTTCGACTTCTTCTTCCTGGCCGAAGGGCTGCGGCTGCGCGAACACAAGGGCCAGGTCTACGACTTGGACGTGGTGGGCCGTCCGGACAACCTGACGGTGCTCGCCGCGCTCGCCGCCGTCACCGACCGGCTCGGGCTCGCCGCGACCGTCAACACCACCTTCAACGAGCCCTACGAGGTGGCCCGCAAGCTGGCGAGCCTGGACCTGCTCAGCGGCGGCCGGGCGGCCTGGAACGTGGTCACCAGCTACGACGCCTTCACCGGCGAGAACTTCCGCCGCGGCGGCTTCCTCGCCGAGGCCGACCGCTACACCAGGGCGGCCGAATTCCTGCAGACCACGCGCGAGTTGTGGGACAGCTGGGCGGACGGCGACGTACCCGCCGACGCGGCGGCCGGCCGGTTCGTGCGCCCCGGCGCCGGCACCTTCGCCCACCGCGGCACGCACTTCGACATCGCGGGCCGGTTCACCACCCCGCGCGGCCCGCAGGGCCATCCGGTGATCATCCAGGCCGGGGAGTCGGACGTGGGCCGGGAGTTCGCCGCCTCCGACGCCGAAGTCATCTTCAGCAAGTACAACCGGCCCGACGAGGCCCGGGCGTTCTACCGGGACGTGAAGTCCCGGCTCGCCGCGTACGGCCGGCGCCCGGACGACCTGAAGATCCTGCCCACCGCGACCGCCGTGGTGGCCGACACCGACGAGGAGGCCACCGCGTACGCGGACGAGATCACCCGCGCGCAGGTGAGCCCGCAGACCGCGATCGCCCACCTGGAGGGCGTCTGGGGCCGCGACCTCTCGGCGTACGACCCGGACGGACCACTGCCCGACATCGAGCCGGAGCCGGACGCCCTCCTGCTGAGGGGGCACTCGGTGTTCCGCAAGGGCCGTGAGGAGACGGCGCGGCGGTGGCGCAAGATCGCCGTGGAGCGCGGGCTGAGCATCCGTCAACTGATGATCGAGGTCCACGGCGGCCAGAACTTCGTCGGCAGCCCGCAGACCGTCGCCGACACGATCGACCGCTTCGTGCAGAGCGAGGCGGCCGACGGCTTCGTCCTCGTACCGCACCTGACGCCCGACGGCCTGGGCGACTTCGTGGACCGGGTGGTTCCGCTCCTCCAGGAGAAGGGCGTGTTCCGCGAGGAGTACACCGGAACGACGCTCCGCGACCATCTCGGCCTCGGCTCCCCGAAGGAGACCTCGTGACCTCCACCCCGTCCGACTCCCCGCTGCACCTGGCCGTCGCGCTCGACGGCGCGGGCTGGCACCCGGCCGCCTGGCGGGCCCCGGACGCCAGGCCGTCGGAGCTGTTCACCCCCGGCTACTGGGCGGGCCTCGTGGCCGAGGCCGAGCGGGGGCTGCTCGACTTCGTCACCCTGGAGGACGGCCTCGGTCTGCAGTCCGAGCCCTTCCACCGCCCCGACGACCGCACCGACCGGGTCCGGGGCAGCGTCGACGCCGTTCTGCTGGCCGCCCTGCTCGCGCCGCTGACCGACCGCATCGGCCTGGTACCGACCACGAACGTCACCCACACCGAACCGTTCCACCTCGCGACCGCCATCGCGACCCTGGACCACGCCGCCCGCGGCCGGGCGGGCTGGCGGCCGCAGATCGCCTCCCGCGCCTCGGACGCCGCCCACTTCGGCCGCCGCACCACCCCGCAGCTCACCGACGACGACATCCGCGACCCCGAGCTGATCGCCAAGCGGCTGCACCCGCTCTTCGCGGAGGCCGCCGACGTGGTCGAGGTGGCACGACGGCTGTGGGACAGCTGGGAGGACGACGCGGAGATCCGGTCCGTGCCGACCGGCCGCTTCATCGACCGCGACAAGCTGCACCACATCGACTTCGAGGGCGAGCACTTCAGCGTCCGGGGGCCGGCGATCACCCCGCGCCCGCCGCAGGGCCAGCCGCTGGTCGCGAGCCTGGCCCACGCCTCGACGCCGTACGAGTTCGCGGCCCGCGCCTCGGACGTCGTCTTCGTCACCCCGCACGACCGCCCCGGCCTCGAACGGATCCTCGCGCAGGTCGACGAGGCCGTCGCCGCCACCGGCCGTGACCTGCGGGCCAGGCCGCTGCGGCGGTTCGCGGACCTGGTCGTGCTGCTGGACGACAGTCCGGCGGCCGCCGCCGACCGCAAGGCCCGGCTGGACGAGCTGGCAGGCGCCGAACTCGCCTCGGACGCGGTGGTGTTCACCGGCACCGCGGCCGCTCTGGCCGATCTGCTGCTCGACTGGCGCTCGGCCGGGCTGGACGGCTTCCGGCTCCGCCCGGCGGCGTTGCCGCACGACCTCGAAGCGATCACCCGCGCCCTGGTACCGGAGTTGCAGCGCCGGGGTGCCTTCCGCACGGCCTACACGGCGACGACGCTGCGCGGGCACCTGGGGTTGGAGCGGCCGGTGAACCGGTACGCGCGGGTCTGACCTCGGCCCGGTGCACTCAGGGGTGCGCCGCGGCGGGCCTGCTCAGCGGTGCGCCGAGGCGGGGTCGCCCGCCGGCTGTCGGCCGAGGGCCTCGCAGCCGCGGCGCACCGCCTCCACCGCGGTGAGCCGGCCGCCCTGTGCGAACGCCGCCGCGAAGGCGGCCGCCCCCAGGACCTCCACGGCGGCCGCGGCGATCCGGTCCGTGTCACCGCGCTCGGCGGGCGGCAACGGGGCCCCCACACCCCGGCGTGCCGCGTCCGCGGCGCCGAGCAGCAGGGCCGCGCACTCGGCGCCGCGCCGCCCGGCCGCGCCCCGGCCGGCGACCGCGGCCGCGCCGGCCAGGCCCTCCAGGGAGAGGGCGAGCGCGCGCGGTTCGTCGAGGGAGCGGGCGACCGCCCAACCGCTCAGGTGCCGGTCGGCCGCCAGGTCGGCGTCGCCCCGGAGTTCGGCGACGAAGCCGAGCTCCGCGAGGAGCAGGTGGTCGCCCGCCTCCGAGGACACCTCCGCGTAGCCGTCGCGGATGTGCACCAGATGGGCCTCGGCGGCGGCCAGGTCCCCCGAACGGCGGGCGCCGAGCGCGAGGCCCATCTCGGAGTGGATCTCCCCGTACTTGTAGCCCTGTTCGGCGGCGATCCGGCGGGCCTGTTCGTGCAGCTCCCGGCCCCGTTCCCAGTCGTGGGCCAGCAGGGCGAGCCGGCCCAGCCCGGACAGCCGGGCCGACACCTCGGCCTCCAGCCCCAACTCCCGCGCGATGTGCAGCCCTTCACGCTGGCGGCGGGCCGCCTCCGGATACTCCCCCTTGATCTCGGCGAGCGCGGCGAGCGGTGAGACCGTCTGCAACTCGCCCCAGCCGTCGCCCAGTTCGCGGAAGAGCGCAGCACTGCGCAGACCGTCGCGGCCGAGACCGGCGAGGTCGCCGCGGACCAGGGCGAGGGTGGCCCGCAGCCCGAGTGCGGCGGCCGTGCCCCACTGATCGCCCTCCTCGGCGAAGACCGCGAGGGCGCGCGCGTTCAGTTCCTCGCCCTCGGCGGCCTCGCCCGCGCTGAACAGGCCGTACGCGCAGAGCCACAGGGCCCGGGCGCGGCGCACCGGGTCGGGCACCGTCCCGGCCGACGCGACCGTGCAGGCGAGCGCGTGCGCCTCCGCGCGGTCGCCGGTGAGGAGTGCGAACGCGCCGTGCAGGAGCGCGAGTTCGGAGCTGGGCCGGGGAGCGGCGGCGAGCGCGGCGGCCAGGCTGCGGCGGCCCTCGGTGAGCCGGCCGCGCAGCAGCCACCACCAGGCCAGGGCGGTGGCCAGCCGGACCGCCTCGTCGCCGTCCCCTTCCGCGGTCCGGCGCAGCGCCTCGTCGAGGGCCGCGCGCAGATTGCCCGCCTCGGCGTCCAACCGGGCGAGCCAGGGCCGCTGGTCCGCGCCGCGCAGCCGGGGCTCGGCGCGCTCGGCGAGCGCGAGGTAGTGGCGCAGGTGGCGGCCGCGCACGGCGGCGAGGTCCGCCATCTCGTCCAGGCGTTCGGTGGCGTACGCGGCGACGGACTCCAGGAGGCGGTAGCGCCGCCCGGTGGGCTGGTCGACGACGACCACCAGGGAGCGGTCGACGAGCCGTGTCACCAGGTCGAGGACCTCGTAGCGGGTCACGCCGTCGCCCGCGCAGGTGGCCTCCGCGGCGTCCAGGTCGCAGCCGTCGCTGTGCACCGCCAGGCGGCGCAGCACGATCCGTTCGGGTGCGCTGAGCAGCTCCCAGCTCCAGTCGATCACCGCGCGCAGGGTCTGCTGGCGGGCGGGGGCGCCGCGGCGGCGGGAGCTCAGGAGCCGGAACCGGTCGCCCAGCCGGGTCGCCAGCTCCCGGACCCCCAGGGTGCGCACGCGGGTGGCGGCGAGTTCCAGGGCGAGCGGGATGCCGTCCAGCCGGCGGCAGATCTCGGCGACGGCCTCGCGGTCGGCGAGGTCGCCGCCGCCCGGGTGGCGGGGGAAGCCGGGGTCGTGGGCGGCGGCGCGCTCGCTGAACAGCCGCACGGCGTCGTCGGTCGGCAGCGGCTCGACCAGGAACACCGCCTCGCCCGTCAGGCCCAGCGGCTCCTGGCTGGTGGCCAGCACCCGCAGGTCCGGTGCGGTGCGCAGGAGCAGCTCGGCGAGTTCCGCCGCCGCGTCGACGACGTGCTCGCAGTTGTCCAGGACCAGCAGGGTGCGGCGGTCCCGCAGCGCCGTGGCGAGCCGGTGGACGGGCGAGGCGGGCCCCGCCCCGCCGCCCGTGCCCGGCGGCGCGGGGGCGTCGTCCCGGACGCCGAGCGTGGTGGCGACGACCTGGGCCAGGTCGGCGGCGGTGCCGCCGCGGACCCCCGCGAACTCCACCAGCCAGATCCCGTCGGGGCGGTTCCCGGCCGGCTCCCGCGCGGCCACCGCGGCGGCGGCCGCGACGGCCAGCCGGGTCTTGCCGACGCCGCCGGCGCCGGCCAGGGTCACCAGTCGGGTGTCGTCCAGGAGCCGGGACACCTGGGTGACGGCCGCGTCCCGTCCGATCAGGCGGGTCAGCGGGACCGGCAGGTTGGCGTGTTCGCCGGCGGGCGGGGCGGGGGCGGGGGCCACGGGTGGGGCGGGCGTCGGGGTGGCGGGGTCTACGGGCGCGGTGAGCGAGGCGGCGGCCGGTGCCGAACCGGCCCGCGCGGTGCCCGGGCCGGGGTCCAGGCCGTATTCCAGGCCGGGATCCTGGCGCAGGACGGCCCGGTGGAGGGTGGTCAGCGCGGGGGCCGGGTCGACGCCCAGCTCCTCGGCGAGTCGGGCGCGGAGGTCCTCGTAGCTCGCGAGCGCCTCGCTCTGACGGCCCGCGAGGTAGAGGGCGCGCATCTGGACGGCGCGCAGCCGCTCGCGCAGCGGGTGCCCGGCGACGAGGGCGGCGAGCTCGCCGGCGAGCAGCGCGTGGTCACCGGCGAGGAGCCGCGCCTCGGCCTGGTCCTCCAGGACGGCGAGCCGCTGCTCGGCGAGGCGGCACGCCGCCGACCGGACGAACTCCTCGTCGGCGAAGTCCGCGTACGCCGGCCCCCGCCACAGGTCGAGGGCCTCGGTCAGCAGTTCCGCCCGGGCGCGCGGGTCGCGGACGCCACCGGCGTCGGCCACCAGGGCGGCGAAGCGGTCGGCATCCAGCTCGCCGGCACCGCGGTCCAGCCGGAGGCGGTAGCCCGCGCCCTGGCGCAGCACCCGCTCCCGGCCGAGCACCCGGCGCAGCTGGGAGACCTTGCCCTGGAGCGCGCCCTCGGGTTTCCCGGGCGGTTCATCGCCCCACAGGTCCTGGATGAGGCGGTCGGCGGAGACCGGACCGCCGCCGTGCGCCAGCAGGTCGGCGAGGAGTCCCCGGACCTTGACCTCGGGGACGGTGATCTCCTCGCCGTCGTCGCCCCACACCACGAGTGGTCCCAGTACCCCAAACCGCATGTCGGTCACCGTACCGCGCCCCGGTGGCACCGGACCGGCCCGGGGGGATCTTCGACGGGCCGTCAGCCGGCCGTCAGCGCACCCTCAGCGCACCCTCAGCGGATCCGCAGCGGCCCGGAAGGGCCCTCGGGCAGGGTCGGAACCACCGAGTCGCCGAGCGGCGGGCAGGAGTGACCGACATGACCAGGTACGCGGGCCGCCGGGCCGTCGTCCTCGGCCAGGACACCGACATCGGCCTGGCCATCGCCAAACGCCTGGTGGAGGGCGGGGCGCTGGTCCTGCTGGCCGCCCGCACCGCCGGGGAACGCGCCCGGGCCAGGGCCGAGCTGGGCTCCACCGCCACCGTCGTCGAGCGCGCCGAGGACGGCGGTACCGGTCTCGACGACACCGACCTCCTGTTCGCCGACGCCGTGGCGGGGGTCCGCCCGCTGCTGCCGTACCTCCGGGACGGCGGCGCGGTGGTGCTCACCGCCCCGGCGCCGCCCTCCGACGCCGTGCGGGCGCTCGCCGCCGAACTGGTCTCGCGCGGCATCCGGGTCAACGCGGTGGCACCGGGCTGCATCGAGGCGGCGCCCGCGGGCGGCCCGGCGCTGCCACCGCTCGGCCGGCTCGGCTCCGCCGAGGAGGTCGCCCGCGCCGCGCTCTTCCTGGCCACCGACGCGACCTTCACCACCGGCGCCCGGCTCCCCGTCGACGGCGGGCTGGGCCACTCCTGGCCCGCCCCGCGACCTCCTCTTCGCACCACCCGTCCGCCCCGTCCCCTGGAACATCCGGAGCACGCCCCATGAGCACCTCACCCGACATCACCGACGCCCCCGGCGCGGAGACCCGCTCCTCGCCCCCCGCGGCGGCGGGGGGCGAGGAACCGCAGAAGCTTCCGCTGCTCGCCCTGATCGCCCTCGCCACCGCCGTCTTCATCACCAGCCTCACCGAGACCCTCCCCGCCGGCCTGCTCCCCTCGATGAGCTCGGACCTCGCCGTGAGCGAGTCCGCGACCGGCCAGACCGTCACGATCTACGCGATCGGCACCGCCCTGACCGCGATCCCGCTCGCCTCGGCCACCGCCGGCTGGCGGCGCAAGCGGCTGCTCCTGACGGCCATGGCGGGCTTCGCCGTGGCCAACACCGTCACGGCGGTGTCGTCGATCTACGGGCTGACGATGGTCGCGCGGTTCGTCGCGGGTGTCGCCGCCGGTCTGGCCTGGGCGCTGCTCGCCGGCTACGCACGGCGGATGGCCCCCGTGGCACTTCAGGGCAAGGCGATCGCCATCGCGATGGCCGGCATCCCGGTCGCGCTCTCGCTCGGCGTCCCGGCCGGCACCTTCCTCGGCACCCAGACCGACTGGCGCGTGCCGTTCTTCGTGATGACCGGTCTCACCGTCCTGCTGCTGGTGTGGATCTCCGCCACCGTGCCCGACTACCCCGGCCAGCAGGCCGGCGAGCGGCCGAAGATGCTGCGGGCGCTGAAGGTGCCCGGGGTGACCCCCGTGCTCTTCGTGACGCTCGTCTTCGTCCTGGCGCACACCGTGCTGTACGCCTACATCGCCACCTTCCTCGACGACCACGGCCTGGGCGACAGCACCGACCTGGTGCTGCTGGTCTTCGGCGGCGCCTCGCTCGCGAGCATCTGGATCGTCGGCTCGCAGATCCACGCCAAGCTGCGCGCGCTCACCGTCGCCAGCACCCTGCTCGTCGCGGTGGCCGCGCTGCTGCTCGCGGTGCTCGCCGACACCACGGCCCTGGTGTACATCGCGGCCGCCCTGTGGGGTCTGGGCTGGGGCGGCATTCCGACCCTGCTGCAGACGGCGGTGGCCGACGCGGGCGGTGACCAGGCCGACGCGGCCCAGACCATGCTCGTGACGCTGTGGAACGTCGCGATGGCCGCCGGCGGCATCATCGGCGGTGTCCTGCTCGACGTGAGCGGCAGTGACTCCTTCCCCTGGACGGTGCTGCTGCTCCTGCTGCCGGTGCTCGTGGTGGTCCTGGTGGCCCGCAGCCACGGCTTCCCCGCCAAGCGGCCCACGCCCCAGGACTCCTAGGCCCCCGGGCTCGCAGGCCTCCTGGAGCTCCTTGAGCTCCTTGATCTCCTGGAGCGCGACCGGGCGGGGTCCAGTGATCCCGCCCTCCCCGGAACGGCCACCGAAGGCAACCTGACCCCCGGGCCTTCGGTGGCTTCCGGCGTTCCCCCGGCCTCCTCGCTCACCTCTCCGCGTCTCCGCGCACCCGCCGCACCCGCCGCACCCGCGCACCCGCGCACCAGCTCCCCCGCCGTGCCGCGCCGTTCGGCCCAAGTTCCGGGTGTCGCGGCAGATTTCATGAGCTGTTGACACGAGCGCCGGGGCTGCCGTCCGTGCCCGCCCGGGCCGGAGCCGCCGCCCGCCCGTCCACAGCCCGCTGACCAGCGGCCGAAGGACCTCGGGTACGCCCGCGGCCGCCGGCCGGCGGCTGGGCGGGCAGCCTCGCCGGATCTGTGCCGGGAGCATTTCCACAGCGTGTCTCCGCAGGTCGGAGCGGATATCCGGCCGGTCGGCCGGGTTCCGCCTGGTTGCCGTGCCAAGCGGTACTTTTGTTGTGCGAACGACGCCCCGGGCCGCGACCCGGGGAGCGGACGAGGGTGGGCACGGAGGGGCGTGGCGTCCGGAGGAGGAGCAGGGAAGATGAGGACCGTACTCGTGGTGGAACGGGAGATCAGCTCCGCCGAATCGATGGTGCGCGACCTGCGCCGGCAGGGCTTCGTCGCCCGCAGCGTGGGCACCGGCGCACAGGCCCTCCGCACGTACCGCGAGGCCGACCTGGTGCTGCTCTCGCTGGAACTGCCGGACGTCGACGGCATCGAGGTGTGCCGGAGCCTGCGGACCGAGAGCGACGTCCCACTGATCGCCTTCACCCGTCGCGACGACGAGTTGGAGCGGGTGCTCGCCCTGAAGGCGGGAGCCGACGACTGCGTCGCCCAGACCTGGGGCTTCCGGGAGATGGGGGCCCGCATCGACGCGGTGCTCCGCCGGTCCTCCCGCCGCTCCGGGCCGGCGGCGCCCGAGGCCATCTCGCTGCTCCCGCTGCACATCGATCCGCGGACCCGCGAAGTGCGCCTGCGCGACCGGCTGATCGAGGTGACGTCGAAGGAGTTCGAGCTGCTCTACATCCTCGCCGCCAACTCCGAGACCGTGGTGTCGCGCAAGGAGTTGATGGCGAAGGTGTGGGGCAGTGACTGGGGGCAGGCCAGCCGCACCATCGACACCCATGTGAGCACCCTGCGCGCGAAGCTCGGCTCCAGCCGGTGGATCATCACCGTCCGCGGGATCGGCTACCGGATGGGACACGCCGCACGGTCGAAGGGACCGGCGCCCGGCGACCCGTCCGGCGCCCCGGCCGCCCCGCACGAGGGGGCCGCCGAGGATCAGCGGGTGGCGAACTCGGTCTGGTAGTCGGGCAGGGCGATCGTGCTGCTGACCTTCCGGCCCAGCTCCAGCATCCGGTTCAGGACCCAGCGCCGGCCCAACAGTCCGTCGCGCAGCCGGAGTCCGGCCGCCGTGCCCGGCGCCAGGAAGGGCCCGGTCCGGTCGCCGCCCCGCTGGCAGCCCTCGGCGTAGCCGCGCACGGCGTCCTCGTACCGGGCGAAGGCGGTGCGGTGGTCGCCCCGGGCGCGGGCGAGTTCGCCGGCCAGGACGTACGCGGCGACCATCGCGGTACCGGTGCCCATGCCGCCGATGGTCGCGCCGCAGGCGGCGTCCCCGACCAGGGCGATCCGGCCGGCGGACCAGGCGGGGACGTCCGCCCGGCTGATCGAGTCGAAGTACAGCTCCGGGGCCTCGCGCAGACTCTCCAGCAGTCGGGGCACCTCCCAGCCGAGACCCGCGAAGGCGTCCGCGAGCAGCGCCTTCTGCTGCTCCTGGTCGTGCCGGTCGTAGGGCAGCTCGGGTGAGGCGAACAGGAAGAAGGCGCCGGCCCGGGTCCGGTCCCGGTGGTCCGCGCCGACCGCGGCGAGCCGCCCGGGCACGTTGAGGCCGACCGAACCGGGCGGCAGACCGAGGTAGTTGGGCAGTTGCCAGGTGGCGGCGTAGTAGCCGAGGTGGCGGACGAAGCGCTGCTCGGGGCCGAAGGCCAGCCGGCGGACGGTGGAGTGCAGACCGTCCGCGCCGACCACCAGGCCGAACTCGCGCGGCGACCCGTGGCGGAACTCCACCCGGACGCCGTCGGGCGTCTCCTCCAGCGCGGTCACCGTGTCGCCGAAGACGTACTCGGTGGACGGCAGGCTGTGCCGGTGGAGCAGCCGGGCCAGTTCGCCGCGCGGCACCTCGACCTCGCCACCGGCGAAGTCCGCCGGCAGGTGGAGCCGGCGCCGACCGTGCCGGTCGACGAAGTCCATCGGGCTGCCACCGGTGTCGATCCGGCGCAACTCGTCGAGCAGGCCCATCCGTTGCAGCACCGTCAGGTGCGCGTCGCCGCGGAAGTCGACGGCCTGACCGCCGCCGCGCAGGACGGGAGCCAGCTCGACGACGGTGGGCTCGAAGCCGTACTGCCCGAGCCAGTACGCCAGTGCCGGGCCGGCGATGCTCGCGCCCGAGATGAGGACTTTGGTACCCATGTGAACCACTCCGTCCGGGAGAGCCGAGAAACTGTGTCCGCTGGACACTGATTGCTGCTGTGTACGGTAGACACAGTTAGGTCGGTTCGGCAAGGGCCGACCCGGAACGGGACGGGAGCGGAGCTTGAGCAGCACATCCGGCGACGGGGCCGAGGCGACGGCACGGCTGCTCTGGGGGCCGCCCCCGAAGCCGACCCGCGGGCCCAAACCGGCGCTCAGCCTGGACCGGATCGCCCGGGCCGGGATCGGGATCGCGGACGCGGAGGGACTGGGCGCCGTCTCCATGCAGCGGGTGGCCGGCCTGCTCGACTACACCAAGATGGCGCTCTACCGCTATGTGCCGGGCAAGGCCGAACTGGTGGCCCTGATGGTCGAGACGGCGATCGACGAACCGGCCGGGGCCGGACCGGGGGCCCCGGCGGCGAACCGGGACCTGACGGGCGCCTCGCCCGCCTGGCGCGCCGAACTCCACTCCTGGGCGGGCCAGTTGGCCACCACCTTCGGCGCGCACCCCTGGCTGATCGACGCCACCGTCGGCCCCCGGGTGCTCGGCCCGAAGGAACTCGGCTGGCTGGAGCGGGTGGTGGCCGCCCTCGACGGCACCGGACTGACCGGGCCGGAGCGGATGGACACCGCCGTCCTGCTGGCCGGCCACGTCCGCAGCATCACCGCACAGGCGCGCGCGGCCGGACCGGGCGGGGAGCCGGAGTCCCGGCTGCTGGCCGTCGTCGGCGGGCTGGTCCAGGAGCACGCCGACCGCTTCCCGGCGCTCGCGGCGGCGATGGCCGTGCGGGACGGGCGTGACCGGGCGCTGGAGTTCGGCCTGGAGCGCATCCTGGACGGCCTGGCGGCCCTGATCGCCCGGCGGAACGGGCTGACGGGCTGACGGGCGTCCGACCGTCAGCCCACGTCAGCGGTGGCGCGGGTCGGCGCGGGTCGGCGCGGGTCAGCGCGGGTCAGCGCGAGTCAGCGCGAGTCAGCGCGAGTGGCGCAGGTCCTCCAGCTCGGTGGTCATCCGGCCGAGGAAACGGGCCACTGCCGCCAGCTCCACCGGGGTGAACTCGCCGCGCACCGCCTCGGTGCGCCGGGCCACCGGCGCGAACCACTCGGCGGCCATCCGCCCGGCACCGGGCAGGTAGTGCACCAGGACCTGCCGGCGGTCGGCGGCGTCCCTGGTCCGGCGGATGTGTCCGGCCCGCTCCAGCCGGTCCAGTACGGCGGTGACCGCCCCCGAGGTAAGGGCCAGCTCCTCGCCGAGCCGGCCGGGGGTGATCCCGCCCCGGCCGGGCTCGGCCCGCATCACGGCGAGCAGCGCCTGGACGTCGGTGGCGTGCAGACCGCTGGCGGCGGCGAAGCCGTGCCCGAGCAGGTTCATCTCGGAGGCGAGGGCCTGGAGGAGCCGCCCGAGCGCCGGGGTGTCGGAGGGTACGGTCGCGGACGGGTCCGCAGACGCCGGGCTGTCGGACGGTGCCGGGGCGGGCGGGGGCGTGCTCGGGTCCTGCTCCGACAAGGTCATCCGCTCCGGTCGCCTACGGTGTTCCACCCGCTGTTACCCGTTCAGCCTAACCGGCCGGGCACCCTCGGGCGGGCTCGCCGACCGGCTCGGGCGCCGCCGTACCGACCGCCGTACGACCCGGCCGGGCCGGCCACCAGACCCGCTCGCCCAGGTCCCGGACCAGCGCGGGCACCAGCAGCGAGCGCACCAGCAGGGTGTCCAGCAGCACGCCGAAGGCGACGATGAACGCGATCTGGGCCATGAAGGCCAGCGGGATCACACCCAGCGCGGCGAAGGTCGCGGCCAGCACCACCCCCGCCGAGGTGATCACCCCGCCGGTGGCCGTCAGCCCGCGCAGCACCCCCTCCCGGGTCCCGACCCGCATCGTCTCCTCACGGACCCTGGTCATCAGGAAGATGTTGTAGTCCACCCCCAGCGCGACCAGGAACACGTACCCGTACAGCGGCACGGAGGGGTCGATGGCGGAGAAGCCGAAGACGTGGTCGAAGACCACCGCGCTGACGCCGAGCGTGGCCAGGTAGGACAGCGCGACGGTACCGGCGAGCAGCAGCGGAGCGAGCAGCGAGCGCAGCAGCACCACGAGCACGGCGAGGATGCAGAGCAGCACGACCGGCATGATCAGCGCCCGGTCGCGCTCCGCCGTGATCCGGGTGTCGTACTGCTGCGCGGTGTAGCCGCCGACCAGCGCGTCCCCGCCCGGCACCGCGTGCACGGCCTGCCGCAGGCTCCGGACGGTGGCGATGGCCGCGTCGCTGTCGGCCGGGTCGGCGAGCGTGACGTCCAGCCGGACCCGCCCGTCCACCTCCGCCGGGGCACCGCCGGGCGCACCGCCGGTGTACGGACGGACGCCGGCCACCCCGGGGACGGCTGCCGCGGCGGCGACCGCCTCGGCCCGCCCGGCGGCGGCGATCACCACGGCCGGGTTGCCGGCGCCGCCGGGGAAGTGCTTCGAGAGCAGCGCCTGCCCGGCCGCCGAGGGCTGGGCCTTGATGAAGAGTTCGCTCTGCGGCACGCCGCCCGAGTCCAGGGTCGGCGCGAAGGCGGCCAGCGCGGCGAGCACGGCCAGGCCGGCGGCCCAGGTGACCCGCGGCCGGCTCCCGACCAGGGCGGCCACCCGCTGCCAGACGGCGTTCACCGGGGCGCGCCCGTCGGCGGCCGGCCGGGCCGGCCAGTAGGCGGCGCGGCCGAGCAGGACGAGCGCGGCCGGCAGGAAGGTCAGCGCGGAGAGCACCGCGCAGCCGATGCCGATCGCGCCGACCGGGCCGAGCGCCCGGTTGTTGGTGAGGTCGGAGAGCAGCAGGACGAGCAGGCCGAGGGCGACCGTCGTCCCGGAGGCCGCGATCGGCTCGACGGACTGCCGCCAGGCGGTGCGCATCGCCGCGAACCGGTCACCGTGGAGGTGCAGTTCCTCGCGGAAGCGGGCGGAGAGCAGCAGTCCGTAGTCGGTGGCCGCGCCGATCACCAGGATCGACAGCAGACCCTGCACCTGGCCGTCCACCCGGACCAGGCCGTGGTCGGCGAGCAGGTAGACCAGCGCGCAGGAGACTCCGAGGGCGAACACCGCGCCGAGGATCACCAGCAGCGGCAGCAGCAGGCTGCGGTAGACGGCGAGGAGGATCAGCAGCACCACGCCGAGGGCCACGCCGAGCAGCAGTCCGTCGATGCCGGCGAAGGCACCGCCGAGGTCGGCCGCGACCGCCGCCGGACCGGCCAGGCCGACGGTGGTGTCCGGGACCTGGTCGGCGAGTTCGCGGACGGCGCGGACGCTGTCCCCGGTCTGCCGGCCGAGGTCGGAGCGGAGCTGGACGACGCCCTGGAGCGCCCGGCCGTCCTCGGACGGCACGGCGGGCGACACCCGGCCGGTGGCACCGGGGACGGCCGAGGCCTCCTGCAGCGCCCGGCCGGCGGCGGCGCGCTGGGCCTCGCCGACCGCTCCGGTGCGACTCTCCCAGACGACGATCACCGGGAGCGTGGCCGCCGTCCGGAAGTCCTCCCCGAGCCGGGCCACCTCGGTGGACTCGGCGCTGCGGGGCAGGAAGGCGGCCCGGTCGTTGGTGGCCACCTCGGAGAGCTTCCCGGCGTAGGAGCCGAAGGCGCCGCCCAGGCCGAGCCAGACGGCCAGCAGGACGAGCGGAACCAGCAGTCTGGTTCGACGCCGGGAGGCGGGGCGGGGAGCGGCTGGACCGGTGCGCATCGCGGAGCGCCCTTCGGGCGGGGGCAGGTGACGGACCTCCGCATCATATCTCTCGATGATTGAGAGACTTGACCATCAAGAGGTATGGCGGCCCCACGACCGCTTCCGACTCCCCCCGAGCAGCCCGGCCACCGAGAGCGCACCCCAGCCGACGGAGACGGCCACCGCCATCACCCGGTGCCGACGCTCCGGCAGCGCGGTGGCCAGCAGGGCGGCATCGCCCAGGTCGGAGGCGATGCGCACCAGGGTGGCCGCGCGCAGCGCGGAGTCGTCGGGTGCGAAGGCCATCGCCAGGCCGCAGGCGGCGTCCCGGAAGGCGAGCGGGCGCAGACAGGCCGCGGTGGAGCGCGGCAGCGAGCCGTCGGCGGCGGTCAGTCCGGAGGGGGCGGCCAGCAGGGCGGGCCGGCGGGTCACGGCGAGGCCGTAGACGGCGGTGGCGGCGCCGGTCAGCCGGAGCAGACGAGAGTTCATGGCGCGGATCTCCCTGAGTCGGTGGGCGAGGTCGGTGGGCGAGGTGGGTGAGCGAGGTCGGTGAGCGAGGTTCGTGGACGGCCCGTTGGTCCGGGAGGAAGGCTGGGCGGCTCGCGGCGCCTCCGGGCCGGAAGTCCCACCGCCCTCAGTGGTGGCCGTGTCGGCCGAGGGTTTCCTCCGGGGTCGCCCCCGGGCGGGTCCACATGTGCTGGTAGGCCACGAGTTCGTCGCGGCCCTGCAACAGGTCCAGGAACGGGACGGGGCCGTCGGGGCCGACGACCTCGACCGTCCCGTCGAGCTCCTCCATCGGCAGCCGTCGCCGGGCCGCGGCGATGGCGTCGGCCTCGCGGGTGTGGGCCTTCTCCCGGGCCAGCAGCTCGTCCCGGGCGGCCTGCCAGGTCGCCAGGTCGACCACGGGCGGGCGCCCGGGCAGCGAGGGGGTCGAATCGTCCGACGTGGTCGTCATGGTGTCCTCCGTGGGGTCGTGGTGACCGGGCGGCGGCGTTCGCCCTCCTACGACACCAGAGAGGTCCGACAACACCCGGCCGGACGCGCGCGCCCGGCCGAAATCCGCCACCCCGACTCGGCGACCCGACCCGCCGCACCGACCCGCCGACCCGCCGACCCGACCCCATGCCCGACGACAAGCCCCCGGCCCGACCGAACGGCCCGCGCACCCCCTCGGGGTACGCGGGCCGCGGGCAGGATCTACCGGGTCAGCCCGTGATCGGCCTGGTGTCGAGGCGGACGTGGTCGACGGCCCAGAACCAGTTGTTGCCGGCGTCGTACATCCGGAACTTCAGGGTCACCGAGCGGGCACCCGCCGGAACGGCGAACTGCTTGGTGACGAAGGCGTTCTGGACGTCCTTGCCGGCGTTGTCGTTACCGGTCGGGTCGCTGCTGTAGTAGACCAGCCGGGTCTCGGTGCCGTTGTCGAAGACGGCGGTGACGGCCGCCTTCTGCGGGGCCTCCTGCCGGTAGTGCGAGTCGAAGGCGAGGTGGAGGGTGCTCGCGCCGGCCGGCAGCTGGACGGCGGGCGAGACCAGGGTGGAGTCGAAGACCCCCTTGCGGGACGGCGAACCGGTGTCGTCCCAGTCGTCCGGGTCGGCGACCGCGAGGATGCCCAGGCCGCGGCTGAAGTTGCCGCGGTCCTGCCCGGCCGGGGTGGACCAGGCGCGCTTGGTGTGGAACGTCCAGCCCTGGAGTCGGGTGGTGCCCTGCGGCATGGCCGGCGCGTTCACCACCGACCAGCCCTGCGGCGCCTGCGGCGTCCAGCCGAGCACGCCGGCCAGCGGCTGGAGGGAGCCGGCCAGCGACTCGAAGTCCTCGCCGAGCAGGTGACCGGCCATCACGGGGGCGGTGCGCGCCGCGATCTCGCCGTCGGCGATCGCGAAGCGGCTGCCGGCCGCCGCGCGGGCGGTGACCAGGATCCGGTGGGTGGCGCCGTCCGGCAGCACGGCGGGCGGGGTGACGTCCCACTCGGCGGTCGCGGCGGCACCGGCGGCGAGCGAGGCGGGCGGCGGGGTGACGGCGGTGACCGCCCAGCCGGCCGGCACGATCGGCTGGACCTCGATCGCGGTCAGCGCGGCGGTCGCGGTGAACCGGGCGGCGACCCGGGCCGGACGGCCGGGCAGCAGGATCGCCTCGTCGATCGTGGTGGACGCGGCCTTGAGCGTGACGTCCAGGGCCAGCGGGTCGGCGAGGCCCATCGCCGGGTCGGTCACCAGGTGGTCGCCGTCCCACGGGAAGCGCCCGGCGATCCGGCGGCGGAAGCCGAGCTCGCCGCGGACGCCCACCGCGACGTCGTACCATCCCTCCGGGCCGACCTTGACGTTGACGGTCCGGTCGTCGCCCGCCGCGACCCGCACCTCGCGCAGCCCGTCGCCGTAGGCGAGGTCGCCGACCAGGAAGGTCTGGGCGGTGCGGGTGCGGTTGATCACGTCGACCTCCAGCACCTTGCCGTTCTGCTCTTCGGAGAGCGAGATCTCGTACGCCGAGGCGGCGTCCCCGCGCAGGTGCCAAAGCGCGCCGTTCGGGCCGTGCACCCGCAGGTCGTAGCCCTCGGGGCCGACCGTCCAGACGTCGGAGAGGCGGCTCTTGGCGCCCACGGTGTAGTGGCGCGGCGCGGTGCCGGGCGCCGGGTAGACGGCGAAGACGGCGGCCTGGCGGCCCTGGTTGATGAAGTCGACGGTCAGCTCGTCGCCCTTGAGCTTCGGCTTGACCAGCAGGTCGTACGGGCTGATCCGGGCGGTGCGGGTGCCGCGCTGCTGCTGCGGGAAGGCCTGCGGATCGGGCACCGTGGGCGCGGGCAGCTTGCCGGTGTCGACGACCTTCTGCCGGTTGCCGCTGGTGTCGGGCAGCTGCGGCCAGACCGGGTTGCGCCCGGAGAAGTCGAAGACGTTGGTGAGGTCGCCGGTCACGGCTCTGCGCCACGGGCTGATGTTGGGCTCCTCGATGCCGAAGCGCTGCTCCAGCAGGCGCAGCACCGAGGTGTGGTCGTAGACCGTGGAGTCGACCACGCCGCCGCGCGTCCACGGCGAGACGACGATCATCGGGACGCGCACGCCCAGGCCCATCGGGTACGGGCCGGAGACCAGGGTCTCGCCCGCGGGCAGGGTGTCGGACCAGGAGAGCGAGCCGTCGGCGGCCTTCACCCGGTACTTGCCGTCCTGACCGACCACCCGGTGGTAGGTCGAGCCGCCCTTGGAGACCCGGACCACGACCTCGCCGTCGACCGGGACGGTCGACTTGCCGCGCCCGGCGGCCAGCGGCGGGACGGGCGGCAGCTGGTGGTCGAAGAAGCCGCCGTGCTCGTCGTAGTTGAGGATGAAGACGGTCTTCTCCCACACCTCCGGCTTAGCGGCGAGCGCGGCGAGCAGCCGGGCCGTCAGGTGCTCGCCGTTCGGCGGGGCGTAGTTGGCGTGCTCGGAGAGCGCGGCGGGCGCGACCAGCCAGGAGACCTGCGGCAGCCGGTCGGCCTGGACGTCGGCGGTGAACGCCTCGACGAGGGCGTCGCCCATCGCGAAGGGGTCGTCCTTCTTCGCCGGGTCACCGACCGCGCGCAGGCCGCGCTCGTAGAGCGGCTCGCCCGGCTTGGCCTTGACGAAGGGGGTGAACCAGGCGAGCGCGTTGTCGTCGAAGTTGTCCAGCGCCTGGTAGGTCTTCCAGCTGATCCCGGCCTTCTGCAGCCGCTCGGCGTAGGTGGTCCACTCGTAGCCGCCGGGGATCTCGGTGTTGTCGGTCACCGGGGTGTCCCGCACCGTGCCGCCGCTGGTCCCGGTCATCAGGTGCTCGCGATTGGTGTTGGTGTTGCACTGCACCGACGCGTAGTAGGCGTCACAGGTCGTGAAGACCGAGGCGAGCGCGTTGTAGAAGGGCATGTCGGCGGGCTCGTAGTAGCCCTGGCCGAGCCAGCCGCCGGAGCGGCGGGTGACCGAACCGTCGGCGCGACCGTCGTTCCAGGCGTTCATCGAGTCGACGAAGCCGAACGCCGGGGCGCCCTGCTGGTAGGCGTTGGTGTGGGCCGCGTTCATCGGGAACGGCAGCAGGTGGCCCTCCTTGCGCCCCGGGTCGGGCTGGTGGAACACCGAGCGCCCGTTGACCCCGCGCACCGCCGTCCGGTCGCCGAAGCCGCGCACGCCGGGGAGCGTACCGAAGTAGTGGTCGAACGCGCGGTTCTCCTGCATGAACACCACGACGTGCTGGATGTCCGCCAGCTTGCCGGGGCGGGCCGGCGCGGCGAGCGCCTCACGCACGCTGAGCGGGAGGGCGGACAGCACGGCGGCCGCCGCCGCGCCGCCGAGCAGGGTGCGGCGCGACAGTTCGGGCATCGGAATCATCGGGGGACGGCTCCTTGATCACGGATGCTGGGCCTCCGTTTCGACCCAGACCCGTTATGTATAGGCGTCCGAGATCAACGGAAGTGGACCGGTTCGATGGCGTTTCGATGACGGACAGAGAACCCCGAGCTGTACAGACAACTTGACTGCACCTGCCATCCCTCCCGCCGCCGCCCGCGCAGCCGCCCCCGACCGCCGTCGCCCCCGGTCCGAACCCGCCGTCGGGGCGGCCCTCAGGACCGCCACCGGGACGGCTTGTGGTGGGAGATAGTTGACGAACCGTCGGACCGCCCCGCCCGGGTCGTGAACAACCCTTGACGAGGCATGTGGTCTGTGGAAATCTCACGACAGGTCCAGGCCAATGATCTTTCCACGGGGGAGAAGATCGGACCGCTTGACGCATCAGGGGGGAACCTGGGAGTCGGGTCGGCCTTGCTCCAGCGGCCTGTCGACCGGTCCGCGGGGCGGCCCGGACCGCATCCGACGGCCGCGCCCTCCACCGGGCCGCACCGTCGCGGCGGAACCCGGTCGGACGGGTCACCGCAGCCCCGCCTCCGACTCCCGAATCGAGCCCGCCATGTCCGCCTCCCCCGTCGACTCCGCCGCCACTCCAGGCTCGCCCGCGGCACCAGTCTCCTCCCTCACACCGGGCCCGTCCGCCGCAGCGGAGGAGGAGCCCGCGAGAGCGGCGAACACTCCGGCCCGGGCCGGGCGCCCCGCCTCCCCCGCCCAGCACGGGATCTGGCTGACGACCAGGCGGACCGCCGTCCCCGAGGCCTTCCACCTCGCCCTGCGGTTCCGTTTCGACCGGATCGACGCCGACGCCCTGGCACGGGCCGTCGCCGCCACCGTCACCCGCCACCCCGCGCTCGCGGCGGCGCTGGTCGAGGCGGACGGCCTGGTCCGCGAGGTCCCGGCGGGGCGGCCGCCCGCGCTCACCGTCGTCGACGCGACGGCCGACAGCGGCGAAGGCCTGGCCAAGCGACTGGCCGAGGAACTGGCCCTCCCGTTCGACCTCGCCGCCGGACCGCTCGCCCGGTTCACCCTGCTCCGGCGGGCCGGTGGGGCGGCCGACCTGCTGGTGGTGGCCCACCACGCGGTGTTCGACGGGCACTCCAAGGACGTCCTGGCCGCCGACCTCGCCACCGCCTACGCCGCCGCGCGAGCCGGCGGACCGGCCGCCGCCGACTCCCCCGCCGCCGACCCCGCGACCTCCGACCCCGCGACCTCCGACCCCACGTCCCTCGACCCCGCCGCCCCCGACAACCGGCGCGACGCCCTCGGGATCGAACCCGAGCCCGAGGCCGTCCGCCGGGCGGCCGCCTTCCACGGCCCCCGGTGGGCCGCCGCCACCGACCCGGTGCTGCCCCACGGCCCCCGGGCCACCACCGACGCCGGCCGGGGCGAGGCCGTCACCTGGCGGCTCGACGGCGCCGGCCGGACCGCCCTGGTCGACGCCGCGCGCGACTGCGGGGTCACCGTCTTCGAGTTCCTGCTCGCCGGCCTGCACGGCCTGCTGCGGCGCTACGGCGGCGAGGCCGTCCCGGTCGCCGTCCCCTTCGCCACCCGCCGTCCGGAACGGCGCGACGACATCGGCCTCTTCGTCAACGAGCTGCCGGTGCACGCCCCGGCCGGCGCCGGGGAGGAGGTGACGTTCGCGGAGTACGCCCGGGCCGTCCGGGCCGAGGTCCGCCTGGTCTCGGCCCACCGCGCCGTCCCGTTCGGCGCGGCCGTGCCCGGGCTCACGCCGCGGACCGGTCTGGCGCCCGCCTCGTTCGGCTACCGCCGCCGCACCACCGCCGACCCGGTGTTCCCGGGCAGCACCACCCGGGTCGACTGGACGGTGTTCCCGCACGCCTCCCGCAACACGCTGCACCTCCAGGCGGTCGAGGACGCCGGGGCCGTCGGCTTCTCCCTCCAGTACGACCCGGCCGTCCTCTCCCCCGCCGCCGCCCGGCGCATCGCCGGACACCTCGCCGCCCTGCTCGCCGCCGCCACGGCCGACCCGGGAGCGGCCCTGGCGGACCTGCCGCTGCTCGACGAGACCGAGCAACGGCTCGTCACGAGCACCTGGAACGCCACCGAGCACGCCTACCCCGCCGACCGGACGGTGCTCGACCTGGTCCGCGAGCACGCCGGCGCCACGCCCGAGGCCCTCGCGGTGGTGGCCGGCGCCGAGCGCCTGACGTACCGGGAGCTGCTGCGGCGCACCGACCGGCTGGCGAACGCGCTGACCACGGCCGGCGTCGGCCGGGACGACCTGGTCGCTCTGCACCTCGGCCGCACCGCCGACCTGCCGGCCGCGCTGCTCGCCGTGCACACCGTCGGCGCCGCCTACCTGCCGCTCGACCCCGGTTACCCGGCCGAACGGCTCGCCCTCGTCCTGGCGGACTCCGGCGCCACGCTGCTGCTGGCCGACCGCGAGCCGGCCCCCGAGGTGGCCGCCGCGGCCCCGACGCTGCTGCGGCTCACCCACGCGGCGGGCGACACGGCGGACGACGCGCCGGCAGACGACCCGGCCGCCACCCGGACCGCGCCCGGCCGGCTCGCCTACGTGCTCTACACCTCCGGCTCGACCGGCCGCCCCAAGGGCGTCGAGATCGGCCACCGCGCGCTGGTCAACCTGCTCTCCGGCTTCGCCGACCGGCTCGGCTCGGG
The DNA here is from genome assembly GCF_036226505.1 of Kitasatospora sp. NBC_01246. Taxonomy (NCBI): domain Bacteria; kingdom Bacillati; phylum Actinomycetota; class Actinomycetes; order Kitasatosporales; family Streptomycetaceae; genus Kitasatospora; species Kitasatospora sp. NBC_01246. The sequence continues at coordinate 7,939,485 of NZ_CP108484.1, read as the reverse complement.
CCCCCGGGACGTCTGGCTCGGCCTCACCTCGCTCTCCTTCGACATCTCCGCGCTCGAACTGCTGCTGCCGCTGGTCACCGGCGGGCGGCTGGTGCTCGCGCCGGACGGCCTCGCCGTCGACGGCCCGGGCCTGCGGTCGCTGGTGGAGCGCGAGGGCGTCACCCACGCCCAGGCCACCCCCTCGGGCTGGCGGGTCCTGCTGGGCGCCGGACCGCTGCCGCCCGGCCTGACCGCCCTGGTCGGCGGGGAGGCCCTGCCGCTGCCGCTGGCCCGCGAGCTGCGGGCGGGCACCGACCGGCTCCTCAACGTCTACGGACCGACCGAGACCACCGTCTGGTCCACCTGCGCCGAGGTCCCGGCCGCACCGGAGGCCGTCCGGATCGGCCGACCGATCGCCAACACCCGCGCGTACGTGCTGGACGGGCGGCGCCGGCCGCTCCCGATCGGTGTGCCGGGCGAGCTGTACCTCGGCGGCGACGGGGTCGCCGAGGGCTACCTGGACCGGCCCGGGCTGACCGCCGAACGCTTCGTCGAGGACCCGTTCGGCGCGCCCGGCGAGCGGCTCTACCGCACCGGCGACCTCGTGGCCTGGACCGCCGACGGCGAACTGGAGTTCCTCGGCAGGCTCGACGACCAGGTCAAGATCCGCGGCCACCGGATCGAGCTCGGCGAGATCGAGTCGGCGCTGCTGGCCCACCCCGCGATCGCCGAGGCGGCCGCCGCCGTCCGGCGGGACGAAGCGGCCGGCGACGCGGAGCCGTTCGTCGCCGGTTACCTCGTCCCGGCGCCCGGGGCAGCCGTGCCGGACGCCGCCGAGCTGCGCGCGTTCCTCCAGCTGACGCTGCCGGCCGCCGCCGTACCGCAGCGCTTGGCGGTGCTCGACCGGCTGCCCCTGACGCCGAACGGCAAACTGGACCGCCGTGCGCTGCCCGTCCCCCCACGCCCGACCGACGCCGCGAGCCGGGGCTCGACCGGGGCGGCCGGAGCAGCCGGGCAGCAGGAGCACGACGAGGTGCTCGACGCCGTGCTCGGGATCTGGGCCGAGGTGCTCGGACTGCCCGACCTGGGCCCCGAGGACGACCTGTTCGACCTCGGCGGGCACTCCCTGACGATCATCCAGATCACCGCCAGGATCCGCGACCTGCTCGGCGTCGAGCTCGACTTCGACGTCTTCTTCGCCACCCCGACGCCGCTCGGCATCGCCGCGGCCGTCCGCGACCTGCGTTGACCTCCCGGGCGGGCGCGCTGCACCGCGCCCGCCCGCTCACCCCGCGGCCGCTCCCGCCCCGAGGGCACCGCCACCTCCGACGTGCGCCGAAATGGATCACCGATGACCGACATCCAGGACCCCACGGCCGGGCTGTCCGCGACCAAGCGCGCCCTGCTCGCCCAGCGGCTGCGGACCGCCTCCGCCCCCGCCAGAACCGTGCCGGCCAGACCGCCCGGCACCGCACCGCCGCTCTCCAGCGGGCAGGAACGGCTCTGGTTCATGGACCAGTTCGCCCCCGGCTCCACGGCCTACACGCTGGCCCCGGCCCGCCGGCTGCGCGGGCCGCTCGACCGCGACGCGCTGGACGCCGCCCTGACCGACCTGGTCGCGCGGCACGAGGCGCTGCGGATGACCTTCCCCGGCACCCCCGAGGGCACCGCCGAGGTCCGCGTCGCCGAACCCGCCCCGTGCGCGGCCCGGTTCGTCGACGCCACCGCCGACCCGGACCCGGCCGGGCGGGCCACCGCCGAACTCGGCGCCCTGGCGGCCGAGCCCTTCGACCTGGCCGCCGGACCGCTGCTGCGCGCCCTGCTGGTCCGCATCGCACCCGACGAGCACGTGCTCGCGCTGGTGATGCACCACATCGTCAGCGACGGCTGGTCGCTGGACATCCTCCACCGCGAGCTGGACGCGCTCTACGCCCGGCACGCCGACGGCACCCCGGACAGCCTGGCGGCCCCGGCCGTCCGGTTCGGCGACTACGCGCACTGGCAGCGCGAGCGGCTGACCGGCGGCGCGCTGGCCGCCTCCCGCGCCTACTGGCGGACCGAGCTGCGCGACGTCCCCGTCCTCGACCTGCCCACCGACCGACCGCGGCCCCCGGTGCTGACCTTCGACGGCGCCGCCCTGGAGTTCCACTGGGGTGCGGACCTCGGCAGCGGCGTCAACGCCCTGGCCCGCTCCGCCAACGCGTCCGCGTACATGGTGCTGATGGCCGCGCTGCAGACCCTGCTGGGCCGGCACACCGGCTTGCGGGACTTCGCCGTCGGCTCGGCCGTCGCGGGCCGCCTCCACCGCGAACTGGAGGACGTCGTCGGGCTGTTCGTCAACATCCTGCCGATCCGGGCCCGGCTGGAGGGCGACCCGACCTTCACCGAGCTGCTCGGCCGGGTCCGCGAGACCACCCTCGACGCGTACACCCACCAGGAGGTGCCCTTCGAGCAGATGGTGGCCGACCTGGAGATCGAGCGCGACGTCAGCCGGTCGGCCGTCTTCCAGGTGAGCTTCGCCTTCCAGAACTACGGCGACCGCACCGCGAGCAGCACCCGCACCAGCACCGGCACCAACGCCCGCCCCGGTGGCGCTCCGGCCCGGGAGGGCTTCGGCCACGAGGCCACCACCACCCGCACCGACCTGGCGCTCTACCTGCGGGAGAAGTCCGACGGCGGCCTGTACGGGCTGCTCACCTACCGCACCGACCTCTTCGACGCCGCGACCGTCCGACGCCTGGTCGAGCGGTTCGAACTGCTCCTCGCCGCCGCAGTGGCCGACCCGGCCCGCCCGGTCTCCCGGCTGCCGCTGCTCACCCCCGGCGAACGGCGGGACGTGCTGGAGACCTGGGCCGCCGGCCCGCCGCTGCCCCCCACCGCCGGTGCGCCGGACACCCTGACGGCGCTGCTCGCAGCCACCGCCCGGGACCACCCGGAGCGCCCGGCCGTGGTCCTCGGGGACCGCACGCTCGACTACCGCGAGCTGGAGCAGCGGGCCACCGGCCTCGCCCGGCGGCTGCGGGCGCTCGGTGTGCGGCCCGACGACCGGGTCGCGGTCTGCCTGGAGCAGTCCCCCGAACTGGCGGCGGCCCTGGTCGGCGTGCTCAAGTCCGGCGGTGCCTACCTGCCGCTGGACCCGGAGCAGCCGCCCGCCCGGCTCGCCCACCTGGTGGCCGACGCCGAGGTACGGGTGCTGGTCACCGACACCGCGCTGCGGGGGCGCTTCCCCGGCTACACCGGCGCCGAGCTGCTGCTCGACGCGGACCCGCCCGGCCCGGAGCCCCTCGCGCCCGATCCGGAACCGCTGGACGAGGCCGCCGGCCCGGACCACCTGGCCTACGTGATCTACACCTCGGGCTCGACCGGCGCCCCCAAGGGCGTCGCCGTCCAGCACCGGCAGATCCTCAACTACCTGGCCGGGGTGCGCGAGCGGCTGCGGATCGAGCCCGGCGCGAGCTACGGGCTGCTGCAGTCGCTGTCCTTCGACTTCAGCATCACGATGCTCTACCTGGCGCTGAGCAGCGGCGGCCGGGTCCACCTGCTCCCCCGCCGGATCGCCGGCGCCGAACTCGCCGAGCAGATCGAGGCCCTGGAGCTCGACTACCTCAAGATGACCCCCTCGCACCTGGCCGCGCTCGGCTCCGACGCCCCGCTGGAGCGGCTGCTGCCCCGCCGGGCGCTGGTGCTCGGCGGCGAGGCCTCGGCCTGGCCGTGGGCCGCCGACCTGGCCGCCCTGGACCGCTGCGCGGTGTTCAACCACTACGGCCCCACCGAGGCGACCGTGGGCGTCACCGTCCACGAGGTCACCGCCGGCGCGGCCGGTCCGGGGAGCACCCCCATCGGCACCCCGCTCGCCGGGGCCCGCTGCCACGTGCTCGACGAGGCGCTGCAGCCCGTGCCGCCGGGCGTCACCGGCGAGCTGTACCTGGGCGGCGACCGGCTCGCCCGCGGCTACCTGGGCCGCCCCGACCTGACCGCCGAGCGCTTCGTCGAGGACCCGTTCGGCGCGCTCGGTGACCGGCTCTACCGCACCGGCGACCTCGCGCGCTGGCGGCCCGACGGCGCCCTCGACTACCTGGGACGCGGCGACGACCAGATCAAGGTGCGCGGCTACCGGGTGGAGCCGGGCGAGATCGAGGCCGCCCTCACCGCCCTGCCCGGCATCACCCAGGCCGTGGTGCTGGCGCGCGGCGAGGGACTGCGGCAGGCGCTGGTCGGCTACCTCGAACACCCGGGCGGGGGCCCGGCGCCTGCGCCCGCCGAGCTGCGCGAGGCCCTCGCCGAGGTGCTGCCCGACTACATGGTGCCGGCCCGCTTCGTCGTCCTCGACCGGCTCCCCCTGCTGGCCCACGGCAAGGTCGACCGCCGCTCGCTGCCCGAGCCCGAGGAGCCCGCCGCCACCGGCGAGTTCGTCGAACCGCAGGACGAGGCCGAGCGGTTCCTCGCCGGGCTCTGGGCCGAACTGCTGGGGGTCCCCCGGGTCGGCGCCCTGGACGACTTCTTCGAACTCGGCGGGCACTCGCTGCTCGCCACCCAGGTGGTCGCCCGGCTGCGCCGGGCCTACCCCGAACTCCCCACGCCGGTCGGGGTGATGGACCTCTTCAAGTACCCCACCGTCCGGCGCCTCGCCGCCCTGCTCAGCGACCCGGACGCCGACCGCGGCCCCCGCCGCCTGCTGCACCGGCTCACCCCGGCCGGCCGCCGGACCACCGCCAGCATCGTCTGCACCCCGTACGGCGGCGGCAGCGCGCTCATCTACAAGCCGCTCGCCGACGCGCTGCCCGCCGACTGGGCGCTGCACTCGCTGGCCGTCCCCGGCCACGAGCTGGGCGAGGAGGCGATGGACATCGACGAGGTGGCCGCCCGCTGCGCCCAGGAGATCGTCGACACCGTCGAGGGGCGGATCGTCCTCTACGGCCACTGCGGGGTCGGGGTCCGGCTCGCCGTGGAGGTCGCCCGCCTGGTCGAGGCGGCCGGGCGGGAGATCGAGGCCGTGCACCTCGGCGGGATCTTCCCGTTCGCCCGGCCGCGCGGGCGCGGCGCCGCCGTCGGCGAGCGGTGGGCGCGGATCGCCGACCGGCTCCGCAGCGACCAGGGCATGGTCAACGCCCTGGCGGCGGCCGGTCTGGACACCGACGAGGTCGGCGCCGAGCAGCTGCGCCTGATGGTGCGCAACCGCCGGACCGGTACGAAGGAGGCCGAGCGGTACTTCACCCGGCTCTTCGAGAGCGAGGACGGCCGGATCTCCGCACCGGTGATCGCGGTCTGCGGCGACCGGGACCCGGCCACCGAGTTCTACGAGGAGCGGTACCGGGAGTGGCACCGGCTCAGCGACACCACCGGTGTGGTGGTGCTCGACGAGGCCGGCCACTTCTATCTCAAGTACCGGGCCGCCGAACTCGCCGAGATCCTGACCACCGTGCACCGCTCGGTCGCGGCGGGGCGGGAGCGGCGGCACGAACGGGCCGACGGCGCCACCTGGTGGCTGGCCGGCCTCTCCCGGGACGGCGCCGAGCAGAGCGCCGACGCCCGCCCCGCCGCGCCCGGCGCGCGCACCCCGGCCGGCGCGAAGAGCCCGGCGGCGGCACGGCCGACCATGCGGCGGTTCCTCGGCGTCGCCGCCGGGCAGCAGATCTCCATGATCGGCTCGGCGCTCACCGAGTTCGCCCTGCCGGTCTGGATCTACCTGACCACCGGTTCCCTCGCCCAGTTCGGCCTGCTGGCGGCCTGCGGGCTGGTGCCCGGCATCCTGGCGGCGCCGATCGCCGGCGCCGTCGTGGACCGCGGCGACCGGCGCCGGATCATGCTGTACGGCGACGTCGCGGCCGGCCTGACCCAGGCGGTGATGCTGCTGCTGTTCCTCGCCGACGGCCTGCGGGTCTGGCACGCGTACGTCCTGATCGCGGTGCTCTCGACGGCGCTCACCTTCCAGCGGCTGGCCTGGAACTCGGCCGTCCCGCAGCTCGTGCCGAAGCGGTTCCTCGGCCGGGCCAACGGCATCGTCCAGATGGCCTTCGGGCTGGCCCAGTTCCTGGTGCCGCTGTTCGCCGTCGGACTGCTCGCCGCGCTCGGCCTCGGCGGCATCCTCGCCCTCGACGTGGCGAGTTACGTGGTGGCCACCGCCGTCACGCTGGCCGTGCGCTTCCCGGACGTGATGGCGGCCCGGCGGCGGGAGAGCGTCGCCGCCGAGATCCGGGCCGGGTTCCGGCGCGCGCTGGGCAGCCGGCACTTCCGCGCGATGCTGCTGTTCTTCGCCGTCCTCAACATCTTCCTCTCCCCGCTGTTCCTGCTCACCACCCCGCTGGTGCTCTCCTTCGCCCCGCTCGCGGCGGCCGGGTGGGTCGCCGTCGCCGCCGGCCTGGGCGCCGTGCTGGGCGGTCTGACCCTGCTGGTCTGGGGCGGGCCCCGGCGGTTGCGGCTGCGCGGCGTCCTGTTCGCCACCCTCGGGCTGGCCGGCGCCTGCCTGGTGACCGGTCTGCGGCCCTCGGTGCTGCCGGTGGCGCTCGGCGCCTTCGGCATGGCCTACGCACTGGCCCTGGTCAACGGCGTCTACGCGACGATCGTGCAGACCAAGGTCCCGCTGCGGTTCCACGGCCGGGTGATCGCGGTGAACACCATGGTCGCCTGGTCCACCCTGCCGGTCGGCTTCGCCGTGGTGGCGCCGCTCGGGCCGCGCCTGGTCCAGCCGTGGGTCGACGAGGACGGCGCGCTCGCCGGCACCGTCGGACGGCTGATCGGCACCGGCGAGGGGCGCGGCATCGGCCTGCTCTACCTGCTGTTCGGCCTGGCCATGGTGCTGCTGGTGCTGGCCTGCCTGGCCGTTCCCGCGCTGCGCCACTTCGACCGCGACGTCCCCGACGCCGAGCCCGACGACCTGGTGGGCCTGGCCGCCCTGACGGGCCGCGCCACCACGACCGCCCAGCCCACCCCGACTCCCACCCCCACCCCCACCGCCATCCCCACCACCGCGCCCGCCGACACCCCGCCCGCGCGCCGTACCGGAACCGAGGCCGCCGTCCGATGACCAGCACCGACCAGACGACCGGCGCCGCCCGCCCGACCGAGGCCGCCCACCCGCTCACCGAGGAGCAGCGGCGCCTCTGGTTCCTCCAGCAACTCAACCCCGCCGACACGGGCTTCACCATGTACCTCTGCCGGCGCTGGAGCGGTCCGCTCGACCAGGGCGCGCTGCGCGCCGCGCTGGACCGGCTGACGGCCCGCCACGAGACCCTGCGCACCCGGTTCGCCCTGGACGGCGAGGCGCCCGTCCAGTTGGTCGAGCCGCCCGCGCCGGTCCCGCTCGCCCTGGTCGAGCTGGCCCCCGGCGCGAGCGAGCGCGACTTCACCGAGGCCTGCCGGCCGGCCGTCAACGCGCCCTTCGACCTGGCCGAGCGGCCGCCGCTGCGGGCCGTCCTGGTCTCCGCCGGGCCGGACGAGCACGCGCTGGCCGTGGTGGTGCACCACATCGTCTCGGACGGCTGGTCGTTCCGGATCCTCTGGCGCGAACTGCTCGCCCTCTACCGGGAGGAGACCGGCGAGGCGCCGGCCGGCCTGGCACCGCTCGCCCTCCGGTACGGCGACATCGCCCGCGCCGAGCGGGAGCGCGCGGCGGCCGGGGGCGCCGAGGCCGCGTTCCGCTACTGGGCCGAGAAGCTGGCCGGCACCGGCCGGCTGCGGCTGCCGCTGGACCACCCGCGGCCGGACCACCCGCGGCATCCGGCCGGCTTCGCCCCGGTCGAGCTCGGCCCCGGACTCACGGCGGCCCTGGACGCACTGGCCCGGCGCGAGCGCTGCACCCCGTTCATGGTGCTGCTGGCCGCCTACCAGTGCGTGCTGGCCCGCTGGACCGGCACCCGGGACTTCCTGGTGGGCACCCCCCTGGCAGGTCGGACCGAGGCCGCCCAGGAGGCACTGGTCGGCTACTTCGCCCGGACCGGGATCATCCGCGCCGACCTCACCGGCGAGCCGGACTTCCGGACGGTGCTGCACCGGGTGCGGACGGCCGCCCTGGGCGCGCTGAGCCACCAGGAGGTACCGGTGGAGCGGCTCGCCACCCACCTGGACCTGCCCGCCGAGGCCGGCGCCGCGCCGCTCTACCAGGCGGTGTTCGTCCACCAGAGCCAGTACGACCTGGCCGGCGGCGACGGCGGCGCCGACCTGCCGGCCGGGGTGCGCACCGCCTCGATGGACTCCGGCTTCGAACGCGCCAAGACCGATCTGCTGCTCGACAGCTGGCGGACGCCGGACGGCGGTCTGACGCTCTCCTTCGCCTTCGACCGGGAGGTCCTCGACGACACGACGGTCGCCGCGCTCGGCGCCCGCTGCCGGGCCCTGCTCGCCGCCGTCGTCGAGGACGCGGCGCTGCCGCTGCACGGCGACTGGCTGATCGGGCCGGAGGAGGAGGCCGAACTCCTCGCGCTCGGCACCGGACCGGCGCCCGGCCGCACCGGGCCGGTGCGCCCGTGGCTCCCCCGCTTCGCGGAACGCGTCGCCGCCGCGCCGGACGCCCCGGCCCTGGAGTGCGACGGCCGCACCCTCTCCTACGCCGAACTCGACCGGCGGGCCGACGACCTGGCCGCCCGGCTCGGACCCGTCGCCGGTCAGCTGGTGGCGGTCCGGCTGGCGCCCTCGCTCGACCTGGTGGTCGCGCTGCTGGCGGTCTGGAAGGCCGGGGCCGGCTACCTGCCGATCGACCCGGCCCACCCCGAGGAGCGGCGGCGGCTGATGCTCCGCGAGTCGGGCGCCGTCCTGCTGCTCACCGACGAGGACAGCGAGGGCGACGGTGAGGGCGAGGGCGCCGAGAGCGGCGCGGGCCCGCGGATCGTCCCGGCCGCCGCGCCCTCCCCGGGTGCGGACCGGGCCGGGCTGGCGTACGTCCTCTACACCTCCGGCTCCACCGGTACCCCCAAGGCGGTGGCCGTCGACCACCCGGCCCTCGCCGCCCGGGTCGACTGGATGGCCGGCCCGGACGGCTACCGGCTGGCGCCCGGTGACCGGATCGTCCAGTTCGCCTCGATCGGCTTCGACACCCACGCCGAGGAGCTCTGGCCCGCCCTCGCCGCCGGCGCCTGCGTGGTCCTGCTCCCGGGCGGCGGGCGCACCCTGCCCGAGCTGCTCCGCGGCCCGCACGGCCGGTCTGTCACGGTGCTCGACCTGCCCACGGCGTACTGGGAGGAACTGGTCTCCCTCGACGGGCGGACGCCCTGGCCGGCCGCCCTGCGGCTGGTGGTGCTCGGCGGCTCCGAGGCCCGCGCGGACTCCGTCGCCCGCTGGCGGGAGCGGCACGGCGACGCCGTCCGGCTCGTCAACACCTACGGCCCGACCGAGGCCACCGTGATCGTCACCGCCGCCGACCTCACCGCCCCGGACACCACCCGGCGCCCGCCCCTCGGCCGCCCGCTCCCCGGCGTCCGGCTCTACGTCCTCGACGAGAACGGCGCCCTGCTCCCGCGCGGCTCCGCGGGCGAGCTGCACATCGGCGGCGCCGGCCTGGCCCGCGGCTACCTGGGCCGCCCCGACCTCACCGACGCCGCCTTCCGCCCCGACCCCTTCACCGGCACGAGCCCCGGCGCGCGGATGTACCGCACCGGCGACCGGGCCCGCTGGCGCGCCGACGGGCAGTTGGAGTACCTGGGCCGCACCGACGAGCAGATCAAGCTGCGCGGGTACCGGATCGAACCGGCCGAGATCGAGGCCGCCCTCAGCGGCCACCCGGAGGTGGCCGGAGCGGCCGCCGTCGTCCTCGCCGGCCGCCGCCTGGTCGGCTACGCCGTCCCGGCCCCCGGCGCCGAACCCGCACCGGCCGCCCTGCGCGAGCACCTGGCCCGGTCGCTGCCCGCCTATCTCGTCCCGGACACCGTCGTCCTCCTCGACCGGCTGCCGCTGACCCTCAACGGCAAGCTCGACACCGCTGCCCTCCCCACCCCCGACCCGACCGCCACCGCCGAGTACCTGGCCCCGCGCACCGACGCCGAACAGCTCGTCACCGACCTCTGGGGGGAGGTCCTGGGCCTCCCCCGGGTCGGCGTCCTCGACGACTTCTTCGCCCTCGGCGGCGACTCCCTCCTGGTCACCCGCGTGGTCGCCCGGATCCGCGCCGCCGTCGGCCTGGACGTCCCGATCCGCGACGCCTTCGAACTCTCCACCGCCGCCGCCCTCGCCGCCCGGATCGAGGACCTGCTGATCGCCGAGATCGAGGCCCTCAGCGAGGAGGAGGCCGCCGCCCGGCTCACCGACTGAACGTCCGGAACGCGTGACGCCTGTCGCCCCGCCGGAGGTTCGGTGGGGCGACAGGCGTCACGGGTGGCTACGGGGCCGGGGTGGCGGGCGGGAGGAGGGGACCGGTGAGCAGGGTGCCGGTCTCGGAGTAGGGCCAGCCGTTCGGGACGCACCCGTGCAGGCCCTTGATCTGCTGCATCATCACCGGCGCCGGCTGACCCGGGCCGGGGCAGTCGACGTGGCCGAGGCCGAGGATGTGGCCGACCTCGTGGTTGACCGCGAGCGCGTGGTACTGCTCCGGCTGGCCGGTGTAGAACTCGGTCAGCTCGTTCCAGCGCTTGGCGTTGATGACCACCTGGTGGCCCACCCCGCAGTTCACCGACCCGCCGGTGTCCAGCCCGTACTGGCCGCATATCCGGTCGGTGGTCTTCGGGCTCGCCAGGTAGACGGTGAAGTCCACCGGGTCGGCGGGCATCCGCTGGAAGGAGCGCGTGCCGTCGGCGGCCCAGCCGCGCCGGACGTCACCGAGGACGGCGTCGACCGCGGCGGCGAACTGCTCGGGGCTCTCCTTGAGCCCCTTCTCGGCCCGGACCTTGTAACGGTAGACGTGCTCGCCGCTGCCGAAGAGCGGGGAGCCCCCGGTGGCCGTGGTGAACGCCATCGGGTCCAGCGCCTTGGCGGCGGGCGGGGCCCAGGGCTTCCACCACAGCAGGCCGGCGGTCAGGGCGCCGATCAGCACCACGGCGAGCCCGCCCGCCCAGAGCTTGGCTCCGGCGGACACGCGCCGGAGCCCCCCGAGGCCCCTCATCGGCCGCTCCCCGCCGTGGGGCGGCCGCACCGGAGCGCCGGCCGTGGCACCCGGGGCGTCGGAAGGACGGTGGCGGCGGGTCGGAGGCGGTCCGAGGTCTGCGGCGACATGGTGGGGCGAGACTCCTGTACGAATGGACGAACGTATGCACGATTGTGCAGGAAAGAACGGACGCCGACGGACGACCGGTTCAAAACGGCCGCTTCCGCCCGCTGCCGACCCCGTGCACGCACCCCTTCCGCCTCCTCCTCACCCGGCCTCCGGCAAGCGGGCCTCCAGGGCCTGCGCCAGCTCCGCGACGGTCTCCGGAGCGAAGGCGTGCTCGTTGTAGCGCAGCCAGCAGACCAGCCCGCCGTCCGGCTGCTCGACCGCCGCCAGCTCCGGCACGTGCCGGTCCCCGCCCGGCATCGGGTACGGCACGGTCGCGCTGCGCGGCACCTCCCAGGCGGTGCAGGCCAGCCCGGGCAGCTGGGCCGGCGCGCTCCAGCTCTCGTAGCGGAGCCAGGCGGCGAACGGCACCCGGGGGCTGAACTCCGCGAACGGGTAGAGCTGGTGGTCCAGGGCGGCCGTCGAGGCGGTCCGGACCCGGGCCAGCAGTTCGGCGAACCCGGGTGCGCCCGTCGCGTCGATCCGCAGCAGCAGCGACTGGACGAAGCAGCCCACGGCCCGCTCGGCCGCCGGTTCGGTCCGGCCCGGCACCGGGGTCATCAGCACCAGGTCGCCCTGGCCGCTGCGCTCCGCCAGCAGGCCCAGCCAGACCGCCGCGAGCGCCTGGAACGGCGTCGCGCCCGCCTCGGCCGCGCGGGCCCGCAGGGCCGCGGCCCGCTCCGGCGCGACGGCCAGCCGGTGGGCCGCGCTCAGCACGACCTCGGTGGACCGCCGCCCCGGGAACGGCTCCACCGCCGGCGGCGCGCCGGCCAGGGTGCGGGCGAAGTGGGCGCGGGAGGCCGGCCAGTGGGCGTTGGACCGGGCGACGAGCTCCCGGTACTCGGGTCCCGGCCGGGGGGCGGGCGCCGACCGGCCGCGCCGCAGCGCCGAGTAGAGCACGCCCAGCTCGCGCAACAGCACCCCGATCGACCAGCCGTCGGCGACCATGTGGTGCACCGCGAGCAGCACGGCGTGGTCGTCCGGGCCCCGGGTGACCACGGCGAGGCGGGTCATCGGCCCCTCGGCGATGTCGGTCAGCCGGTCCCGGACGGCGACCAGCCGGGCGGAGACCTCGTCGTCGCTCTCGCCCGGGGCCTCGACCGGGACGACCTCCACGCCCGGGTCCGCGTCGACCACCGCGCGCCGGATCCCCGGCTGCCCGGCACCCGGTACCGGGACGAACCGGGTCCGCAGCGCCGGGTGACGGCGCGCCACCTCGTGCAGCGCCTCGGCCAGCAGGTCGGTGCGCAGCGGCTCGGTGACCCGGAACATCACGGCCACCGATCCGACGTTGCGGCCCTCGGCCTCGGCCGTCCAGCGCAGGAAGTTCTCCTGCTGGGAGGTGAGCGGGAGGTCGTGCGGCTGGGCGCGCAGCTCCCGGAGGAAGTCCGAGACCTCCTCCTCGGCCGGTGGGCCCGGCTCCCGGGCCGTCGTCGGCGCCTCCTTGAGCCAGGCCGCCTGGGCGCGCAGCGAGGGCCGTTCGAAGACCAGGGCGGTGCTCGCCGTGACGCCGAACTCGGCGGAGATCGCGGTGGCCAGCTGGACGGCCCGGAAGGAGTCCCCGCCGAGGGCGAAGAACTCGTCCTCGACGGCCCGCACCGGGCGGCCCAGCACCCGCCGCCAGAGCCCGGCCAGGGCGACCTCGCGGTCGGTGGCGGGCGGGGTGCCGGGGGCAGGGTCGGCCGATTCGGTGAACCGGGCCCGCAGTTCGTGCTTCACCACCTTGCCGCTGGGGTTGCGCGGCAGGCGGTCGGTGACCAGGATCCGGACGGGCAGTTCGGCGCGACCGAGCCGGGCGCTCAGGAACAGCCGCAGCTCGTCGAGGTCGAGGCCGTCCGCGGCGGGCACCACGGCGGCGACCGGTACGGCGCCCATCACCGGGTGCGGGACGCCCAGCGCGGCCGCGTCCGCGACCTGCGGGTGGGCGTGCAGCACGTCCTCGATGCGCAGCGTGGAGACCTTCAGCGCACCGGACTTGATGAGGTCGCTCTCCCGGTCGACCAGGTAGAGGTAGCCGTCCGCGTCGAGCCGGCCGAGGTCGCCCATCCGCACCCAGCCGTCCCGGAAGACGGCGGCCGACTCGCCCGGTCCGGCCACGTAGCCGCGCGGCGGCCCGGGCTGGCGCAGCCAGACCTCGCCGACGGCGCCGGGCTCCACCGGGTGCCCGTCCGCGCCGAGCAGCCGCAGGTCGGCCGGGTTGGCCGGGCGGCCGACCGAGCCCGGCCGGCGGGCGTCCACGACGGCCGATATCTGGGCCGGGGAGGACTCGGCGGAGGTGTAGGTGTTGACGACGGTGGCGGTGGGGAGCGCGGCGGTGAGCGCCGTCGCGACCGGCGCGGGCAGCGCGGCCGCCGAGGAGCTGACCAGCAGCACGCTGCCGAGGTCCCGGCGGTGGGCCACGCCGGAGTTCAGCAGTTCCACGGCCATCGAGGGCACCAGGAAGACGGTGCCGACCCGGTGTTCCTCGACGGTCCGGCCGAACTCCTCGGCGTCGAAGCGCGGCAGGCAGATCGTCGCGGGCGCCGCGACCAGGGCGTTGACCAGGACGACCTGGGCCGCGTTGGTGCCGATCGGGAAGGCGTGCACGGCGTGCGCCGAGTGGGCGTACGGCCGGGGCCTGGGATCGAGCCGCTGCCCCGCGGTGAGGCTGGCGTGCGCGGCGTGCACGCCCTTGGGCGCCCCGGTGGTGCCGGAGGTGCCGATCACCTGGGCCAGGTCCTCGGGGCGGGCCCGGTGCGGCGGCTCGTCGGGGGCGCCGGTCACCGCCTCCAGCGCGGCGAGCGGCAGGCAGGGCACGCCGGCCGCGGCCGCCCGGGGGTCCTCCGCCGGGCCGGCCACCGCCAGGCGCACCGCGCTCGCCGTCGCGAGCCGCGCGGTGTCCTCCGGGCCGAGGTCCTCGCGGACCACCACCCCGGCCGCGCCCGCGTAGTGGACCGCGAGGAAGGCCACCGCGTACGCGTCCCAGCCGTGGTTGGGGAACAGCAGCAGCACCCGGTCCCCGGGCCGGACCCCGGCGCGGGCGAGTCCGTGGGCGGCGCGGACGGCGCGCTCGCGCCACCGGCGGTAGTCCAGCGGCGCGCCTCCGGGGACGAGCAGGGCGGTCCGTCCGGGGTGCCGGGCCGCCCGGTCGTCCAGCAGATCGGGCAGGGTGAGCGGGGTGCTGACGGTGGATCGGGTGTTGATGACGACTCCCGGAAGGGCCTGGACGGGGACTGCGGCCGATCGGCCGAACGGGTGAATGGTCCAGACCGTAGCGGCTGTGCGGGCCGGCCCGCCAGAGCCGTCGGCCGGCCGGCGCCGATCGAAGCGGAACGGCGCCGGGCCCGGTCCGACCGTTCCCGCCGCACGCGGCGGCGGCGGTCGGACCAGCTCTAGCCCACCCGGCGGGTATCGGGTGTGTCGCGCCGTCAGCTCCCGCCCCGCCCCCCGCCGCGCGCCCTAGCGTGACCACCCGCAGGCCGCCACCGGAGGGAGAGCCGTGCCGAGACCACGTCACCGGGCCGCACTCGTCCTGGTCCACTTGCTGACCCTGGCCCTCGCCGCCTGCGGCAGCGGCGCCGACGGGGGCGCCGGACCGGTCACCCTCGACTGGTACAACTTCCCCGACGACTCCGGCGCCCTCCAGCAGGCCGCCGACTCCTGCGGCCGCGACTCCGGCGGGCGCTACTCGATCCGCTACAACAAGCTGCCGCGCACCGCCGACGGCCAGCGCCAGCAGCTGGTGCGCCGGCTCGCCGCGCACGACGCCGGGGTGGACATCATGGGCCTCGACGTCACCTGGGCGCCCGAGTTCGCCGAGGCCGGCTGGATCCGCGAGTGGACCGGCGCGCTCAAGGAGCGGGCCGGCGCGGACACCCTGGCCGCCGCGCTGAAGACCGCGACCTGGAAGGACCGGCTGTACGCCGTCCCGTACAACTCCAACACCCAACTGCTCTGGTACCGCGACGACCTGGTCCCCACCCCGCCGCGCACCTGGGCCGAGATGCTCGGCATGGCCGACGCGCTGGCCAAGGCCGGCAAACCGCACTTCGTCGAGGTCCAGGGCGCCCAGTACGAGGGCCTGACGGTCTGGTTCAACACCCTGGTGACCAGCGCGGGCGGTTCGGTGCTCACCCCCGACGCGACCGCCCCCTCGCTCGGGCCGCCGGCCGTCACCGCCGCCGGCGTCATCCGGGACCTCGCCCACTCCCCCGCCGCCGACCCCTCGCTCTCCAACCAGATGGAGGACCAGAACCGGCTGGCGATGGAGTCCGGTTCCGCCGCCTTCGAGCTCAACTACCCGTTCGTCTACCCGGCGATGAAGGCCGACCAGCCCGAGCTGTTCCCGCACTTCCGCTGGGCGCCCTACCCGGCCGTCCTCCCGGACCGCCCGGCGAGCGTGACCATCGGCGGGATCGACCTCGCGGTCGGTGCCTACAGCCGGCACCCCGAGCTGGCCCAGGAGGCCACCCTCTGCCTGCGCAACCGCGACAACCAGCTGACCAACGCGCTCAAGGGCGGCCTGCCGCCGTCGCTGCGCAGCCTCTACACCGCCGCCGAGCTGACCGACAGCTACCCGTTCGCCGCCGACGTGCTGGCGGCGCTGGACTCCGCCTCCGTCCGGCCGCAGACGCCCGCCTACCAGAACGTCTCGATCGCGATCTCGCACGCGCTCTCCCCACCGTCCGCCGTACAGCCGGAGAGCACCGTCTCCGCGCTGAACGGCCAGCTCAGGGACGCGCTCGGCTCGAAGGGGCTGATCCCGTGACCAGGCCGCCCACCCTCCCCGCGACAGCCCCGAAGGGCCTGTCCGAGGGCTCGCGCCAGGAGCGCCGGCTCGGCTGGCTGCTCTGCGCCCCGGCCGTGCTGGTGATGACCGCCGTGACGGCCTACCCGGTCGGCTACGCCGTCTACCTCTCCCTCCAGCGCTACGACCTGCGCTTCCCCCAGCAGGCGGAGTTCGTCTGGTTCGGCAACTACGCCGCCGTGCTCTCCTCCCCGTTCTGGTGGCAGGCGCTCTGGGTGACGGTGCTGATCACCGCCGTCTCGGTGGCCATCGAGCTGGTGCTGGGGCTCGCCCTGGCGCTGGTGATGCACCGGGCGGTGTTCGGCCGGGGCACGGTGCGCACCGCCGTCCTGGTGCCGTACGGGATCGTCACCGTGGTCGCCGCCTACTCCTGGCAGTACGCCTGGACGCCGGACACCGGCTACCTGGCCGCGCTGCTGCCCGAGGGCAGCGCCCCGCTCACCGACCACTGGCAGGCGATCGGACTGATCATCCTGGCCGAGGTGTGGAAGACCACGCCCTTCATGGCGCTCCTGCTGCTGGCCGGTCTGGCGCTCGTCCCCGGGGAGACCGTCCGGGCCGCGATGGTGGACGGCGCGACCTTCGGCCAGCGGCTGCGGCTGGTGATCCTGCCGCTGATGAAGCCGGCCATCCTGGTCGCCCTGCTCTTCCGCACCCTCGACGCGTTCCGGGTCTTCGACAACATCTACGTCCTGACCGGCGGGTCCAACGACACCGGCTCGGTGTCGATCCTCGGCTACGACAACCTCTTCACCGCGCTCAACCTGGGCATCGGCTCGGCGATCTCGGTGCTGATCTTCCTCTGCGTGGCGGCGATCGCGCTGGTCTTCATCAAGGTGTTCGGCGCTTCGGCGCCCGGTGGCGGGACGGAGGGCCGATGACCTCCCGACGCACGCGCGCGGCGGCCGGCTGGGGCGTCGTCAACCTGCTGGTGGTGCTCTACGCGCTGTTCCCGGTCTGGTGGATCGCCGCGCTCTCCTTCAAGGACCCGAGCACGTTGAACGACGGCGACTTCGTCCCGCGCAAGTGGACGCTGGAGAACTACCGCGGCATCTTCCAGACCTCGGACTTCACCCGCGCGCTGGTCAACTCGATCGGCATCGCCGTCATCGCCACCACCATCGCGGTCGTCCTCGGCACCATGGCCGCCTACGCGGTGGCCCGCCTGCGCTTCCCGGGCAAGCGGCTGCTGATCGGGATGTCGCTGCTGATCGCGATGTTCCCGCCGATCTCGCTGGTCTCGCCGCTGTTCAACATCGAGCGGGTCCTGGGCCTCTTCGACACCTGGCCGGGCCTGATCATCCCGTACATGACGTTCTCGCTGCCGCTGGCGATCTACACCCTGTCGGCGTTCTTCCGGGAGATCCCGTGGGACCTGGAGAAGGCGGCGAAGGTGGACGGCGCGACGCCCGCGCAGGCGTTCCGGCTGGTGATCGCGCCGCTGGCGGCGCCGGGGGTGTTCACCACCGGGATCCTGGTCTTCATCTTCTGCTGGAACGACTTCCTCTTCGCCATCTCGCTGACCTCCACCAACGCCGCACGGACCGTCCCGGCGGCGATCGCGTTCTTCACCGGCAGCTCGCAGTTCCAGCAGCCGACCGGCTCGATCGCCGCGGCGGCCGTGGTGATCACGATCCCGATCGTGGTCTTCGTGCTGCTGTTCCAGCGCCGCATCGTGGCCGGCCTCACCGCCGGCGCCGTCAAGGGCTGACCCCCGAAAAGCACCCCGCAGGAAGACGTCCCAGGAAGGCAGGCAGGGCATGGCCGAGATCGTCCTCGACGGCATCACCAAGCGCTACCCGGACGGCGCGGTCGCCGTCCACGGCATCGACCTGACCGTCGCGGACGGCGAGTTCGTGATCCTGGTCGGCCCCTCGGGCTGCGGGAAGTCCACCACCCTCAACATGATCGCGGGCCTGGAGGACATCACCGAGGGCACCCTGCGGATCGACGGCCAGGTGGTCAACGACCGCGCCCCCAAGGACCGGGACATCGCCATGGTGTTCCAGAGCTACGCGCTCTACCCGCACATGAGCGTCCGCGAGAACATGGGCTTCGCCCTGCGGCTGGCGAAGACCGACAAGGCGGTGATCGCCGCCAAGGTCGAGGAGGCCGCCCGGATCCTCGACCTGACCGAGCACCTGGACCGCCGGCCCGCCAACCTCTCCGGCGGCCAGCGCCAGCGGGTCGCGATGGGCCGGGCGATCGTCCGCGACCCCAAGGCCTTCCTGATGGACGAGCCGCTCTCCAACCTGGACGCCAAGCTCCGGGTGCAGATGCGCACCCAGATCTCCCGCCTCCAGCGCCGGCTGGGCACCACCACCGTCTACGTGACGCACGACCAGGTCGAGGCGATGACGCTCGGCGACCGCGTGGTGGTGCTGCGCGGCGGCGTCGTCCAGCAGGTCGGCGCGCCGCAGCAGCTCTACGACGAGCCGGTCAACCTGTTCGTCGCCGGGTTCATCGGCTCACCGGGGATGAACTTCCTGGACGCCACCCTGGAGCAGGGCGTGCTGCGCACCGCGCTGGCCGACCTGCCGGTGAGCGACCGGCTCCGGCAGCGGCTGACCGCGGCGGACGCGCCGCGCGAGGTGGTCGTCGGGCTGCGGCCCGAGCACTTCGAGGACGCGGCCCTCCTGGAGCACCCGCACGGCGGTCGGACGGCCACCGTCGCGGTCGAGGTGCTGGAGTCGGTCGGCTCCGACGTCTTCGCGCACTTCACGGTCGAGGGCGAGGCGGCCGTCCCGGGTGCGCTGGAGGAGCTGGCCGCGCAGCGGCGGGACACCGGCGCCACCGCGCGCGGGCGCGAGGTGGTGGCCCGGATCGGCACCGACACCCGGGCCGCCGAGGGCAGCCCGCTGGAGCTGTGGATCGACACCGACCGGCTGCACGTCTTCGACCCGGTCTCCGGGGCCGCCCTCAGCCACGCCGACCGCTGAGCGCCCGGCCGGGCCCGCCGCCGGGCGCCCCGCGCCGACGTGCCGAAGCGGGTGATCCGGGCGATCATGGGGAAACGCGCATCGAAAGGTGGAATGCGATGTTCCAGCTCCTGTGGATTCTGCTCATCGGTTTCGTGCTGGGTGTCCTGGCCAAGCTGATCCTGCGTGGCCCGCAGGCGATCCCCTGGTGGCTGACGATGCTGCTCGGCGCCGCGGGCGCCTGGCTGGGCAACGCGGTGGCCGGCTGGGTCGGCGTGCGGCACACCTCGGGCATCGACTGGATCCGCCACATCCTCCAGCTCGCCTTCGCCGTCGGCCTGATCGCCCTGGTCGCCCCCGCCTGGAGCAGATCGCACCCCAGCCGGTAGGCACCCGGGTGCCCGCCGGCAGGCACCCGGCACCGCAGCCGAAGGGCACACCCGGCACCCCGGCCGAGGACGACACGTCCCGGACCGGGGTGCCGGCCGGCGGCCGGACGGCCGCGGCCCGGAGCACCGGTGGGCGGTGCGACCGGGCACGTACGACCGCGGCTAGACTCGCCCGACCGAAGTGGACACCTGTCCGGTCGGCTGCGGGCGCCGGCGGCGCGGCACCGGCCGGGGATCGCGCGAGGGACAGAACATGGTCGAGGCCTCCCCCAAGGTCGTTGTCGTCGTACCCACGTACAACGAGCGGGAGAACCTGCCGGTCCTCGCGGGGCTGCTCGCTGACCTGAAGCTGCCCGGTCTGCACCTGCTGGTGGTCGACGACAACTCCCCGGACGGCACCGGCGAGGTCGCGGACGGGCTCGCGGCCCGGGCGCCCGGCACGGTCTCCGTGCTGCACCGCACCGAGAAGGACGGCCTCGGCCGGGCCTACGTCGCGGGCATGACCCGGGCCCTGGAGGAGGGCGCCGACGTGGTGGTGCAGATGGACGCCGACCTGTCGCACCCCGCCTCGGTCCTCCCGGTCATGGTGGAGACACTGCTGGCCGACGAGAGCACCGCCGTGGTGCTCGGCTCGCGCTACGTGCCCGGCGGCTCGACCGCCGAGGAGTGGCCGTGGCACCGCAAGGCACTGTCGGCCTGGGCGAACCTCTACGTCAACACCATCCTCGGCCTCGGCGTCAAGGACGCCACCGCCGGGTTCAAGGCCTGGCGCGCGCAGGCCCTGCGGGCGATCGACCTGCCCTCGGTGCACAGCAACGGGTACTCGTTCCAGGTGGAGCTGAACTACCGCGCCGTCCAGCGGGGCATGCGGATCCGCGAGGTGCCGATCCGGTTCGAGGAACGCGTCCAGGGCACCTCCAAGATGAGCCTCGGCGTACAGGTCGAATCGGCGCTCGCACCCTGGAAGCTGCTGCGCGAACAGCGCCGCCGGCCCTAGCACCGGAGCCGGCGCCGTCGGCCGGACGAGCGGCTCTTTCGAGTGCCGGTGCGGTGGATCAGCAGTGTGAGCTGCCAGGACGGGGAAAGAAGGGCGGCATGGCCCTACTCCCGGAGACCTTCGCCACCACGCTGCGCCGCAGTGCCCGACAACCCTTCGTCGTCCAGACGGTCCGGGCCACGGTGGCCGCCACGCTCTCGTACGTGGTGGCCACCCGGCTGAGCAGCGAGCCGGCGCCGCTGACCGCCCCCCTGACGGCGCTGCTGGTCGTCCAGGTCACCGTCTACTCGACGCTGACCACCAGCATCCGCCGGGTCAACTCGGTGGTCGTCGGGGTGCTGATCGCGATCGGTTTCAGCTCGGTGGTCGGGCTCTCCTGGTGGAGCCTGGGCATGATCATCCTGGCCTCGCTGATCATCGGGCGGTTCGTCCGGGTGGACGAGTTCGTCCAGGAGGTGGCGATCAGCGCGATGCTCATCCTGGGCGTGAGCCAGGTGACCTCACAGGCCTGGGACCGGGTGCTGGAGACGCTGATCGGCGCCACCGTCGGACTGCTGTTCAATCTGCTGTTCGCCCCGCCGGTCTGGATCGACACGGCGGGCGAGTCGATCGAGGACCTCGCCCGGCGGGCCCGGCACCTGCTGCTCGGCATCGCCGAGGAGCTCGGCGAGCCCACCCCCGTGGAGCGCGCGGCCGAACGGCTGTACGAGGCCCGTCGGCTCGACCAGGCCATCGCGGACGTCGACGGCGCCCTGCGACAGGCCGAGGACAGCCTGCGGCTCAACCCCCGGATCAGCGAGGGGCTGCTCTCCCGGCTGGTGCTGCGGACCGGTCTGGACACGCTGGAGATCTGCGTGGTGGTGATCCGGGTGCTGGCCCGGTCGCTCACCGACCTCGCCAAGCGGCGGGCCCCGGGCGAGCGGCTGTTCCCGGCCGACGTCGCGGTCGCGCTGGAGGAGCTGCTGAGCCACCTCGGCGGGGCGCTGGTGAGCTTCGCGGTACTGGTCACCACCCAGGTGAGCCGCAACGCCGAGGAGGCCGAGCGGCGGCTGACCTCCGAGCTGGCCGCCGCCTGGGCCAGCCGGGAGAACGTCGCCCATCTGCTGCTGCTCCGGGTGCAGGAGCACCCGGAGGCCTGGCAGCTGCACGGTTCGCTGCTGGCCGAGGTGGACCGGATCCTCGACGAACTCGATCTGGAGCACCGCAGCCGGCGGCTGATGGAGGAACTGGACCGGGCCTCGGTGGCGAACCGGGAGCGGTTCTCCCGGTTCGCCCGGCTGCGGAGGCTGGCCCGGGGCGAGCGGCTGAACCCGGGCCGGCTGCGGAGGCGGCGGGCGGTCAAACAGCGGGCCTGAGGGCGTCGGGCCTGAGGGCAGCGGTCCTGAGGGCCCCGACGTCGGCCGGGGTCCTCAGGACCGACGCGGCGGAGGCGGTCTCAGCCCCGGGCGGCGTCGAGGAGCGGCTGGATCTCGATCTTCTGCATCCGCAGCATCGCCGCCACCACCCGGGCGGCCTTGGCCGGGTCCGGGTCCGCGATCAGTTCGGTCAGCACGCGGGGGACGATCTGCCAGGAGAGCCCGTAGCGGTCCTTGAGCCAGCCGCACTCGCTGGCCGCGCCGCCGTCGGCGGTGAGCTTGGCCCAGAGGTCGTCGACCTCCTGCTGGTCGGCGCAGTCGACCTGGAGCGAGATGGCCTCGGTGAAGTGGAACACCGGACCGCCGTTGAGGGCGACGAACTGCTGACCGTCGAGTTCGAAGGTGACGGTCATGACCCGGCCCGGCTCGCCGGGGCCGCTCTCGCCGTAGTGGGTCACGCCGGTGATCCGGGAGTTGGCGAAGACCGAGGTGTAGAAGCGGGCGGCCTCTTCGGCCTGGTCGTCGAACCAGAGGAAGGTGGTGATCTTCTGCATGGCCCGACGCTAGCCGCCGGGCCGCGGCGGGCGGCCGAGCCACGGCCGGAGGTCACCGGTTCGGCGCCTCCGGCCGTTCCCGCCCGGGCCCGGGCGGCGGCGCCGGGGTCAGTGCACCCAGCCCGCGTACCGCTGGGTGAAGCGCAGACCGGTGCCCGCCGTCACGACGACGTCGTAGCGGCCCTGCCTGTCCAGCGGCCAGGCCAGGTTGGCCTGCTTGCCGGGCTTGACCCAGACCGTCTGCGCGGTGCCCGCGAAGTCGTTGGGCACCGCGGTGAAGCCGACGTCGGTCAGGCCGTCGTTGACCAGTTGGAGGGTGAGCCGGGAGGAGTCGCTCAGATCGGCCGTCACGATCGGCACGCCGATGTCGTTCTGGCCGTCCTCACCGTCCCGGACGACGGTGCCGGCGAAGCGGCGGACGAAGCCGTCGGGGCCGTGGACGGTGAAGTCGTACCGGCCGTGCGTGGCGGCGGCGTCCCAGAGGTAGGTGGCGGTGGCAGCGGGCGCCACCGTGTACGGCGTCCCGGCGAACGGGAGGACGATGTTGGGGTAGACGGTGTAGGGGAAGGCGACCGAGCCGTCGTTGCTCATCGTGCAGGTGACCTTGCCGGTCTTCCGGTCCACCTCGACGTCCGCCCAGGGCTGGTAGGGCAGGTGGCGGTGCGGGCGCTCGCCGGGCTCCTGGACGGGCATCGACTGGGTGCCGGCGGCGGGCAGCGCGACGCCGGGGAGCGCCGCCCCCGCGTCGGCCTTGGCCATCAGGGCCACGGTGTCGGGCAGCTCCGGTATCGAGAAGTCCGGGGCCGCGAAGTCGAAGCAGCTGGTGAGGTCGCCGCAGACGGCCCGGCGCCAGGCGGAGATGTTGGGTTCGGCGACCCCGGTGACCTGTTCCATGAAGCGCAGGACCGAGGTGTGGTCGAAGACCTGGGAGTTGACGTAGCCGCCGCGTGACCAGGGGGAGGCGACCCAGAGCGGCACCCGGTTGCCGAGGCCGATCGCGCGGCCCTGGGTGAACTCCTCGGGCGTACCGGCCTCGGGGGTGGGCGGCACCATGTGGTCGAAGTAGCCGTCGTTCTCGTCGTACATGACGAGGAAGACGGTGTGCTGCCAGACGGCGGGGTTGGACATCAGCGACTGGAGGGCCTGGTTCACCCAGTGCGCGCCGTACGCCGGGCCGGCGTTGGGGTGTTCGCTGAACAGGTAGGGCGCGACCAGCCAGGAGACGGTCGGCAGGGTGGCGTCCTTGCAGTGGGCGTCGAAGGCCGCCGGGTCGAACCTGGTCATCGCGTTGACGTAACGCGGGTCGTCCTTCGGGAAGTTGTGGAACTGCTTGAAGTAGGACAGGGCGTTGTCGTCGTAGTCGCCCGTCCGGTCGTCCTTGCTGGGGTTGTGGTAGACCCGCCAGGAGACGCCGGCCGCCTGCAGCCGCTCGGCGTAGGTCGTCCAGTCGGCGACGGGGTTGTCGGTCACCGGGGTGTTGTCGATCCAGGGGCCGGTGGTGCCGTCCCGTCCGGGGCCGGAGGTGCCCGTCCACAGGTAGAGCCGGTTGGGGTCGGTCGGGCCGGCCAGCGAGGTGAAGTAGGCGTCGCAGAGGGTGAACGCGTCGGCCAGCGCGTACTGGTAGGGGATGTCGGCGCGGGTGAAGTACCCCATGGTGCGCTCGCCCTTGGCGGCGATCCACTTGTTCATCGCGCCGTTGTTGATCGCCTGGTGACCGGTCGCCCAGTCGTGCGGGAGGCCGCCGGCGTTCTGCGCGTTGTACTTGGCCGTGTCCATCCGGTACGGCAGCATCGCGCCGCCGTCGGCGCGCCCGGCGTCGGGCTGGCGGAACACGTCGGTGCCGTCCGGGAACCGGAGGGCCTGCTTGTCACCGAAGCCGCGGACGCCGTTGAGGGTGCCGAAGTAGTGGTCGAAGCTGCGGTTCTCCTGCATCAGCACCACGACGTGCTTGACGTCCTTGATGGTGCCGGTGGGCCGGCCGGCGGCGGGAGCGGCGCTCGCGGACGCGGCGGGCAGGCCGGTCAGTGCGGCGGCGCCGGCGGCCGCGGTGGCGCCGACGAAGGAACGACGGGAGAGATCGGACATGGCGAACTGGCCTCTCGGGGCGGGGGAGGGAGCAGGACGGGGCGGGAGGCCGTCAGAGCTGGAAGGTGGCGACCGCGGCGGCGCTGTCGGAGGGCCACTGGTTGGCGGCGATCGCGGCCGGGTCGGTCCCGGTGGCGGGCCAGTCGGCCACCAGGGTGTGCGCCTCGACCAGCTTCAGCGGGCCGGCGTACAGCACGTAGTCGATCCGGTCCTGCGGCTCCGGCTTGCTGCCCCGCTGCTTGCGGACCGGCGACCAGGTGGCCCCGGGCGCCTTGGCCGGGTTCCGGTTCTCCGCACGGAAGCTGTCGGTCAGTCCGGCCTCCTGAAGGGCCACCGTGACCGGCCAGTTCAGCGGGCCTACCCCGCCGTGGCTGGCCGCGGTGGCCGCCGTCCAGTCCAGGTGCGAGGGCGAGGAGAGCGCGCCGGCGAGGACCACCGGGGTGTGCGCGGCGACCTCGGCGCGGACGGCCGCGGCGAGCGCCGTGGCCTGCTGGAGGCGGGCGGAGGCGCTCTCCCCGGCGGTCACCTGGGCAGCGCTCTGGCCGTCCTGCACCGCGTAGGGGCCGTAGTTCCCCTCGTCCAGGTGGGCGGCCCAGAAGCGGACGCCCCGGCCGACGGGCAGCTGCACCGTCACACCGGCCGCGGGCAGCCCGGCGGTGACCGGGGTGACGGCGGACAGCGGGTAGCGGCTGAGGACGCCGACGCTGCCCGCGCTCTGGTAGGCGTACCAGCCGAGCGCGGTGGCCAGGCTCTGGGCGGCGCTGCCGGCCGTCTCCTGGAGGGCGAGCACGTCCAGGCCCTGGGCGAGCACCACCCGCAGCTGCTTCTCCACCGCGTCGGTGAAGGCCGCGCCGGCCTCGGCGAGGTTCCAGCTCGCCACCTTCAGCCGCAGCGGCCCTGCCGGGTCCGCCACCGGGATCTGCACGGTGACGGTGTCGGTGGCGCCCGCGCTGTCCTTCACGCCGACGACCACCACCTCCGGGTTCTTCGGCGCGGTGGCGGGCGCGGTCCCGGTGAGCGTGCCGTCGGAGCCGACGGAGGCCCAGGCCGGGCCGCTGATCTTGCGGAACGCCGCGGTGCCCGCCGGGTTGCCGGCCGGCCGGGACCAGAGACCGCCGAGCTTGACCGAGACGGCGCCCCCGGGCGCCACGGCCGCGGTGGTCAGCGCGTCGACCGCGCTGTGCGGGCGGACCACGGCGGGCTTGGGCCGGAAGGTGAAGGGCGCGGTCTGCGCCAGGACGCCGTAGCCGTCCTTGGCCAGCAGGTACGCGGTGTACGGGCCGCCGGTCAGCGCCGAGGTGTCGAGCTGCACGTCCCCCGCGGCGGCCGGGGTGTACTTCCAGAGCAGCGACGAGCCGGTGCCGGGCTTCCTGCTGCCGTCGTAGACGCCGACCCAGTTCTTGGCGTCCGGGGCGTCGGTGCTCCAGTGGAAGGTGAGCCTGTCGCCTTCGACCGGGTTGGCGGATGAGCTGAGCGTCAGGGCGCTGCCTGCGGCCACGGTGGTCCTGTCCGCCGCGCCCGGGCGACCGGTCCGCGGGAGGGCACGGCCGGGCCCGTCCGCGGCTGGTCACGGAGATCGGGATGAGGGTTGCCGGCAGTTGGCTGTACAACTGCGGGCGACCCCATTCATCCCAAGGTCGGCGACCGTCACGTGAACGACGCATGACGCGGTGTCGGGCGCTGCGGGAACTCCGGCCCTGACCAGACCGCCGGCGCGGCGGGCGTCGATCGGGCGCGCTGGCGGGTGGGTGGACGGGCGGCGGTGCCGACCGGTGAGCGGTCAGGCCGCCCGGGGCGTGCCGGGGTCGGCGCCCGGGGGTGCGCTCGGCGGGCCGCCGTGGGCGGCTTCGACGAACTCCTTGAAGTCGTGCAGGTCGTCGATGACCTGACGGTCGACGAAACCGAGCGCCTCCCCGATCCGCTCCAGCAGACCCTGCGGTTCGACCTCCAGCTGGAGCATGATCCGCGTGCAGTCCTCCCCGAGACGGTGGAACGTCACCACGCCCGACTGCCGGACCTCCCCGGCCACCGCGGCCCAGGCCACCCGCTCGTCCGGCACCACCTCGGTCGTCGCGGCGTCGAACTCGCGGTGCGCGCCGGCCACGCCGACCACCCAGTGGGTGAGCTCCCCGCCACGCCGCTCGATGCTGACCACGCCGCGCATGAAGCGCGGGAAGTCCTCGACCTTCCGCCACTGTTCGTACGCCACCGCGAGCGGCACGTCGACCAGGACCGACTCCTCGATCTGTGTCATCACGTTTCCCTTCTCCGCCGAGGTCCGACCGCCGGGCCGGCGGTCGGTCGTAGGGGCGCCTGCCCCGGCCCCGCCCCGGTATGCACCCGGGCCGACGATCCGTCAGACGTCACCCGGCCGGCCCAGCGCGGATCCGGCGGCGGCGGGGGGGACGATCGGCCGCCGGGCAGGCCGGGGAGCGGGCGGAGGGGCCGGGGCGGGTGTGGGCGGCGGAGCCGGGGGCAGGCGGGACCCATTCCCGCGGACCGCCCCCGCGGGACCGACCCGAGGAAGGGAACCGCACACCATGGGGTGGAGCCTCGTCCGCCTGATCGTCGTCGCCGCTTCGGCCGCCGTCGCCGCCTACGGCCTCAACCTGCTCACGGAGGCCGTGGCACGACTGGTCGCCGCACGCGGGCACACCGGTCCCACACCGACCCTGCTCCGTGCCTGTCGGCCACCCCTGCTCGCGGCCACCGCCTGCGGACTGATGCTCGCCGGGGAGCCGTGGGCCCGTACCGCCCCGGTCGTGCACGCCGCCGTCCGGCATCTGCTGGTGCTCGCGACCATCGCCGCCTGCGCCTGGCTGGCCGCGCGGCTGATCGCCCTGGCGACGAGCGGCGCGATGCAACTCGCCGGGCGGCGGCGCAACCCCGCCTGGGCGGGCCGGGCCCGGACCCAGGCAGGTCTGCTCGGCCGGATCTTCCAGGCCACCGTCGCCGTGGTCGCCCTCGGGGCGATGCTGATGACCTTCCCCGCCGTCCGGGGGCTCGGGACCAGCCTGCTCGCCTCCGCCGGGCTGGTCGGCGTAGTGGCCGGGATCGCGGCCCAGAGCACCCTCGCCAACCTGTTCGCGGGCATCCAGATGGCCTTCGGCGACCTGATCCGGATCGGCGACGTCGTCGTGGTCGCCGGCGAGTGGGGGACGGTTGAGGAGATCACGCTCACCTCGGTGGTGATCGCCACCTGGGACCAGCGGCGACTGGTGATGCCGATGTCGTACTTCGCCGGCCGCCCCTTCGAGAACTGGTCGCGGCGCACCAGCAAGATCACCGGCACCGCGCTGTTCCACCTGGACCACCGCACCCCGGTGCCCGAGCTGCGGGCGGAGTTCGAGGCGTTCCTCGCCAAGAGCTCGCTGTGGGACGGCGAGGGCAGCGCCCTCCAGGTGGTCGACACCACACCGACCACCATCGTGGTGCGGGCCCTGATGACCGCGCCCGACGCCGACGCCGCGTTCGAGCTGCGCTGCCAGGTCCGCGAACACCTCGTCGGCTACCTGTGCGAGACCCATCCGCACGCCCTGCCCCGGGTGCCGGTCGCCCGCGCCGCAGGACGAGACGAGGCTCACATGTCGGGGTAATCACACCCTCTTTGCAGAATCACCACACATCAAAGGGGAATCGGTCCGAAGATCCCGGGTACACAGGGACAGACCGTCGCGGAACCGATGAAAGGACCGACATGGCTCCGTCCAGTGATGCTCTCCTCACCCCCGTGTTCCCCGTTCAGGGCCAGGCCCGGCCGAGCGCCGGGCCTTTGGGAGCCACCTCCGGAACGCCCGGTCTCTCCGGCCTCTCGACGACCACGGAGATCACCGAGCTTCCCGAGCTCCCCGAGATCGCCGAACCGAGCGAGGTCTCCCCCGCCGACGCGCGTGAACTGACCCGGACCCTGCTGGCCCGGCTCGACGCACTGGAGGAGGGCACCCGGGAGTACTCCTATGTGCGGGCCACGCTGATCGAGCTGAACATCTCCCTGGTCCGCTACGCCGCCCGGCGCTTCAATTCCAGCCGCGAGCCGCAGGAGGACCTGGTCCAGGCGGGCATCGTCGGCCTGATCAAGGCGATCGACCGCTTCGACTCCCGGCACGGTGTGGAGTTCACCACGTTCGCGGTGCCGACGGTGCTCGGGGAGATCCGCCGCCACTTCCGTGACACCACCTGGGCGGTCCACGTGCCGCGCCGCCTCCAGGAGCTGCGGCTGACCCTGGCCAGGGCCCAGGAGCAGCTCACCCAGCGGCTCGACCGCGCCCCGACCGTCGCCGAGCTGGCCGAGCACCTGTCGCTCACCCCGGAGGAGGTGACCGAGGGGCTGACCGCCGCCAACGGCCACACTGTGGGGTCGCTCGACCTGGGCTCCGAGTCCACCGACGACGACTCCCGGGGCTCCCTGGCCGACCGGCTCGGCATGGAGGACGGCCGGCTGGAGAAGATCGAGAGCCTGGTCGCCCTGAAGCCCCTGATCGCCGCGCTGCCCGAGCGCGACCGGCAGATCCTCTCGATGCGCTTCACCGAAGAGCTCACGCAGTCCGAGATCGGCGCCCGGCTGGGCGTCTCCCAGATGCACGTCTCCCGGCTGCTCAGCCGGATTCTCGGCCGGCTCCGCGCCGGTCTGGACCAGGACTGACCGAGCGACCCCGGCGGCCGGGGCGTCACTCCTCCTGTGGGGCGTGCGCCTTGGCCGCGGGCTTTCCCCCGCGTATGGTCGAAGGGAACTCTCTGGAGGGGAAAGACAACCACGATGCCAGTCGAGGACGAGCAGTACCGGATCACGGCGGCGGCGAGCACTCTGCCGCACGCGCTGACCGTGGACATAAGGCGGGCCGACGCCGAGGCGGCGGTCTGCGCGGTGGCGGGTGATCTCGACATCGACAGCCTCCTGCCCGCCGAGCGGGCGCTGACCTCCCTGGTCGACGAGGGCACCCCCCTGGTCGTGGTCGATCTGGAGGGCGTCGGCTTCTGCGACTCCTCCGGCCTGAACCTGTTGTTGAAGACCCGCCTGGCCGCCTCCGCCGCCGGGGTGGAGTTCCGCCTCGCGGCCGTGGCCACGCCGGTCGCCCGCGTCCTGGAACTGACCGGCGCCGGCGCCGTGTTCTCCATCCATGACTCGGTCGGCGCGGCGCTCGTCCGTTGAGCACGACCGTGCGATCCGGCCCGCTCCGCCCGCCCATGACCACGGGCGACCAGTCGAACGGCCGTCACAGGAATATCCTGGCGCTGCCCGGGAATCCGATCGGACGACGAGCCACAGCAACCGCACGAAGGGGTGAACCGCATATGACGAGGGGCCGGGGCACCCTGGACGACAACCGGTCCGGAGCCACGCTGCCGGAGGCCGGCCAACGCCGGCGGCTGCGGCTGGCCGGCCTGCCCAAGCCGGTGGCCCGTTCGCGTGCCTTCACCCAGCAAGCGCTCGCCGACTGGGCGTGGCTGGCTCCGGAGAGCGGCGCGGACCCGGACGTGGCGGACGATGTCGTGCTGCTGGTGGCCGAGCTGGTGGCCAACGCGATGATGCACGGCGGCGGACCGCTCGAACTCGTACTGGACGCGTCCGCGGCCCGGCTCCGGGTGGAGGTGAGCGACGGCGAGTCCGCGCTCCCCGAGCCCCGCCTGCCGCACCGGCCGGGGCTGCCCGGCGGCCACGGCCTGTTCATCATCCAGCGGGCCGCCGACCGCTGGGGCGCCGAGCGCCACGAGCAGGGCAAGGCGGTCTGGGTCGAGATCGACGCCGCCCGGCTCGCTCCCGGGCGCTGAGCGGCTCAGGCTTCAGGGCTCTCGGGGGTCAGGGCACTCAGGGGTCAGGGCACTCGGGAGTCAGCAGGACATGGGCCACGGCCCGGGCGGTTTCCCCGCCCGGGCCGTGGTGTTCGTCGTGCTCCGGTCGATCCTCGTGCGTCGGCTGTTCGTCGTACCCGGCTCTCCGCAGCTCGCCGGCCGACGCGGGTGGTTCCGCCCGAAGCCCGCTCCGGGCGGAACCCCGCCCATGGCCGGGGGCGGCGACGCAGCCTCGTGCTGAGGTCGCCACCGCCCCCGGTCGTCGCGCTCCGCTCAGCCGGTCTCCCCCACCAGGCCCGCCACCGTGTCCGGCCAGTCGAGCAGCCGGTGCTCCGTCCCCGGGGCGACCACCTCGTACGTCCGGCGGAGGAAGTGCACCATGTCCCGGGAGGACAACACCAGGACGGCACAGCCCCCGTCGCCGTGGAACTCGACGGCGATCACGCCGGGAGCCCACGGCCGGACCCGTAGGTCCCCCAGACCGGACGGCTTGCGCAGCCCCTCCCCGAACAGCTCGCGGGCCGCCGTCCAGGACAGTGCACCCTCCAGTCCGAGCGAGGCACCGGCCCCGAAACCGAGCGACAGCGCGAACGGGTCGGCCGGGTCGTAGCGGAGCCCCATGAGCACCGGCCGGGGCTCCGGGCCGACGAGACAGGCCTCGATGACGTCCTCGACGATCTCGGGCACCGTGCGCCCCCCTTCTGTTGCGGCAGTGGTGCACGCCCGGCTACCCCCGTCGGCGGGGACCATGCGTGTCAGAACCGCTCGAACACCTCCGGCCGGTATACTTGACCGCTCGTCATGTCGCCCTACGGGCCCGCGAGGGGCGCCGAACCGACGGTTCGGTCGGGGGCTCAGTCGAGGCCGCGGGCTTGGCGGAGCCGGGCGGAGATCGTCTCGGGCTCGACGATCGGTGCCGGGTAGTCGGCCGGTGGGCGGTCCAGCCGCCACGGGCGGTGCACGGAGCGACCGGGCAGGTCGGCCAACTCGGGGACCCAGCGCCGGACGTAGGCCCCGTCCGGGTCGAGCCGGTCCGCCTGGGCGAGCGGGTTGAGCACCCGGTTGGGCCGGGTGTCCGTACCGGTCCCGGCCACCCACTGCCAGTTGAGCTGGTTGTTGGCCAAGTCACCGTCCACCAGCAGCCGCAGGAAGTGGGCGGCGCCCGTCCGCCAGTCCTTGTAGAGCGTCTTGGTCAGGAACGAGGCCGTCACCAGCCGGGCCCGGTTGTGCATCCAGCCCTCCTGGGCGAGTTGGCGCATGCCCGCGTCCACCAGGGGGAAGCCGGTGCGGCCCCGGCGCCAGGCCTCGGACTCCGCGTCGTCGGGCAGCCAGTGGTCCCCCTTGGACCGGTAGTCGGCGTGCGCCGCCTCCGGGCGGGCGGCGAGCACCTGGTGGTGGAAGTCCCGCCAGGCCAGCTGCCGGACGAACGCCTCCGCACCGCTGCCGCCGCGTCGTTCGGCGGACGCCACCAGCTCGGCCGCGGAGACGCAGCCGAAGTGCAGGTAGGGCGAGAGGCGCGAGGTGCCGTCGGCGGCGAGGTCGTCGTGCAGTTCCTCGTACCGCTCAAGGGCGTAGCCCTGCCAGAGCTTGCGGCCGGGGCGCTCACCGCCCGGCGGCAGCCCCGGCGAATCCGGCGTGACGGCCGGGACGGGCTCGCTCGCGAGGCCCTCGGGCGTGCGCAGCGCCCGGGGCGCGCGGTGCACCGTCCGGCGCGGGGCCTGCTGCCAGGTGCGGAAGTACGGGGTGAACACGGCGTAGTGGTCCTTGCCGGCGGGTCTGACCGCGCCCGGTACGGCCACGGTCAGCACGCCGTCGTGGACGTGCAGACGGGAGCCGAGGGCGTCGCGCAGGGCCTGCTCGCGGCGGTGGGCGAAGGCGCTCACGCCGGCGGCGACGTGGACCGAGACGGCGTCCACCTCGGTGGCCAGCCGGGCGGTCTCGGTGGCGGCGGTGCCCCGGCGCAGCAGCAGCCTGCCGCCGAGCGGGCGCAGCGCGGCGTCGAGGTCGGTGAGGCAGTCGGCGAGGAAGGCCATCCGGTTGGGCGGGGCGAAGCCGGCGGCGTCGACCTCGGGGTCGAGGACGAACAGCGGCACGACCTCGTCGGCGGCCTCGGCGGCGGCCCGGAGCACGGGGTTGTCGTGCAGGCGCAGATCCTGGGTGAGCAGGGCGATGGAGACGGTCATCAGTGGTGGCCCGGGGGTCGTGGTGGGGTGGATGTGGGGCGGGTCCGGCCGGTCCGGCGGAGGCGGTGTGCGGCGTTCAGCGTTCAGCGTTCAGCGTTCAGCGTTCAGCGTTCGGCGGTGCGGTGTTCGGCGTTTGGTGTTCGGCATTCGGTGCGCGGGGCGGTTGCCGGTCGGCGGCTGCCCTGCGGGGACAGACGAGCCTCCCACCCCGGTGCGCCGAACGGGGCACGGCGCGCCGGGAATTCACGTCCGGTCCGGATCCGGGACGGAACCGCGGGCGGCTCACCGCGTCGCCGGCCGGGGCGGGGTCCCCGCATCAGTGGGCAGGGTGCCATTCCACCAGGACGATCGTGGCGTCGTCGGTGAGCCGGTGGTCCTGGCGCTCCAGCAATGCGTGGATCAGCCGCCGCAGTGCCTCCGGAGCGGCCTCCCCGGCCTCCGCGGCCCGGACGATCATGTCCGTCAGCCGTTCCTCGCCGAACAGCTCGCCGGCGGCGGAACGTGCTTCGGTGACGCCGTCGGTGTGGATGAGCACGCGGTCGCCCGGCTCCAGCAGGACCTCGTGGACGGTGCCGGGCATCCGCTCGTACCCGGCGAGCCCGAGGGGGAGTTCGGCGGCCCGTTCGAGCGCGGCCGGTACCACCCGCTGGCGGCGGATCAGCAGTGGCGCGGGGTGCCCGCGGTTCACCCAGCTCAGCCTGCCGTCCGAGGTGTCCAGCTCGGCGAAGACCCCGGTGAGCAGCCGCTCCGGGAACCACCGGTCCAGTTCCCGGTCGATCACGGCGGCGATGTCCGCGAGCCCGCCCCCGGCTCGGCGGACGGCCCGGCAGGCCGCGATCGCCAGTGCCGACGACCCGCCCGAGGCGAGGTCGTGCCCCATCGCGTCGACGACGGTGAGCCGCAGCCGGCTCCCGCTGAAGCTGTGGTCGAACGCGTCGCCGCCGATCTCGTAGGCGGGCTCCAGCACCGCGGTCGACGTCACGTGCCTGGTGCCGACCGTGCGCGGTGGCATGAAGGCCCAGGCCAGTTCGGCCTGGAGGGTCATCGGAACGACCCTGGTGGTGTCGATCAGATCATCCACGAAGGACAGTTTCGCCACCACGATCAGGCCCACCAGCGAGGCCAGGGCCAGGCAGCGGTCGATGTCGACGGCCGCGTCCGGGGGCGCGTCGACGCGGAGCACCCCGATCCGCTCGACACCGTCGACGATCGGCAGCCACAGCACCCGGCCGGTCCCGTCCTCGGCCGGCACGGACTGGGGCACCCCCGTGCAGTAGGCCCGGCTCGCCGGGCTCCCCTCCAGCGGGAGCACCCAGCTCGGCGACCGTTCGGGGGCCGGAGCGCCGGCGTGCGGGGGCGAGCCGGGGAGATCGGGCACCTCGGACACGACGACCGGCCCGGTGGGAGCGTCGGTGCCCTCCGCCGCCGGAGGCAGCAGCGGTGCGAGCTGCACCTGCCGCACGTCGGCGAGCAGGACCAGCGCGTCGGTGAGCCCCATCGCCCGGGCCGCGTCCCGGACGGCCGTCGCGAGCTCACCGGGGCCGATCCGCTGGGAGGCTGCCAGCAGGCCCTCCATCGCCCGGCCGAAGCCGATGTCGTCCATGGCCTCCACCTTCCGCCGGGACCATTCTCCGCCGATCGGCGCGGCCGGTCACGGCGTGCGACCGGGCCCGGGCCGTCCGGCCTCAGGCGAGGGTCAGGAAGAGCTTCTCCAGCTCCGCCTCGCTCATCGGCGGGGCATCCCCGTCGGCGGCGGCCATGCACTGGCGCATCCCGCTGGCCACGATCTTGAATCCGGCACGGTCCAGGGCGCGGGAGACCGCCGCCAACTGGGTGACGACGTCCTTGCAGTCCCGGCCTGCCTCGATCATCGCGATCACACCGGCCAGCTGCCCCTGGGCCCGGCGGAGCCGGTTCAGGACGGCGCCCACCGCTTCCTCGTCCACCTGCATCCCGGGAGCCGCCTTCCGCCGTCGTGACCGAGCCTCCAGCGTACCCCGTGGGGTATCGCGGCCGCCGCGGCCGACCCGTACGCACCCCTCCCCCGGGCCGCTCAGCGCCTGGCCAGCCGCCGCTCACCGCCGGCGCCGGGGGTGTAGGCGAGTGCGTAGTGCGCGAAGACCGCCGGTTCGTCCTCGGCGGGCAGCACGTCGTCGGTGCCGATCGAGGGCGCCTGCTTGACCACGCCCTTGGCGAACGCGACCCGGACGTAGCCGGGCCCGACCACGGCGCCGTCGAGCGGGACGAACACCAGCCGCCGCCGGGACGGCAGGCCGACCGTGACGGTCACGAAGAACGGCTGGTCACTGGCCGTCTCCACGTACACCGACTCCAGCGTGCCGATCCGGTGGTCCTTCTCGTCGACCACGGCGTGGCCGCGCCACTCCCTGATGTCAGCCATTCCGATCACCGCAGCCTCCCGTTCACCGCAGCCTCCCGTGTCGCCGGTGCCGTCGTCGGGCACCCGGGATCTCCATCCTGCGCCGCGACGGGGCGGGGCGCCCGGCGAGCACCGCGGCACCCGACCGGCCGGAGAAGGGGTACGCGGGCTGGCGGCCCCCGACACTCGTCGACGTGCACCCGCGCGGCCGGCCCTCCGGGGAGGCCGAGCGGGTGCACGTCGAGGCCCCCAGCAGGTGAGCCTGCCCGGCGCAGGCCTTCACTCGCTGCGGCACGCTTCGGGCGGGGACCGGCGAGGCCGTGGGAGCGGCCCGGCGCCCTGGAGCTTTCCGGCCGATCAGGTGACGCGCCGGGCTCGGCCCCCTTTGGAAGGAGTGGCTGTGACGGAGACGGCTCGTGAAGCGGCCGTTGCGTGGGTGCGGAGGATCATGGACGCGGACTGTGCCGACGATGCCGAGCCGTGCGGGGTGCTGGTGGCGTTGGGCAAGGCCCTCGGCTGTCCGAGCGGCTACGGCAGCGACTTGATCTTCTGGCCCGAGGGAAGGCAGCCGACGGCTCCCGAGGTCGTCGGTCAGGCGTTGGGGTACCGGCCCTTCGCCCTGTGGGAGGGCCCCGAGCCCGCGGCCGGACGGCCGGCCACCGTGTGCCGGACGGTGCGCCGCCGTGGGTAGGACGGCAAGGACCGTCAGCCTTTCGGCGGCCCGAGCCGGGGCCCTGGTCTTCTCCGGTACCGGAGCGGACTCCGGCTACCGCTCCGGCACCGGGGAGGCGGTCACTGTCGGGGGAAGTCCTGGTCCGCCCGGAGGGCGAGGGTGCGCCAGCCGTGGGTGATCTCCTCGCGCAGCGCGCCCGCGTCGGGCTCGGTGCTGCCCGGGCCGTGGCGCGTCGTCAGCAGGTCCAGCAGTGCGCCACCGTCGCCGGGGCGGGTCTGCGGGTCCGCGGTCAGCGCCCGGCCGACCACCGCCGCGAGCGCCGGGTCGAGCGCGGCGAGGGCTGCCAGAGCCGTCGGCTCCGGGCCGGTGTCGACGATCCGGCGGATCACCGCCCCCGTGCTGGCGGCCGCGAACGGACTCCCCCCGTGGGCCGCGCACACCACGCAGCAGGCCCAGGCCCAGACGTCCGCCGCCGGGCCGACCGGCCCGTCGCCGAACTGTTCGGGCGCCATGTAGGTCAGCGTCCCCGGGCCGCCGCCGGTGCGGGTCAGCCGGGTGCCGTCGACGATCGCCGCGATGCCGAAGTCGAGCAGCCGCGGCCCCGCCGTCGTCAGCATGATGTTGGCGGGCTTGAGGTCCCGGTGCACCAGCCCCAGTCGGTGCACCCCGCGCAGCGCGACGGCCAGCGCGAGCGCGAGGGCCCGCAGCGCCTCCGGGGAGCGGATCGGCCCCTGCTCGCGCAGATGGACGTCGAGCGGGCGGCCGTCCAGCAGCTCCATGGCCAGGTAGGGGCGCCCGGAGTCCACACCGGCGTCCAGCACCCGGGCGGTGTAGGCGCCGGAGACCATCGCCAGCACCTCCGCCTCGCGCTCGAAGCGACGCAACAGGTCGGCTTCCCCGAGGAGTTCGGGGTTGATCGTCTTCAACGCGACCTGGGTGGCCGAGCCCTCCCGACGGGCCAGGTAGACCGTCCCCATGCCGCCGGCCCCGATCCGGCCGAGCAGTTGGTACCCGCCGATCGTCCGCGGCTCGTGCGGGTACAGCGCCTGGTGCGGGACGTGCCCGACGGGTGAGGCGGGTGAGGCGGGTCCGGCCTGCCCGGCGGGTTCGACGCGCCCGAGGTGCAGCGGAGCCGGCGCGACCTGCGTCGACGGTGGGGCGGGGACGGACCACGGCGCGTCGACCGGGGCGGCGGGCATCGGCAGGTAGGGCGCGGGCCGGGCGGCGGGCGGAGCATCCGGCGGGACGTGGGCCGTGCGGCCGGCACCGCCGGCCAGCGGGCGCCGGCTGGTCACGAGCGCGATGATCTGGAACATCAGCGCACCCTCGACCACCCCGATCGGCAGCACCAGTGCACCGAGCACCGCGCGGAGGACGAAGCCGCCGATCAGCCGGACGATACTGCCGGTGGTCGTCCCGGCCCCCGGGGGCATGCCGACGACCAGCAGGTTGCGCTGCGTCAGGAGCCAGAGGAACACCCAGCCGAGCAGGGCGACCACCGCCGGGATGAGGTAGATCGGCTGGGTGATGGAGAAGTGGACGTCCAGGGCCTGGGCGATGGCCAGCGGGCTCTCCGAGACGATCGACGGCATCATGTAGACGAAGTCGGTGTCAGCGATCGTCGAGTTCAGCAGGGCCAGCAGGCCGGCCGCGCTCAGCAGCACGAGCACCTGTTCACCGACCGCCGCCGCGGTCAGCCCCGACGGCACCGCCACCCTCCCGCCCGGGCCCGCGAGGCGACCGATCGCGCGATGGCGGGTGGCCTGCTGAGCCCGCATCAGAAGCGGCAAGGACACCGTCCGCACGACCAGTGCGACGCCGCCCAGGACCAGGATGATCAGGCCCAGCGGAGTCTCCGTGTAGCTCTCCATGAACGCCCCCCGTTGTGCCGTTCGCCGGTCAAGCAGACCGAGTATAGGCCGCGTCGCGATCACTGCGGCCGAACGGCGAACGGGGTCCGGGGGGACGGCGAGTACGGCCCGGGCGGACGGCGGCCCGGGCGTCCTTCCCACGCCACGGCGCCGGGCCGGGCGGGCCGGTACGCCCGACGCGCACAGGAGTTGCCAGGCCACCGCCGCGGTCAGCCCCCAGATCAGCCACCCCACGCCGAAGTGGCCGGACCACCCGGCCAGCAGCAGTGTCAGCCCGAGGCGGGGCAGCGCCCAGCGCAGGATCCGCCGCCAGGACGCCCCGGCCACCGACGTGATCTGGATGACCCCCTCGCCCGGCACGATGATGACGAACAGGCCCAGCCGCTCCACCAGGTGCGGGACGTCGGCGTAGGCCGCCTCGACCACCGGCACGCGCTCCGCGGTCCCCCGCTTCCTGATCAGGCGGTCCATCCGCTCCTACGCCAGTCGCAGCACCCGGCTGCCGGAGGTGACGACGACCAGGTCGAAGAAGAGCTCGGTCCAGGAGGCATGCCGCTCGACGGGCGGCTGGCATGTGCTCATGGGGAGAACATCGGCCGGGCGGCCCGCCCGCTGGAGCGAGCCCGGTGTCCGTTGCCTCCTGTGCCCTTCGCCCTGCCTCCTGACTCCCGGCTCCCGGCTCCCGTGCCGTACCGCCGGTCGGCGGGCGCGGCTAGATCTCCATGGACATGTACACCGCGCGCTTGCCGTAGCAGGCCGGAACGGCGACCTCGCGGTGGGTGCGGTAGCCCAGCAGGGCGAGCAGGATGTCGCTGCGCCGGACCGCCACCATGGAGATCCGCTCGAAGCCCTGCTCCTGCGCCTCCTCGCGGATGTGGCGGATGAACCGGAGCGCCACGTCCTTGCCGCGCAGCGGCTCCGCGATGACGAAGTCGTGCACGTGCAGGTTGCGCGACTGGAAGTCGGCCTCCTCCACCTGCCCCAGGTCCGGGCACTGGTAGAGCGGGTAGGGCAGGCTCAGCAGGTAGCCGCCGACCTTGCCCCCGTGCTCCAGGACGAAGCAGGTGTCGGGTGAGGAACGCGCCCTGGACTGCAGCGCCTCCCGGCCCTCGGAGAGGTCGTCCGCCGCGTAGGCGTCGGACTCCAGCGCCACGACGGCGTCCCAGTCCTCGTCGGCCAGCAGGCGGAAGCTGATGTCGTCCGTCATCTACTCGGCCCCTCCGACGGTGGCACCGGCTCCGCCGGCGGGGCTGCCGCCCGGGCCGGTCAGGCCGTCGGTGCGGGCGGCCGCCACCATCGGGCCCCAGGCGGCGATCAGTCGCGCGAAGTCCTCGACGTCCGCCTTGGCCTCGTCGAGCAGGCGCTCCCGCAGCGGGGTCAGGTGCTCGGCGAACTCCGCGTACTTCCCGCCCAGTTGCCGGTACGAGCGGTCGAGGACGTCCAGCCGGTGGACGTTCTCCGCCCGGTCCGTCCCGGCGCTGTCCCTGACCAACTCCAGGATCGTGTCGACCCGTACGTGGTGCTGCTCGTCGAGCAGCTCGCCGCCGGCCGCCATCATCCGGCCGTAGACGGGGTAGAGGTAGAGCATCGACAGCAGGAACTTGGTGAACCGCAGCTGGTAGGCGGTGAATCCGGCGCCGCTCCGGCGGCCCGGGGTGTAGTAGTTCACGATGTGCCGGTTGTGCACCACGCCGGGCAGGGTGGCGTCCAGGACCACGTGCAGCAGGAAGTAGTCACTGCCGATGGTCTCGGTCGCGGGCGGCAGCGGGACGCGCTCGTAGACCTCGTGATCGAAGCCGATGTTGCACATGTCCACCTGCCAGATGTCGGGAGCACCGAGCACCGACTCGTCGGCGGTGAACGGGTCCGTCCCGCCCCCGGTGAACGACGCCTCGACCAGCTGCCGCTTCTCCTCCTCGGACCAGACGGGCGGCGCCCAGAGGCTGACCACGTCGTAGTAGAGGGCCGGGTCCAGCTCGCGGATCTCGCTGACGTCGACGGAGAGTTCACCGATGAAGGAGCTGCCGACCAGTGACACCGGCTTCTCGGCGTCCGCCGGCTCCAGCTCGCTCTTGGTGACGGCCGCCTCCGCGTCGGCCGCCCGCTTCCCGAGCGACAGCAGCTCCTGGTGGATCGGGAAGACCGGCTTCCCGTCCAGGACCTGGTAGTCGCTGTCCGAGTCCCGGCGGTGGACGGAGTCGCAGCCGAGGGCGGCGGCGATCAGGAACGCCCGGTTGGTGCAGGCACCGTAGGAGACGGCGTCGGGCAGCATCAGATCGAGCAGCCGGGCCGGTTCGGCCACGCCGGCGGCGTCGACCACCCGCCCCAGGAACTCCCGCTGCCGGGCCTCGTCGAGGTGGTGCACGACCACGCCCGCCGCCCCGGGCAGTTCGGCCACGGCGCGCGCGTGCGCCGCGAAGGTCGACGTGTCCGAGGAGTCCAGGACGACCAGGTGCACCTCGACCTCGAAATGCTCGGCGGCGTACGCGGCCTCCTTGCCGATCGCCGAAATCGTCTCGACACAGGCCCGGTTGGTGGGCAGGGCCAGACAGATTCTGCGCATGCCAGTTCTCCGTTCGGTCATCAGGTGTCTTGCTGTCACCGCGAGTTGGGCGAGGCCGAGCGTGGACCGAAGACCCGGTGCGCGCGGTGGCGAAGCGCTGGGCGCGCCGTGGACCGGCGCAGCGCCGTCCGGCATCCGTTCCGGTCACTCCAGAGGTCGAGTCCGTTTGCCACCACGCCGATCAGGTACCCCTTGCGGCAGCCGGACCGGCGCCCACCGGTGTCGGCAGCGGGCGCGGCTCCGGCACCACCACCGGCACCGGCACCGGCACCGGCACCACCCGAACCGGCCGGACAGGCTGAACGGGCCCGAAGGACCGAACGGGCCGGGGCACGGCGAAGGCGTGACCGGACACCGGTGGACCACACGCCAGGTCCGCCACAACTCACCGTTTCAGCTGGGTAGTTGATGCCCACGACGGGGACTCCTGCCAAGGCGCCCCCGCGCCGCCGACTGGCATTCCCCTACGGTGGACTAGACCAACTTCCGGTGTCAACCGCCTCCTTGGATCGGCTCCGGGCCACGGGGGCACGCTGCCCGATCGGGCAGCCGCCGCTGCCCGCGGCACAGAGCCGTGCGACGGCCCTCGGGAGGGGCCGTACACCCTCGACCACCGGGTTGGCCGGGCCCGGGCGTTCGGTTGGCGCGGTCCGTCCGACCGGTCCGGGCCTCAGAGTCCTCCCCGGCCGTCCGTCAGGGTGCGGACGTCGAGCAGCGGTGGATCGACCGGCCAGGGCAGCGCGGTGCCGGAGGCGCTCGCCGCCAGGCGCAGCGCGCCGAGCAGTGGCGGCCCGTCGGGGCGGTGCGGGCGCGCCGTCGGGAGGCGGTCGGTCAGCGCCGCCAGCGCCGCCCCACGCAGGCGGTCCAGGGCGAACAGGCCCCCGGTCAGGGCGACCCGCGGGTCGGGCAGCCCGACGGCCCGGACGGCTGCGGCGGCCGCGTCCGCGATCTCCTCCCCCGCCCGCCGCACGATCGCGCCCGCGACGGGGCAGCCGTCGTCGGCCGCGTCGACCACGTCGGGGGCGAAGGCGGCCAGCAGGGCGGCCCGGTCGGGGCGCGGCTGCAGGGCGGCGGGCAGGCCGGCCACCGGGCCGTAGCGGCGCTCCGCCGACGCCAGCAGTACGGCCGAGCCGCCCGTCCGGCCGTCGTGGGCGCGCAGGGCCGACTCCAGGCCGGCCCGGCCGATCCAGCCGCCGCTGCCGCAGTCGCCGAGCAGTTGGCCCCATCCGTCGGCCCGGTGCCAGCCCGTGTCCGGGTGGACGCCGATCGCGACCAGACCGGTCCCGGCGGCCACGGCCACACCCGGTCGACGTCCGAGGGCGCCCACGTGGGCGGTGACGGCGTCGCCGGCCAGCACCAACCGGTCCGCACCCGTCGCGCGGGCGAGCGGGACGGGGAGTTCGCGAGCGAGGTCCCGGCCGAGCAGGGCCATGCCCGTGGCCCCGACGGCCACCGCCCCGATCCGCGCGACGGGCGGCAGGCCGGCGATCAGCGTGCCCAGGGCGGGGAGTACACGGCTCAGCAACGCCTGCGCGTCGTGCCCTCCTGCGGTGATCCGGGCCGGGGCCGCGATCCGGTCGGTCCGGGCGCCGGCGAGGTCGGCGGGCCACCCGCCGGGAGCCAGGGCGAGCCGGACTCCGGTGCCGCCGACATCGATTCCGACCACCCAGCTGCCGTCCCGACAGTCCTGGCCGACCTGGCCGGGATGGCCGGGATGGCCGGGATGGCCGCGATGGGGCGCGGTGGAGCCGACGGGGCGCGGTACGGCGGGGTCGATCCGGTCCACAGCGGCCCTCCGCTCGGTGCTGTTCGTGCCCGCGACGGGACGTCCGTACGAGCCGGCTCGGCTTCCCCGCGGGGTGTCACCCCCGGGGCCTGTCCGAAGTGTGCCACCGCGCCCCGCCGGGCAGCCGTCGCTCCGGAGGTCCCGGGGCGCCGTCGTCCGCTCCGCCCCCTCGGGGACGTATCGGGTGCCTTGCACTGCGGCCAAGATCATCAAACGATGCGCCCGGGACGGCGGGAGGGCCCCGCCGCACGGATCGGGGGACGTGTGATCGTCGCGCGCGAGGTCGAGTTCCACTGCGAGGAAGTGTTCGAGCCCTACGACGCGGTCCGGCCAACGCTCACCCGGTCATCACCGCACGCGGCGCGTCGGTCGGCCGGGACCGTCTCCGACGGCGAACGCGTCCGCTACGTCCAGGACGGGCTCGCGGCGCACTACCGCCGGGGCGTGGAGCTCGCCCGGTTCTCCACCGGCCACGAGTCGACGCCGGAGGGACAGCGCAACCACGCCTCCTACCGCTCGCCGGGATTCCTCTCCTACGAGGAGCAGATGTCGGCGTCCGGGCTCTCCCGGCCCGGCCGCCCGGTCCGGCACCTCCCGGCACCGGACCGCAGGGGGCGGCTGACGGTTCCCGTGCCCGCCCTCGACGCGGGCACGGGAACGGCGGGGACGGGTGCGGCGGGCACCGGCTGGGCCGCCCCGGTGGCGGCGGGCGGTTCAGCCGCGCTTGACGGCCACGCCGCCGTACATCGCGATGTCCTGGTCGCGCACCGGCGCCGCGTCCGCGTCCGGCCGCCACTGGTGGACCAGGGTCACGCCCGGGTCGAGCAGGTCGTAGCCGTCGAAGAAGGCGAGCGTCTCGTCCTTGTCGCGGATCTGCAGGGGAATCCCACGCGCGTTGTACTCGCGGCCGACTCCGCCCACACCCACCGGGTCGGTGTCCCCGGTGAAGACGGTCAGCGCCAGGAAGCTCCCCGGGGCCAGCTCGTCCATGAACCGCCGCACGATGCCCTGCGGGTCGTCCTGGTCGAGGACGAAGTGCACGATCGCGATCAGCGAGAGCGCCACCGGCTGCGCCAGGTCCAGGACCTCGCGCAGTTGCGGGGCCCCGATGATCGAGTCGACGTCGCGGAAGTCGGCGTCGATGTAGGAGGTCCGGCCCTCCTCGGTGCTCGACATCAGCGCGCGGGCGTGGGTCAGCACGATCGGGTCGTTGTCGACGTAGGCGACGCGGGCCTCGGGGGCGATGCCCTGGGCGATCTCGTGCACGTTGGGCGAGGTCGGGATCCCGGTGCCGATGTCCAGGAACTGGCGGACCTTGTGCTCCTCGGCGAGGTGGCGGACCACCCGCTGCATGAAGGTGCGGGTGGTCCGCATCGAGGTCGGCAGGGCCGGCCAGGCCTTGACCGAGGCGTGGGCGGCGGTCCGGTCCGCCTCGAAGTTGGTCTTGCCGCCGATGAGGTAGTCGTACACCCGGGCCGAGTGCGGGACGTCCATCCGCAGGTCCACCCCCGGCCAGCGCCGCTCCTGCCGGTTCCCTGACATCCACCCCATGCCTGACATCCTCACCCCTCCCGCTCCCCGCTCACCCGGGGAAGCAGCTCCGGCCGCCCCGCTGGCGGGCCATCGTGCGCATGGTAACGGTGCCGCCCGGACAGCGCGGCTGCCGGGGGCCGGACAGCGCGGGGCCGGTCGCGTGCCCAACGCCCGGCGGCCGCAGCAGCCGTGGTGCCCCGTCAACCCGTCGCGCCCGGGCTCGCGGGCGCGACGGGCTCCACGGAGCCGGGTACAGCGGGGCGACCGGGCTCAGCGCGGCGGGCGTGCCGCGCGGGCGGCCGCGACCAGGCCGGACTGGTAGGCGATGGCGACCAGTTGGGCCCGGTCGCGGGCGTCGAGCTTGGACATCGCGCGGTGCACATGCGTCCGGACGGTGAACGGGCTGACGTACATCCGCTCGGCGATCTCCTCGTTGGTCAGACCGTGGTGGAGGTCGGCTGGGACTCCGCGCCCGGCAGCCCGAGCCGCAGATCGAGGGCGGGCAGGGCGAGGACGCCGAGGCCCGCGACACCGGTCAGCAGCACGGCCACCGGGCGGCGCAGCACCAGGCGGGCCCAGCGGGTGCCGCCGTTGGCCGGCTGCCGCTCCGCTTCGGCGGCGGCCCGGGCCACCGGGCTCCCGGCGGTCGTGCCGTCGGCGACGGCACGCAGCCGGCCGACACGGCACCGGGTGCTCCCGCGCCGGGCCCGGCGCGGGAGCACCCGGTCGCCGAGGAAGCCGAGCAGGGCCGGGACCAGTGTCAGGGCGATCACGACCGCGATCACGACCGTACCGGCGGCCGCCCTGCCCATCTCGGCGAGGATCGGGATGCCCACCACGGAGAGCCCGGCCGGCGCGATGACGACCGTCAGCCCGGCGAAGACCACGGAGTACGTCAGCTGCACCGCGGGGAGCAGCCGCCGGGCCTTCCGGCTCCCCGGCCCGCCCTCCACCGGGGTGGTCCGGGGCGGACGGCGGGGTCCGGCGGGCCCCGGCGGTCCGGTGACCGCCCGGTCACCGGGGCAGTCACCCGGGCGGTCGGTGACGACGGGCCGGGAACGGGCAGGCGAAGTAGCGTGATGTGCCTGGCCCGACCGATTTGTCCGGTCCGGCCGGAAACGAACCCGCTCGATGATCTGATCATCCTGCTGCCGGAGGTGGCCTCATGGGCGTTCCAGCCGCTCGCATCGTGTTCGACGAGGGCGACCGCGCGGCCGTCGCGGATGCGGTGGCGGAGATCCTCGCCACCGGTGCGCTGACCCTCGGCCCCTGGACGGAGCGCTTCGAGCAGGCCTTCGCGGCCGAGCACGGCGCGTCGCACGCCGTGGCCGTCGCCAGCGGGACGGCCGCGCTGGAGATCGTCCTGCGCACCGTCGACGTCCGTGACCGCGACGTGGTCGTCCCGGCGGTCACCTTCTACGCGACCGCCGCCGCCGTCGTCCACGCCGGCGGACGCCCCGTCCTCGCCGACGTCGACCCGGCGACCTTCGCGCTCTCCCCCGAGACGCTGGAGGCGGCCCTCACCCCGGACACCGCCGCCGTGGTACTGGTGCACATCGGCGGCCTGATCACCCCCGAGGTCGACGAGCTGCGCGCGATCTGCGACCGCCGGGGCATCCCGCTGGTCGAGGACGCCGCCCACGCGCACGGCAGCAGCTACGCCGGGCGCGCGGCCGGGTCGTTCGGCCTGGCCGGCGCCTTCTCGTTCTACCCGACCAAGGTCACCACCAGCGGCGAGGGCGGCATGATCC
The DNA here is from genome assembly GCF_036226505.1 of Kitasatospora sp. NBC_01246. Lineage (NCBI taxonomy): Bacteria > Bacillati > Actinomycetota > Actinomycetes > Kitasatosporales > Streptomycetaceae > Kitasatospora > Kitasatospora sp. NBC_01246. The sequence goes on along the minus strand of NZ_CP108484.1, from coordinate 7,894,719 downwards.
TCACCGAGTCGTCCGACCTGCGCGACGAGGCACGCATCCACCGGGACCAGGGCAAGGGCTCGTTCACCACCAACCACCACGTCCGGTTCGGCGCCTCGTGGCGGCTGAGCGAGCTCAACGCCGTCGTCGGCGCGGTGCACCTGCGCCGGCTCAAGGAGTTCGTGGAGACCCGGCGCCGGGTGGCCCAGCGGTACGACGCGGCGCTCGCCGGGCTCGACGGACTGCGGCCGACGGTCGAGCCGGTCGACTGCCGCAGCAACTACTACAAGTACGTCGCCCTGCTGCCGGCCGGCGTCGACCGCGCCGCGTTCAAGCGGGCGGTGGCCGAGGAGCACGGGGTGCGGCTCTCCGGCGAGGTGTACGACCTGCCGCTGCACCTCCAGCCGGTGCTGGCCCCCTACCGGCGCGGGCCGCTGCCGGTCGCCGAGGACCTCTGCGCCCGGCAGATCTGCCTGCCGGTGCATTCCGACATGACCGAGGACGAGACCGACCAGGTGATCGAGGCGGTCACCGCCGTCCACCGGCGGCTCGCCGGATGACCGGGACGGCCGAGAGCACCGGGGCCGCCAGGGCCGGCGGAACCACAGCGACCGCCGGGGCCGCCGGACGGGTCGGCCGGTCCCGATGACCGGAACCACCAGGAAGCCCCGAACCACCGGAACCACCGGGACGCCCCCGGACCGGACGGTCCGGGCGAAGGCCGGACAAGGAGAGAGACCGTGCGCGTAGCCGTCACCGGGGGATGCGGATTCATCGGCTCACACGTCGTGGACCGGCTGATCACAGCCGGCCACGAGGTGCTCGCGGTGGACACCACCGACAAGTACCTCAACGCCGACGCCGAGCACTCCCGCATCGACATCCTCGACCTGACCGCCCTCACCAGCGCCCTGGACGGCTGCGAGGTGGTCTTCCACCTCGCCGCCATGGCCGACGTCGAGCAGGTCGCCGCCGACCCCGTCCGGGCCGTGCGGATGAACATCGACGGCACCGAGGCCGTCCTGGAGGCGTCCCGCCGCAGCGGCCTCAGCCGCACCGTGCTGGCGAGCACCGTCTGGGTCTACGGCGCCGCCCTCACCGACGACCAGCTGGACGGCGGTGCGCAGGAGCTGGACGAGCACGTGCCCATCGAGCTGGAGCGCAGCGGGCACCTGTACGTCGCCACCAAGCTGGCCGCCGAGATGCTGGTGCACAGCCACCGGGAGCTGTACGGGCAGCACTTCACCATCCTGCGCTACGGCATCCCGTACGGACCGCGGATGCGGGACGAGCTGGTGGTCGCCCGGTTCGTGCAGGCCGCGCTGGCCGGCCGGCCGATCACCATCGCGGGCGACGGCCGGCAGAGCCGCAACTTCGTCTACGTCGAGGACCTCGCGGACGCCCACGTGCGCGCCCTGTCCCCCGCCGCCGAGGACCAGACCTTCGCCCTGGAGGGCTCCACCGCCGTCTCCGTCCGGGACATCGCCGACACCGTCGACCGGCTGCTCGGCCCGGTCTCCATCTCGCACATCGAGGCCCGGGCCGCCGACTACGACGGCCGCCGCATCTCGGCCGCCCAGGCGAAGCGGCTGCTCGGCTGGTCGCCGAAGACCACCTTCACGGACGGCGTGCGGCGCTACGCGGACTGGTACCGCGACGAGGGCGGCCCGGGCGCCGGCCGCGCGGCCGGCGGCTCCTGAGGCGGCGCCCCCGGTGCCGCACGCCCTGCTGGTCTCCGGCTCGCTCGGGCAGGGCCACGACGTGATGGCCCAGGCCTGCGCCGACTCGCTGCGGGCGCGCGGCTGGACCACCGCCACGGTGGACGCCATGGCGCTGCTCGGACAGCGCGCTGGCGCGGTCGGCGAGGCGGTCTTCCGCCGGCTGCTCGACCTGCCCGGCGTCTACGACGCCTTCCACTTCGCCGCGCTGCGCCCCGGCGCCCGGCCGGCCCTGCTCGCCGACGCCGCTGCGCGGACCAGGCTCGTCCCGGCCCTGCGGGAGCTGGTCGCGCGGCAACGGCCGGAGCTGGTGGTGTCGGTGTTCGCCACCGCCACCGCGGCGGTGAACCGGCTGCCCCGGCGGGCCGGCGGGCCGGCCTTCCGACACCTGGTGCTCTGCACCGACGTGACACCCCACCGGCTCTGGGTGCAGGAGGGCACCGACCTCTTCCTGGTCACCTCCGAGGTCGCGGCCTGCGCGGTGCGGCGCTACCGGCCGGAGGCCGCGATCGCCGTGCTGCCGGCGCCGCTGCGGGCGCCGTTCTACCACCCGCCCACCCGCGCGGCGGCCAGGGCCGAGTTCGGGGTGCCGCCCGACGCCAGGTGCGTGCTGCTGATGTCCGGCTCCTGGGGGCTCGGACCGCTCGCCCGCACCGCCGCCGACCTGGCGGACGCCGGGCCGCACGTGCTCGCCGTGGCCGGGCGCAACCGCGAGCTGGAGCGCCGGCTGCGCCACGCCGCCGGCCACCGTCCGCGCCTGCACCCGTTCGGCTACACCGAGCGGATCCCCGCCCTGATGACCGCCGCCGACCTGGTGGTGACCAGCTCCGGGGACACCTGCAGCGAGGCCCGGGCACTCGGCCGCCGCCTGCTCCTGCTGGACGTCGTCCAGGGCCACGGCCGGGACAACCTCCAGCACGAGCTGGAGCTGGGCCACGCCGACGTCACCTCCGCCCGACCGGCCGACGTGGTCCGCACCGCCCTCGCCGCCCTGGACCGCCCGGCCCCGCCCCCCTCGGCCGGCGCCTCCCCGGAGGGCTGGCGGACCGGCTTCGCGGCAGCCCTGGCCCAGGTCGGGCTGGTCTAGGGGTGTTGGCAGAGTCCCGCCTGATCGGGCGGGACTCTGCCAACACTCCCTAGCCGGTCCGACCCGTGCGGGGCGGGACGGCGTGGTCGCGGAGTGGGCCGAGGGTGAGGCCGTGGGTGCGGCAGTGGGCGGCGATCAGGGGGAGGGCGGCGAGGGTGGCGCGCCAGGAGTCGGGGGCGGAGGTGCAGTCCGAGTCGTGCAGCAGGAGGGTGGCGCCGCCGGACAGGCCGGGGCGGGCGGTGGCGTACACGGAGGCGCCGGTGGCGTCGTCGGTCCAGTCCCGGCCCCAGGCCGTCCAGAGCACGGTGCGCAGGCCGAGGCGGCGGGCGGCCAGCGCCGGGCCGGCCGCCAGGACGCCGTACGGCGGGCGGTACCAGGACGGAGGGACCGCGCAGAGTTCGGTGACCGCCGCCGTGGCGCGGCGCAGTTCGCGCAGGTCGCGGGCGGGGGCCGGGTACCACTGCGGGCGGTGGTACCAGCCGTGCACGGCCACCTCGTGACCCCGGGCCACCAGCTCGCGGCCGAGCTCCGGGGCCCGCTCCAGCATCGTGCCGAGCAGGAAGAAGGTGGCCCGGACACCGAGGCCGTCCAGCGCGTCCAGGACGTACGGGGTGCTGCGCCGGTCCGGGCCGTCGTCGAAGGTCAGCGCGACGTGCCGGTCCGCGTCGCCGTATCCGGCCGTGCGCCGGGCGAGGGTGCGGCGCACGGGCGGCAGGCGGACGGCGGCCGGGGCGAGGTGGAGCAGCTCGGCGCCCGCCACGGTGAGGGCCGCCCGGCGGGCGGTGCGCGTCCGGTCCATCGGTGCCCGTCCCGGGTCAGCCGAACCGGGACGCCATGCGCCGGAACACCCCCGGTGCGACGCCGTGGACGCGTGCGGCGAGGCCGAGCCAGCGCGGGACGAAGGGCCGGTCGCAGGACGTGCTGATCGCCCCGACGACGGCTTCGGCGACCCGCTCGGCGGTCACCGGCCGAGGTCGTTCACGCTGGTAGGGGGTGCCGCGCTGGGCGAAGAAGGGGGTGTCCACCGCGCCCGGCAGGACGATCCGGACGCCGACGCCGGTGCCGCGCAGCTCGTACCAGAGGCTCTCGGCGAACATCGCCAGCCCGGCCTTGGTGGCCGAGTAGGCCGCCTCGTCGCGGACGCCGACCTGCCCGGCCATCGAGCCGAGGAGCACGATCCGGCCGCGCCGGCGCTCCAGCATGCCGGGGAGCAGCAGGCGGACCAGCCGCAGCGGGGCGGCCAGATTGACCTCGATCATCCGGTCCAGGGTGTCGGTGGGGGTCTGCGCGAAGGGGCCGCGCCAGCCGAGGCCGGCACTGGCGATCAGGACGTCGACCTGCCCGGCGGCGGCCAGGGCCGCCTCGGCGAGGCGCTGCGGGCCGTCCGGCTTGGAGAGGTCCTCGGGCAGGGCCCGGCCGCCGGTGCGGGCGGCGACCGCGTCCAGCCGGGTGCGGTCGGTACCGGAGAGCAGCAGCTGCCAGCCGGACGGCGCGAGTCGGGCGGCGGTCGCCGCGCCGATGCCGGAGGAGGCTCCGGTGACCAGCGCCACCGGCGGCCCGGCGGCAGGGGCCCCGGGCCGGTCCGGCCGCCGGGGCCGGTGACGGCCTTCGTCCACCATGGCTGCTCCCGTCTTCCCACACCTGGCCGTCCGTTTTGTCCGGCAAGTCACCTTCGCACGGGGGCGCCGTCCGGGCTACCGGGGTGGGATCGCGGCCGCCTCGCTCCGGCCGTCGGCCGCCGCCGCGACCGGCCGCACCTCGGCCTCCACCTCGCCGAAGCGGGAGAGCACGAAGGTGCCGCCGACCGCCACCGCGAAGCCGACCAGCGCGCACCAGGCGTAGCCCGGCCGCGCCGCGTCGCCCAGCGCGACCACGCCGACCAGGGCCGGACCGAAGGTCTCGGTCACCGTCCCGGCCGCCGTCGCCGCCGTCACGGTGCCCCGCTGCAGCGCGAGCGCGTACGCGAGGTAGCCGCCGAGGCCGCCCAGGGCGAGCCCGTACGCCGCCGGGTCGGTCAGCACGTCGGCCACCCCGCCGACGTCCAGCACCCGGACGGCCAGGCTGGTCACGCCGAAGCCGACCCCGGCGAGGAGGCCCAGACCGGCCGCCGCGGCGCCGCCGCCCCGGCGGGCCAGCACCAGGGTGAGCAGCAGCATCAGGACGGTGGTCCCGAGCAGCGCCCAGTGGAAGGCCGGCGCGGCGTGCTCACGGCCCTCCCGCCCGGAGCCGAGGGCCAGCAGGGTGAGCCCGGCGACCACGGCCACGATCGCGGCCACGTCGCCGCGCCGCAGCCGGGCGCCGAGCAGCCAGACCGCGGCGAGCGCCGTCACCGCCAGACCCGCGTTGGTGACCGCCTGGACCAGGAAGAGCGGCAGGCTGCGCAGCGCGACGACGCTCAGCACGAAGCCGCCGATGTCCAGCGCCGTCCCGAGCAGGAACTGCCAGGAGCGCGCCAGGGCGGCGAGCAGCCCGACCCGCACCCGGTCCGACCGCGGCGCCGACCGCGCGCCGCGCGCCTGGAAGACCGAGCCGAAGCCGAAGCAGACGGTCGCGACCAGGGCGGTGGTGAGTCCGAGCAGCATGACTCTCCTCGCTCCTCGGGGCGGGCTCCACGACCAGTCTGGTCCCGTGCGGGCGCACCCGCACGGGGTGCGGGCACGGCGGGCGCCGCACCGGCGCGGGCCGGCGCGCCGGTGTCACGGCTTGATGGCCACGGCCGCGTAGAGGGAGGCCTCGGTGTCGGACACGGCGGTGTCCTCGGGGCCGGCCGGGCGCCAGCGCGGGGTGGGGACGAGCCCGGGGGCGAGGAGCGTCCAGCCGTCGAAGAACCGGGCGATCTCATGGTGCGCGCGGGCCTGGCCGGGGGCGCCCGCGGCGCGGTAGATGCCGGCCAGCCGGGCGATCTCCTCGGGCGCGAAGTCGGCGGTGACGTGGGAGAGCACCAGGGCGCTGCCGGGCGCGAGGGCGGCCTTCAGGTGTTCGACGATCGCGTGGGCGCGCTGCCCCGCGGCGCCGTCGGCGCCGTCGGGGCCGTCCGGCGCCTCGGGGTCGTCGGGGACGAAGTGCAGGACGGCGTTCAGGGAGAGGGCGACCGGGCGGGCGAGGTCGATGGTGTCCCGCAGACCGGGTGCGGCGAGCAGCGCCGCCGGTTCGGTCAGCTCGGCCTCGACGTACGCGGTGCGGCCCTCGCGGGCCCCGGTGAGCAGGGCCTGGGCGTGCGAGAGCACGATCGGGTCGTTGTCGACGTAGACCACCCGGGCCCGCGGGTTCACCTGTTGGGCGATCTCGTGCAGGTTGGGCGAGGTGGGGATGCCGGTGCCGATGTCGAGGAACTGGTCCAGGCCGGCCTCGGCGAGGGCGCGCGTCGAGCGGTGCATGAAGGCACGGTTGGCGCGCGCGGTCGCGCGCACCCAGGGGAGCGCGGCGAGCGCCTGGCCGGCCGCCTCGCGGTCGGCGGCGAAGTTGGTGATGCCGCCCAGGAAGTAGTCGTACATCCGGGCCGAGTGCGGCACGTTCAGTCGTAGGTCGACACCGTCGTAAAGGCTCATCGCTCTCCCCCGCCGCAGGACTCACCCGTCGTTGCCCACGCTACCGGCCCGTCAACCGCCCTTCCGGCCCGTGGAGTTCCGCTAGCCGATGATCCGTAGATCGGACGCAATGACTGTCGGTATTCGCACAAACGCCTGCGGTGACGAAACCTGGTGGAATGGGGTCCGCGGGCACGGGGCCCGCACCCTCGGGCGGCCGGCGGTCGGTCGGCGGCGCTGGAAGGCAGGTTCGATGACGATCGACAGGGGTGTCCGGGTACTCGGGCACCGGGGAGGACCGGCGCCGGCGGGCCCGGGCGGGGGCGGGGGCGGCCGCCGGGGGGACGGCCACGGAGACGCCGACGAGCACGGGTACAGCGGCCCGGAGTACGCCAACATCCGCCTGGAGCTCGCTTATTCGGCGTTCTGCGAGACCCATGAGCCGGCCTGGCGGGCCCTCGCCCTGACCCGGATAGGCAACCGCGCGGACGCGGCGCTGATCGTCGAGGCGGTCAAGGAGGACCTCGCCCGGCACTGGGCCCACGTCCTGCGGTTCGAGGAACCGGCCGCGTACGCCTGGCGGCTGGCGAACCGTCATGTCGCCGACTGGGTGTCCGGCGAGGAGCGGGTCGAAGTGGAGGCGGTCACCTTCGAGGCCGTCATCGGAGCGTTCAAGGACGTCGCCAACGGCCTGCTGCACAGCGAGGCGGACGAGGTCCGGCTCTATGCGGCGATCCTCGAACTCCCCGACCGGCAGCGGGACGTGGTCGTCCTGCGGTACCTGCTCGGGCTGCACGTCAAGGTGATCGGCGCTTATCTGGGCCGGCCCGTCGCCACCGTCCACTCCAACCTCCGGCACGCCCGCGAGCGGCTGGCCAGACGGCTCGGTGTGCGCGAACTGCCGGACCGGGGAGGCGAACAGTGATCCCCCGGCCCCCGGCCGAGGCGCCCGCCGCACCGGCCACGCCACCAGGGGCCGTGCCACCGGCCGAGGGCGGGACGGCGACGCCGCACATCCCCCGGCCCGAACGGCCGCACGCCGAGCGAATCGCCGCGCTGCGCCTGGCCAGGCTCACGGCCGCGCCCACCCACCTGCCGTCCGAGCACGAACAGGCCGCCTTCGAGCTGGGCCTGGTGGTCGCCCTGGTGCTGGGTACCCCGGACGCGGCCCGGGGGCTGGACCTGCTGGTCAACGCGCGGCGGATCCAGCCGGAGGGAGCGGAGGTGTTCGCCGCGCTGCTCTACGCCACCGGCCGCGAGGAGGGCGCCGAGTTCTGGTGGCGGTTCGCCGCCGGATCGGGCAGCGGCACGGCGGCGTACTGCCTGCACCTGTACCACCTGCGGTACGGCGAGACCGACGACGCCGACTACTGGCGTGCCTGGTCCGACCAGCTCGCCGCCGCCCTGGGCCCGCCGGGAGCGCGCCCGCGCGGACCGACCCCGCCGCGGGTGGACCGGCCGCTGCTGCCGGACGACGTCCGGCGGGACGTGCTCTCGCGCTGCCACCGGGGCCTGGCGCCGCAACTGCCCCCGGCGCTGGTCGAGGTGATCGACCGCCTGCCGCGCCAGGGCGATCCGGGCCACGGCGCCCCGGGCCACGGCGACAACGACCACGGCGACCCGGACCGGAGCGGTGACGTACCCAGCCCGTGGGGGCTGACCTCGGGTGCGACCTCGGCCTGTTCCTGGGACGGCGCGCAGGGGTGAACCGGGCGGTGGGACGGCCCGGCCCCGTTCGGGTGAGTCCCCGGGCCGGCGATCTCCGCCCGGGGCGGGCGCAGGGCGGCGCCCGCCCCGGGCGCTCAGCGCGGGGCGAGGCGGCCGGCGATCTCCGGGCACCGGCCGGAGCCCTCGGCCACCACCGTCGCGTCGTCCCAGCACGGCGGGCCGGCCGGGTGGGCGGCGGCATGGACCACGTAGTGCTGCGGGGCCATCGCGGTGTCCCGGCCGGGCAGGGCCTCGATCACCGTGCGGTGGGCGACCAGCGGGGTGAAACCCGGGTCGTCGGTGGCGATCCGGGCGATCAGACGGCCGTCGACGAAGTCGACCCGGGTGGCGGTGCCGAGCGCGTCGACGACCAGGGCCCGGACGGCGTCCAGGTCCACCCAGGAGTTCTCGATCCGCTGCCACGCACCGGTCCGGACGGCGCCGCCCAGACCGGTCAGCGCGGGCAGACCGGCGAGCGGGACCGGCCCCCGGGCGGCGGCTTCGAGCAGCGCGGGCAGGGCCAGCGCGAAACGGCCGGCCTCCTCGCGGTCGAGCACCTGCGGGCAGGCGACCAGTGCGAACTCCAGGCTGTTCGAGGTCCGCAGGATGTTCAACATCAGCCGGACGGCGACCGGCTGGTCCGGCAGCCAGGTCAGTTCGGGGTCGCTCGTCGGGGACGGGCGGGCGTCGGACATCGCCTCGGGGATGGTCATGCTCAGGTCGTTGACCACGACCTGGCGGGCGAAGCGGGAGCCGCGCAGATGGGCGACGTCCTCGATCAGCTGCCAGACGGCACCCGCCGGGAGGGTGCTGTGCCAGTAGCCGGCGAGCGACGCCGCCTTGGCCCGGCCGATCACCTCGTCGAGGTCGACCGCGTCGGTGTCCAGGGCGATCAGGGCGTCCTGGGCGAGGGTGCCGATGTGGTCGGCCATCGCGGCGCGCTGGCGGTTCGCGGAGAGCGCCGACATCACCAGGTCGCCGCGGCCGGCCCGGCGGGCCACCAGGGCCGCGAAGGCCGCCAGCAGGACGACGGAGGGGCTCGCGCCGGTGCGCCGCGCGGTGGCGAGCAGGTCGGCGGCGGCCTGCCGCGAGCGCAGGACGACGGCGGCGACGCCGTCCGGCGGGCCGGTGATCCGGGAGTCCGCGAAGGCGGCCTGCGGCGCGGTGGACAGGACCTTCTGCCAGTGCCGCAGCGCGGCGGCGGCCTTGCGCCGGCCCTGGTCACTCTGCTCCACCGCGGCCACCTCCAGCGGCGTCCGGGCGGTGACGGGCGGGAGCTCCTTGCCGGCCGCGAGGGCGAACCAGTCCTCGATGAGCAGCGTCGTCGCGGCGCCGTCCGCACCCGCGTGGCAGACGACCACCACCAGCCGGAGCGGGTGGTCGTCCTCGGTCAGCAGGGTGAACCGGAGCCGGGGCCCGGCCGCCAGGTCGAACGGGACGGCGACGTCGGCGCGGCCCAGCTCCTCGGCGAGCGCGTCGATCCCCGCCGCCCCGCCGGTCGACCGGCTGTCCACCACGGTGACGCCGAACTCGCCCTCGCCGCAGACCAGCTGACGCTCGGGGAAGGCGTCCGGCCCCGGCCCGGGCGGGAACACCGTCCGCAGCGAGTCGTGCCGTTCGACGAGCCGCCGCACGGCGTCGAGCGCGGCCGTCAGGGTCGTCCCGTCGGGGACCGGCCAGACGGACTCCTTGTTGATCTGCTCGGGTCGGTCCCGCCGGATGCAGCGGATCATGTTGTCCTGGCCGAGGGTCAGCGGCCCGAAGCCGCTGCTCGCGCCGCTGTACCGGACGGTGATCCGCCGGCTGGTCTCTCTCACGTCGTACGCGCCCTTCGGCCGGCCTGGGGTTGGAGCGGAGTGCGGGTCGGGACGCTATCAGCGGCCCGGCGAAGTGGTACAGACCAGATTTCTGGGCGCGCCGACAGACCGTCAGTTCCGGTGCCAGAAAGGCTGGCAGGCCTCTGACAAGGCTTTCCAGCGGTGCCGTCGCAGCCGGAACGGCTGCTCCCCGAGCACCGCCACGGCGGCGCGGAACGGCCCGGGCACCGGGACGTCGTCGAGCAGGCAGGGGCCCTCGCCGAGCGTGCCCGGGTGGGCCAGACGCAGCGGGGCCGGGCCGGCCAACGGCAGCCCGAAGCCCTGCACCAGTCGGCCGCCGTAGGCTTTGACGCAGGCCTCCCGGCGACACCAGAGGGTGGTGAAGCGCTCGGCCAGCACGGCGGGCGAGGCCGACCGGGCGAGGAACTCCGCCTCGGCGCCCGGGAAGTAGCGCTCGGCCACCCGGGTGGCCACCCGGGCGTCGTGGACCTCCTCGACGTCGACACCGACCGGCCGCCCCGCGGTCAGGGCCAGCACGGCCAGGGCGCCGGAGCCGGAGTAGCTGACGCCGACCCGCTCGTGCCCCACCGCCGGTTCGGGTTTGCCGTGCGGGCCGTACCGCCAGGCGAGTTCGGCGGGGTGCAGGCCGAGGCGTTCGGCCACCAGCAGCCGGACGACGCCGTGCACCACGGTGAACCGCCGGCCGGCCACGGGATCGCGGGCGGGGCCCCGGCCGGTGACGCGGGCGAGTTCGTCACGGTCCAGCAGGCTTCGCAGGCTCCGGACGACCTCGTCCGGCTGGTCGGTGGGGATGGTCCAGAGGTCGACCCGGTCGGCGGTGTCCGGCGTGGAGGCGGTGTCGGACGTGGAGGCGACATCGGAGGTTGAGGTGGACGCGGAGGCGGTGTCGGTGGCCGGCCCCGCCGTCACGGGCCGGCCCGAAGGGTCAGGGTGCTCAGCACACCCAGCCTGCGGTCGAAACCGGCGGCCAGCACCGGCCGCCCCTTCTCCTGCCACTCGGGCAGCCGCTCGGCCAGCTCCGCCCAGAGGCCGGTGAACGGCAGACCGGTGAACGGCAGACCGGCGAACGGCAGACCGGCCGCGGCGGCCACCCCGGGGACCGGCTCGGCCGCCAGGCCGGAGCCCAGCAGGACGGCCGCGTCGGCCCCGAGGGTTCCGACCTCCGCGCCGACCACCTCGGCCGCCTTCCGGCCGTCGAGCGCGGAGAACTGACGCACAGTCAGTTCCACGTCGGCGGTCTCGTCCAGGACGAGCACGACGACGCTGTGCCGCTCGGGCAGGTCGACCGGCGCCGCCGGCCGGTAGTGCAGCGCGGTCTGTTCCGCCAGTACCACCACCGCCCGCCGGCAGGCCCCGGTGCGCTGGTACTCGGCGGCCACCCGCAGGGCGCTGAAGGCCACCGCCGACCCCTGGTCGCAGAGGGCGAAGGCCAGCGGCGTGCCCGGGCAGGACCGGCTGAGCGCCAGCGAGCTGGGCGCCCCCGGGCGCACGTCGGGCGAGTCGAAGGCGAGGATCAGCAGGTCCACCGGCACGCCGTCGGCGAGCGCCTCGGCCAGCAGGCCCTCCGCCAGTTCCTCGTAGGAGTGGCCGACGCCCTCGGCGAGGAGGTCCTCCCGCACCGGCAGGCCGTACGGCCGGACCAGGTCCGTGACGAACACCCGCAGGTCCGGGTCGAGCGAGGTCTCCGACCTGCCGTCGAAGGACCGCGCGAGGATCCGGGTGACGCCCAGGGCGAGCGGCGGCGCGGAATCGGCGGCCACCCGGTCAGTCCTCGGGGATGATGTGCCCGGCGACGTAGTCGGCCAGGCTGGTCACCGAGCGCAGGTCGTCCTCGCCGATCTGCTCGACGTCGACCTGGATGTCCAGCGTCTCCTCGACTTCGAGGATCAGCTCGATGGTGCCGGCCGAGGTCAGGCCGAGGTCGTCGAAGAGGCAGGCGTTCTCGGGGATCTCGGGGAGGTCGCGCTTGAGGACGCGCGGCAGCAGCTCGCCGATGCTCCGCAGGATCCGGTCGCGCAGCTCGACATCAGTGGTCTGGACCGCGGGTTCTGGCATGGATGTCCCGTCCCGTCGTGCGTGAGAGGTGAATGGGTCGGCGGGCGGAGGCGTGGTGGTCGTCCTCGCCGTGCCGATGCGTCGCCCGGGTGCGCCGAAACGACGATGCGTCAGTGTTCGACGGCCATGGCGGAGAAGGTGGCTCCGACACCGGCGGCGGCGATCAGGTAGCGGTCGCCCCGGTGGAGCAGCCCCCGCGTGGTGGCGGTGTGGAGATTGATGAGGCTGTCTGCAGCGAAACTGTGCCCGACGGAGCGCACGTTGTCCAGCACGACCTTCTCCACCGGGAACCCGATCCGTCGGCAGATCATCCGCCAGGAGGCCTGGTTGACGTTGTGCGGGAGCACCAGGGCGAGGTCCGAGAGGTCCAGACCTGCCTGGTCGAGGGCGGCCTCGACCGCCTCGATCATCACCACCGGGTACTCCCGCTGGTAGCGCGCCAGCAGGTCCGCGTCCCCGGCCAGGCGGCCGTCGAACTCGGGGCGGTGGCGGACGGCGTAGGAGAGCACCCGATTGCGCTCGCCGGTGGCCCGGACCAGGCAGGCGGCCGCGCCCTCGGCGAAGATCCCGGTCTCGGGCACCACCTGGGCGTCCTTGGTGAAGGTCTTCTCGCCGGCCAGCACCAGCGCCAGGGCCTCCGGGTCGTCCTGCCCGGCGAGCAGGCGGCCGGCCAGGTCGACGGCCAGCAGACCCACCGCACAGGCGTGGTGGGTCACCGTGAAGGCCGAGGCGTGCGCCAGGCCGTACCGGCCGAGCAGCTCGTGCAGGGGGTTGAGCGGGTACGGCACCGCCACCGGCATGCTGCGGGCGTGGATCACGAAACGGACGTGCCGTTCGCGTCCGCGCAGCTCCGGTAAGGCCTCGACGGCGGCGCCGAGCAGGTCGGGCAGCTTCCCGTCCGGGTCCAGCCGCAGCTGGTCCAGACCGTGGAAACGGCGGAAGAGTCGAAGTTGACGCGGGGTCAGGCCGATCCGCTCGCCCACTGCCTCAATGGGCACGGTGTGGTGGGGGAGGTGGACGGCCACTGCCTCCAGTGCTGTCACGCGGGCTAGTATTCCGACGCCCGACGGGTCGCACAAGTGATCTCGGGCCCTTCGCAGTCTCAATTCGCCCCCGTGCCGTCGAGCAGGTGGAGCCCCCATGACCTCTTCCGAACCCGAATCCTCCGCCGCCCAGGTCCGTCCGGAGCTGGTAGCCCTGCTGGCCCGGGCCGCCGGCGCGCCGCCCGAGTGGGCCGCGCTGGTCACCCCGCAGGCCCGACTGGACGCCGATCTGCTGCTGGACGAGTACGAACTGACGGTGCTCGATGCCCTTTTGTGCGGGCACTTCGGGGCAGCCGCCGGCCTCGCCGCACACCGTGCCGGGCTGGACCTGGCCGAGCTGGAAGCCCTGACCGTCGCCGAGGTGCAGCGGCTGCTGCCCGCCGAGGAGCCCGTCCGATGAGCCGATTCCTGCTGGTGGTACCGCCGTTGACGGGACACGTCAATCCGGTCGTGGGGATCGCCCGCGAGCTGGCCGCGCGCGGCCACGAGGTCGCCTGGACCGGCACCGAGTCGGTCCTGCGGCCGCTGCTCGGCCCCGGGGCGGTCGTCCTGGGGACGGGCACCCGGGCGTTCCGGACGCAGGGCGGGCACGGACTGGCCGCCCTGCGCTCGCTCTGGGAGGGCTTCATCGTCCCCTACGCGCGGTTCACCGCGAAGCCGTTGGACGCGGCGGTGCGGGAGTACCGGCCGGACGCGCTGCTGGTCGACCAGCACACGCCCGCGGGCGCGCTGGTCGCTCACCGGCACGGTCTGCCGTGGGCCAGCCTGGCGCCGGGCGCGATGGAGCTGGGGCGGCCGTTCCGGGCGCTGCCGAAGGTCGAGGCCTGGATGACCGGGCTGCTCACCGGGCTCTGGCGACGGGCCGGACTGCCGGAGGAGGAGTACACCGACCCGCGCTTCTCCCCCGCCCTCGTCCTGGCGACGACCGGTCCCGCGCTGGCCGGTCCGGCACCGCTCCCGGCCCACTACGCCCTGGTCGGGCCGGTGCTCGCCGAACGGCCGGCCGACCCGGCCTTCCCCTGGGAACGGCTGGAGCCGGGCCGGCGCCGGGTCCTGGTCACCATGGGGACGCTGGCCGGAGACCTCGGCGCGGACTTCCACGCCCGGGCCGTCCGGGCCCTAGCGCTGTGCGGGGACGACGTCCAGCCGGTGATCGCCGCGCCCGCCGCCCTGCTGCCCGAACTGCCGCGCCACGCGGTGGCCGTGGACCGGGCGCCGGTGCTGGAGCTGATGGCGCGGGGAGCGCTGGACGCGGTGCTGTGCCACGGCGGGATGAACACCGTCGGCGAGGCGCTGGCGCACGGGATCCCGCTGGTCACCGCACCCATCCGACACGACCAGCCGTTCGTCGCGGCCCAGGTGGCGGCGGCCGGCGCCGGGCTGCGGGTGCCGTTCGCGCGCGTCACGCCCGAGGGGCTGGCGGCCGCGCTGCGCACCGTCCTCGACGCGCCGGAGCACCGCGCGGCGGCCGCCCGGGTAGGCGCCGAACTGCGGTCCGGCGGCGGGGCCCTGACGGCGGCCGACCGACTGGAGGCGCTGGTCGGAACCGGGGCAGAACGATCGAATCCATTGGTCTAGGCCATTGTATCCGGGGCGCCGCAGACCCTAGTGTGGCGCGAAGCACCGCTTCCCAGGTGCCCCGGCCACCTTCCCCGCACGGACCGTCCAGCCCTGTGTGCGCTGGACGTCGTCGACGTGGCACATCCATCCCCGCACGGGAGTTCTGGTTGATCGAGACCAAAGGACTTCGCAAGTCCTATCCGTCCAAACAACGCGGCCAGGCTGCCGTCGACGCCGTCCGCGGCATCGACCTGGACGTGGCCGCAGGCGAGATCTTCGGCTTTCTCGGGCCCAACGGCGCCGGTAAGACGACCACCCTGCGCATGCTCGCCACCCTCATCCGGCCGGACGGCGGTGCGGTCCGGATCGCCGGCGTCGACCTGCTGACCGACCCGGCCGGAGTCCGGCAGCGGATCGGCTACGTCGCCCAGGGCGGCGGCACCGCCGACGCCGTCACCGCCCGCGAGGAGCTGGTGATGCAGGCCCGGATGTACGGCGCCCGCAAGACCCTGGCCCAGCAGCGGGCCGAGGAGGCCCTGAAGGCCTTCGGGCTCACCGAGTTCGGCGACCGCGCGTGCCGCACCTACTCGGGCGGCCAGCGCCGCCGGCTGGACATCGCACTGGGCGTCATCCACGCGCCGCAGGTGCTCTTCCTCGACGAACCCACCGTCGGGCTCGACCCGGCCAGCCGGGTGCAGGTGTGGGCGGAGATCCGCCGCCTGAACGCCGAGGGCCTGACCGTCGTGGTGACCACGCACTACCTGGAGGAGGCCGACGCGCTCTGCGACCGGGTGGCGATCGTCGACCACGGCGAGGTCGTCGCCGAGGGGACCCCGGAGAGCCTGAAGCGGGAGATCTCGGGCGACGTCGTCCTGGTCGGCCTGGCGGCCGGCGAGGCCGAACGCGCCACCAAGGCGCTGCGGGAACAGCCGTACCTCCACCGCCTGGAGACCCAGGGCGAGGACGACCTGCGGCTCTACCTCGACGACGGCGCGGCCGCGATCCCGCGACTGCTGCGCGCCCTCGACGGGGCGGGCGTCGTGCCCGGCACCGTGCAGCTGCAGCGGCCCAGCCTGGACGACGTGTTCCTGGCCCGGACGGGCCGTTCCATCGAGCAGTCCTGAGCACTGATCCCCGAGAGGCCCCCATGAAGCTCGCCCGCGACACCTGGCTGGTCTTCCAGCGACAGCTGCTGATCATGTGGCGAACCCCGATCTGGATCGCCGTCGGGCTGATCCAGCCCCTCTTCTACCTGCTGCTGTTCGCCCCGCTGCTCAAGACGGTGCTGGCGCCGATGGGCGCGATCACCTACGCCGACGCCTACCAGATCTACGTACCGGGCCTGTTGGCGGTGCTCTGCATCTTCGGCGGCCTGTACACCGGCTTCAGCCTGCTCGGCGAGCTGAAGGCCGGGATCATCGAACGGTCCCGGGTGACCCCGGTGAGCCGGCTGGCGCTGCTGCTCGGCCGGGCGCTGCGCGAGACGGTGGCGCTGCTCGTCCAGGCCGTCCTGATCACCCTGATCGCGCTGCCGTTCGGGCTGCGGGTGGCACCGCTGGACCTGCTGCTGGCGTACCTGCTGCTCGGCCTGCTGGCCCTGATGACCTCGGCGATCTCCTACGGCATCGCGCTGGTGCTCCCGGCCGACGAGGCGATGGCGCCGGTGGTGAACACCCTCGCGCAGCCGATCGCGCTGCTCTCCGGCGTCCTGCTGCCGCTGGTGCTGGCGCCGGTGTGGCTGCAGAACGTGGCCAAGTGGAACCCCTTCTACTGGGCCGTGGAAGGCATGCGGGCGCTGTTCTCCGGCCATGTCGGGGACAGCGTGGTCTGGCAGGGGCTGCTGGTGGTCGTCCTGATGACGGTGGTGTCCGTGTACTGGTCGGCCCGCCTGTTCTCGACCCGGGTGCGCTGAGCCCCGCGCGTTCCCCGTGCGGTACGAGGGCGGGGCCGGGGCTTCCTCAAGCCCCGGCCCCGCCCTCGTCCGTGTCGCTACCGGGCCTGCGCCCGGATGAAGCGGGCCAGCTGGGCGACGCCGGCGTCGATCTGGTGCTCCGTCAGCGAACTGACCGAGAGCCGGAGCCGGTGCTCTCCCCCGCCCGCCGGGTAGAACGGCGCCATCGGCGTCCAGAGCACTCCGAAGTCCCTGGCGCACCGCTCCATGGCCGCTTCGTCGGCCGTGAAGGGCACCGTCAGCACGGCGAAGAAGCCGCCCTCCGGCTCGTTCCAGGACAGGCCCAGCCGCCGGCGCTCCGCCGCCGGGAACTCCCGCTCCAGGGCGCCCAGCAGCGCCGTCATGTTGGCCGCGTAGTAGGCCGTCGCGCGGGCGTTGGCGGCGCGCAGCCGGCAGTCGTGGCGCAGCAGCATGCCGCCGATGACGGCCTGGCTGAGCGCGGGCGTGTTCACCGTCGTCATGCTCTTCAGCTTCGCCAGCTCGTCGGCGAGCAGCGAGCGCCGGCCGCCGGGGCCGGCCACCTCCTGGTCGGCGACGACGTAGCCGAGCCGGGCGCCGGGGAAGCAGGTCTTGGCGAAGGAGCCGAGGTAGACGACCTGCCGGCGGCGGTCCAGCGCCTTCAGGGTCGGCCGCTCGCCGGGGTCACGGGCGAAGAAGCCGTACGGGTTGTCCTCGATGACCAGCAGCCCCTCCGCGGCGGTGGTCTCCAGCAGCCTCGCCCGGGCGCCGACGGGCATGCTGGTGCCCGAGGGGTTGGCGAAGTCGGGCACCACGTAGAGGGCCCGCGGTCGCCCGCCCCCGGCCCGGACGGCCCGGGCGGCTGCCCGGACGGCCTGCGGGTCGGGGCCGCCGTCGGGGCCCTCGGGCACCGGGACGGTCGTCAGGTCGAGCAGCCGGGCGGCGCCGGTGACGCCGACGTAGCAGGGTGAACTGACCAGCAGGACGTCCTGCGGGCCGGCGCAGAGGGCGCGCAGCGTCAGCAGCATGCCCTCCTGGGCGCCGACGGTGAGCACCAGGGACTCGGGGGCGACGATGAGGCCCTCGTCGTTGGCCAGGGTGCGGGCGACCAGGTCGGCGATGACGCCCTTGGTCGGGCCGTACTGGAACAGCGTGGTGCGCACGGCGTCCCGGTCGAGGCCGCGGGCCGCCAGGTGGTCCAGATAGGCGTCCAGGTGGCCGTGGACGTCCTCCGGCTCGAAGAAGCCCTCGTAGGGGCGGCCGGGGGCGAAGGAGACGGCCCCGGGGTAGCGGGTGGTGACCTCGTTGAGGAAGGTCATCGCGTCCAGCAGCGGATCCGACAGCGAGGCGTGCAGTCCGGACAGCGCGAGGGGCTCGACGGCCGGGGCGTCGGGCGGGGCGAGCGGGCGCAGGGCGGTCACCGCAGGGCCTCGCGCAGCCGATCGGCGGCGTACCGCTGGGCCTCGCCGGCCGCGTCCAGGACGCCCGTCATGGCGAAGAAGCCGTGCGGCATGCCCGCGAACCGGCGGGACTCGACCGGGACGCCGGCTGCCCGCAGCGCGTCGGCGTAGTGCTCCCCCTCCTCGCACAGCGGGTCGTACTCCGCGGTGATCACGGTGGCGGGCGGCAGCCCGGCCAGGCTCGGGGCGCGCAGCGGGGAGGCGTAGGGGTGGGCGCCGTCGGCGGGATCGGCCAGGTAGTGGCCCCAGTACCAGGCCACCGAGCGGCGGTTGAAGAGCAGCGGGTCGTCGTGCCGCTCCGGCGGTGCGGCGGCGACCGCGCGGTGGTCGGTGTTGGGGTAGACCAGCAGCTGGTGGCGCAGGGCCGGGCCGCCCTCGTCCCGGGCGAGCAGGGTGAGGGCGGCGGTCAGGTTGCCCCCGGCGCTGTCGCCGCCGACGGCCAGCCGGGCCGGGTCGACACCGAGGGCGTCGGCGTTCCCGGCCAGCCAGCGGGCGGCGGCGCGGCAGTCGTGGACGGCCGCGGGGAAGGGGTGCTCGGGGGCCAGGCGGTAGCCGACGGAGGCGGTGACGCAGCCGACGGCGTTGGTCAGCCGGCGGCAGATCGCGTCGCTGGTGTCGGGCGAGCCGAGGGTCCAGCCGCCGCCGAAGAGGTAGAGCAGCGCGGGCAGCGGCCGGCCGGCCGGCTCGGGGCGGTAGAGCCGCAGGGCGAGCTCGCCGCCGGGGCCGGGGATCCGGTGCTCCTCGACGGCGGCGACGGGCTCGGGGGTGCCGGCGGCGGCCCGGATGTCGGCGAGGTCGGCGGCGCGGGCCTGGGCCGGGGTGAGGCTGTAGAGCGGGGGTGTGCCGGCCTGCGCACGGCGTTCGCGCAGGGCCTGGGCCTGGGGGTGCAAGGGCATGGTCATCCCATCGGACGGCGGCGGTCGGGCGCTCCTGCTCGGAGCCTGCCCGGTCGGTCACGCCCGGACAGGTTCGCGGAGGGGAGTCCTGGGGCTTGTCCGAGCAGTTCGCGTCGCAAAAGCGCGGCGGGGGGTGTCGGACAACTCCTAGGGGGTGCTGGCAAAGTCGCGTCGGATCAGGCGGGACTTCGCCGACACTCCCTAGCGGTCGGCCTCGACGTAGATCGTCTCGTCGGTGCGGAACGCGGTGTCGAGGTCGGCGACGTCGGCGCGGACGCCCTGCCGGTAGGCGCAGTGCCGGATCGCGTCGGCCTCGAAGCCGGCCTGGGTGAGGACGTGCCGCAGCTCGTCCAGGTCGTAGATCCACTGGTGGCCGTAGTACCGGAAGATCTGGTTGACCAGGAAGGCCGGGCGCGGCGGCATCGGCGGGCCGAACCCCATGGTGGTGAGGCGCCGGCGGTGCTTGGTGAGGAAGCCGTCGTCGGTCGCGTAGCCGACCAGGTAGCGGGCCAGGTCGGGGGTGGTGACGCGCAGCACGCCGCCGGGGCGCAGCACCCGCCGGGCCTCGCGCAGCCAGCCGATCGCGACCGGCATGGTGACGTGCTCGATCAGGTGCTCGGCGTAGACCCAGTTCACGCTGGCGTCCGCGAAGGGCAGCGGGCGGCCGATGTCGAGCTGGGTGAACCAGCGGTCGCCGTCGACGCGGTAGAGGGTGCCGGGTTCGGTACTGGCGCCGGGGCTGCGCAGGGCGGTCAGGTCAGTGCCGAGGCCCTCCGGGTGGGCCGTCCGGAAGGCGGCGAACTCGATTCCGGTGATGCCGAGTTCGCGGAAGCCCTGGTGGTCCCGCGGGAGGCCGCCGGCGGCCGGTTCGAGCTTCTCGCAGGTGGCGACGTCGGCGCTGAACGCGTCGAGGCGGACGGCGAGGCCGTCCGGGTCGTCCCAGTCCCAGCCGGGGAAGGCGTCCTGGTTCTTCATGTCGTCGGTCTCTCTGTCGGGCGTGCGGTGCTTCGGCCCGGAACTTCGGTCCGGAGCTCGGTGCGGGGCCGCGCGGTGGGGCGGTGGGCCGGGCGCGGGGGGATGGGCGGGGGCCGCGCGGTGGGGCGGGGGCCGGGGTCGCGCCGTCAGGCGGTGGGCCGGGGCGCGGGGGCGGTGGGCCAGGGCGCGAGGGCGCTGCGGTCCAGGTCCGCGAGGGTGGGCCGGCCCAGCAGGGCCAGCGTGTGCTCGAGTTCGTCGCGGAGCAGGTCGAGGACGCGGACCACTCCCGCCTCGCCGTCGACGGCGAGCCCCCACAGCACGGGGCGGCCGACCAGGACGGCCCGGGCGCCGAGCGCGAGGGCGACGGCGATGTCGGTGCCGGTGCGGACGCCGCCGTCGAGCAGCACCGGGACCTCCGGCGGGAGCGCGGCGACCACCTCGGGCAGCGCCGCCAGCGCCGGGAGCGCGCCGTCCAGTTGACGGCCGCCGTGGTTGGAGACCACCACGGCGTCCACCCCGTGTTCGGCGGCGAGCCGGGCGTCCTCGGCGGTCAGGATGCCCTTGAGGACCAGCGGGAGTCGGGTGCGGGCCCGCAGCCAGGCCAGGTCGGACCAGGTCAGGCTGGGGTCGAACTGCTCCAGGGCGTGCTCGGCGATGCCGGAGGAGCCCGCGTCGGCCCGGTGGCTGGCGGCCATCAGCGCGGGGTCGAGGTTGACGGCGCGGATGTCCGGCGGAACGGCGAAGCCGTTGCGCAGGTCCCGCAGCCGGCGGCCGATCCGGGGCGCGTCCACGGTCAGCATGAGCGCGGCGAAGCCGGCCGCCTCGGCCCGCTCGATCAGGGCGGCGAGCGCGTCGCGCCGGCGCAGCCAGTAGAGCTGCAACCAGAGCGGCCCGGTCGCCGCGGCCGCGATGGACTCCAGGCTGCGGCTGGCGAAGATTCCGGCGACCAGCACCGCGCCGGCCCGGCCGGCTGCCCGGGCGGTCACGGTTTCCCCGTCCGAATGGACCAGCCGGTGGTAGGCCATCGGGGCAATTGCGAGTGGCGTCCGGAGCTCGGTTCCGAGCAGCGGGACGGCGGTCGAGCAGGTCGAGACGTCGACCAGCGTGCGGGGGCGCAGTGCATAGTGACCGAACATTTCCCGGTTGGCCGCCAGGGTGCGTTCGGATCCACTGCCACCCTCGATGAAGTCCCATATTTCCGGTGGTAGTTGGGCGCGCGCCGCGCGCTCCATCCCGGCCAGCGTGAGTAGTCCCACGGGCATCCTCGTTCCCGGACGGCCGCGCTCGGACCAGTCCCGCTTCGGCAGCGTAGAAGGTACGGACCAGATTGGTATAGACCTTGATTTGACCAAACGTCTGTGCAAAGGTCTGGCAACGGAATTGACCGTATTGGTTTGAGAACGGCGTCCATGTCAAATCTCCTCTCCGTGGAGTGGCGTTGACCGGCATTTCCCTCCCCGCACTTCCACCCTCCTCACCGCCGCACGCCGACGCCCCGGACGACTGGGTGGCACGGTTCCTGCTGGCCGGCCCCGAGGACGCGGAGTGCCTGCGCTTCGGCACACCCGTCGACCGCGCCACCCTGCGCGCCCTGGTCGACGAGCAGGCCGCACGGCTGACCGCGGCCGGCCTCGGCCCCGGCGGCACCGCGGCGCTGCGACTGCCGCCCTCCCTGGGCTTCGTCGCCGCGCTGCTCGCCTGCTGGCAACTGCGCGCCCAGGTAACCCTGCTGGACCATCGGCTGACCGACCACGAGATCGCCCTGGCGGTCGAACGGCTGACCCCGCAGGTGCTGGTAGGGTCCGAGCACCGGCCCTCGGCGGCGCTGCGCGGCTTCTCCGAGGTCGAGCCGATGGCCGTCCGGCTACCGGGCGGGCGACCTGCCCGGACCGGCCACGCGCTGGTCCAGCTCAGCTCCGGGTCCACCGGCCCGGCCAAGGTCATCGCCCGCACCGCCGGCGACCTGCTCCGTGAACTCGACTGCTACCGGCGGTTGGCGGACTTCCCCGGCGAAGGCGAGCGGGTGCTGCTGCTCTCCTCGATGGTGCACGTGCTCGGACTGGTCGGCGGACTGCTGAACAGCCTGTACGCCCACGCGCCGCTCACCGTGCCGGAGCGGATGACGGCGGCGGGTATCCTGGCCGCCGTCGGCGACGAGGGGGAACGGCCGACCACCGTGATCGGCGTCCCCTTCCACGCCGAACTGCTGGCCGGTGTGGCCGCGCCCCCGGCGCTGCCACGGCTGCGCCGGATGGTGGTGGCCGGGGAGCTGGTCCGCCCGGGCCTGCCGGCGGCCTTCACCGCCCGGTACGGCGTACCGCTGGGCACCATGTACGGGATGACCGAGCTCGGCGTCATCGCCACCGATCTGGACGGCGCGCTGCACCCGGCGAAGCGTCCCGTGCACGGCATGGAACTGCGCCTGGTGGCAGGCGAGTTGCAGCTGGGCACGGCCGCCTCGCCGTACCCTGGGCTGGACGACCCGACCCGGTGGTCGGACGGCTGGCTGCACACCCGCGACGCCGCGGAGCTGGACCGGGCCACCGGGCTGGTCACCGTGCTGGGCCGGCGGGACTCCCAGGTCTCGATCGGCGGGCTGAAGGTGGACCTCACCGAGGTCGAACTGATCCTGGCCACCCTGCCCCAGGTCCGCGAGGCCGTCGTGGTCTTCGACGAGGGCGCCATCGAGGCGTACCTCGCCGCCGACCAGGACGCCGACCACGCGCTGGTCCGGGACGGGCTGACCCGGCGGCTCGCCGCCTACAAGCGGCCCCGCCGGCTGTCCTTCCTCCCGCAACTCCCGCGCACCGCCACCGGAAAGCTGCTGCGCGACCCGGCCGCCCTGCGGGCGACCGCCGCCGAACCGCCCCGCTGACCGGCCCCGCCGGGAGGCACCGGACAGACCCGCCGCACCCGGACCGCCGCGTCCCCGACTCCCCACCGCTTCTCCCCGCCGCTTGCTTCTCCCCCGACGATCCGCGCGCCGCTGCGCGCGAGTACAGGAGCACACCATGCAGGACCGCATCCGCGAGTTCGTCCTCGCCGCCCTGACCGAGATGCAGTACGACGTCTCCGAGGTCACCGGCGACACCGACCTCGGCCCGGCCGGGCTCGACCTGGAGTCGCTCGCGCTGGCCGACCTCTCGGTCCAGGTCGAGGACGAGTTCGGGATCAAGTTCGACTTCGACGAGATGGAGAGCACCGCGCTGATGACGCTCGACGAGTTCACCGCCGACGTCGCCAAGCGCTTCGCCGCCGTCACCGCCACCTCCGGCAGCCCCGCGTGACCGAGCCCGTCCTCCCCGACCGGGCCGAGGTACTGACGATCCTGGCGGCGTTCGGGCAGCGCGCCGCCGACACCGTCCCCGAGGAACTCGGCTCCCTGGAACTCACGTGGCTGATAGCCGAGTTCGAGCAGCGCTACGGCATCGAGCCGGATCTCGACGACGAACGCTTCGAGGCGATCCGGACGGTGGACGACGCCGTCGAGGTGCTCCGCTCCGCCGTCCTCGCGGCGGCCGCCGGCGCCCCGCCGGAACGGACCGCAGGGGTCGCGCAGTCATGACCGGCCACGCTCCGCCCGCCGTCCGGCCCGTGGTCACCGGTGTCGGCGTGCTCAGCGCGGCCGGCACCGGGCTGGACGCGCTCACCGACGCGGCCGCCCTCGGCAAGACCGCGTTCACCACGGTGACCAGGTTCGACGTCTCCGCGCGCCGGACCACCCGGGCCGCGCTGCTGGCCGAGCCGGTGCCGCTGGCCGACGCCGTCCTCGCCGCCGTGGACCAGGCCTGCCGCCAGGCCGGCCTGCCCGCCGGGCGCGGCGGTGACGGCCCCGACGGCGACGGCCGGGCCGCGGCGGACCGGGAGGGCATGCCCGTCCTGCTCGCCCTGCACAGTGACCTCCACACCCGGGCCGTCACCACCGCCGTCGCCGCCGGGGCCACCGCCGCCTGGGGGACCGCCGGCGTCACCCGCGTCTACACCGGTGCCTGCGTCGCCGCCGGCACCGCCGTGGCCGACGCCGCCGCCCTGGTGGCCGCCGGCCGCCACCCCCGGGTGCTGGTCGCCGCCGGCCACCTGGTGGAGCCGGGCGTCTTCGCCGCCTTCGACGCCGGCCGGGCGCTGGCCCGGGACGGCGAGCTGCGCCCGTTCAGCGCCGGCCGGACCGGCACCCTGCTCGGCGACGCGGCCGCCGCCGTGGTCGTCGAGGCGGAGCCGCGGGCCGAGCTGCGCGGCGCACCCGTGCTCGCCCGGCTGGCCGGCTGGGGCCGGTCCGGGGACGCCCACCACGTCTGCCGCCCGGAGCCGAGCGGCGACGGCGTCGCCCGCGCCGTCGGGGCCGCGCTCGCCCGGGCGGGCCTCGCCCCGGACGAGGTCGGCTACGTCAACGCCAACGGCACCGGTTCGCCGCTGTCCGACCGGGCCGAGGCCAATGCCCTGCACCAGGTGTTCGGCGCGCACGCCGGGCGGCTCCCGGTGAGCTCCAGCAAAGCCGTCCACGGGCACGCCCTGGAGGCCTCCGCCCTGCTCGAACTCGCCGTCACCATCGGGGCGTTGCGCGACGGGCGGCTCCCGGTGAACGCCGGCTGGCTCGGCCCGGACCCGGACGTCGGGCTGGACCTCGTGCTGGACGGCCCGCGCGCCGACCGGCCACGCTACGCGCTGACGCTCAACTCCGCCTTCGGCGGCGCCAACACCGCACTCCTGGTGGCGACCCGGTGACCGCACTGCGCGTCCTCGCCGAAGCCCGCTGGCCGGAGCCGGGCCACCACGAGCCGCTCCCGCCGATCCCCGGCTTCACCGCCTCCTCCTTCAATCCGCTGGTCGCCGAGACCGCCGAGCGCTGCCTGCGCGCCCGGCACGGCAGCGCCCCGGCCCCCGGCCGGACCGCCCTGCTGCTGGCCAGCGCGGGCGGCGACCGCGCCACCGCCCGCGCCATCGACGACGCCGCCGCCTCCGGGGGGCGGGTGCCGCCCCTGCTGTTCTTCCAGTCCAACCCGAACGCCGTGCTCGGACACATCGCCGCCCGCTGGGGCCTGACCGGGCCGGTGGTGTCGATCAGCCCGGCCGACTCCGTACCCGGCCTGGTGCCGCAGGACGCGCTCGACCTGGCGGCGCTGCTCCTCGCGGACGGCGACGCGGACCAGGTGCTCGTCGTCGCCGCCGAGCAGGCGGAGTCCGCCGGGGGAACGGACCGGGCCGCCGCCGTCCTGGTCACGGCCGGCTGACCCGCGCCGCCCCGCCACCGCACACCACGCCGCCTCCGTACCCCGCCACCCCGTATCGCCCGCACCGCCATCGAGCGAGCGGCGCACCCGACGCGCCCCGCCGAAGTACGCCCAGCACCATGGGAGGGATTCACCACCGTGAGCATCCGCAGTATCCGCACCCTTCTCGCGGACGACCCCGACGTCGGCGCCGGCAACGTCCTCACCCACCGGATGGCCCTGGGCCTCGGACTGGACGAACCGCTGCTCGCCTTCGACACCCCGGTGGACGGCCATGCCGCCTGGCAGCCCTTCACGCTGCGCGAACTCGACCGCGCCGTCCGGGCCCGGGCCGCGGCCCTGCACGGCCTCGGCGTCAGCCGCCGCGACCCGGTGGTGGTCTACGCGACGGACGTCGCCGACCATGTGCTCTCCTTCCTCGCACTGGCCCGGCTCGGCGCCATCCCGGCGCTGCTGAACCCGAACGTGGACGGGGAGCGCGCCGCCCGCTACATCGCCCGGATCGGCGCCGTCGGCATCCTCGCCGACGCCCCGCACCTCGCCGCGCTGGCCGGCCACGACCCGGGCGCCCCGCTGCTCCCGGAGGTCGGCACGCTCGGCTCGGGGGACCCGGACGCCGCCCCCGCCCCCTACCGGCACTGGTCCGACGACCCGGTGGCGATCACCCACTCCTCCGGCACCACCGGGATGCCCAAGGCCGTCGTCCACTCCCACGCGAGCCTGTACGCGGCGATCCGCCACCGCCTGCGCCTGCCCCGCCCGCAGGGCCAGGAGCGGATGCTCAGCGCACTGCCCGCGCCGCACGCCGCCACCCTGATCGCGGTGAACCTCGCGCTCAGCTCGCACACCCGGCTCGACCTGCTCTCCCGGCAGGCCGGCGCCGGTGTGCTGGACGCCATCGAGGAGCGCCGGCCCACCGGTGTCATCGGCTTCGCCGCCACCTGGGCCGAGCTGGCCCACCACGACCTGGCGAAGCGCGAGTTGTCGTCGGTCGCGCTCTGGTGGAACACCGGCGACTGCGCGCACGAGGTGCACATCCGCCGGCTGATCGCCGCCGGCAGCCGCGAAGCCGTCACCCGCGAGGGCCGGGTCCGGCTGCCCGGCTCGCTGTTCGTGGACGGCCTCGGCTCCACCGAGATGGGCCACTCGCACTTCTTCATCACCCACGGACCCGGCACCGAACGCTACGGCCGCTGCGTCGGCCGCCCGCACGCCTTCGTCGACTGCGAGCTGGTCGGCCCGGACGGCGAGCCGCTCGGGACGGGCGAGGTCGGCGAACTCGCCACCGCCTCCCCCACCCTGGCACTCGGCTACTGGAACGACTCGGTCAAGACCTTCCGCACCCGGATCCGCGGCCGCTTCCTCACCGGGGACCTCATGTACCGGGACGAGGAGGGCTACTACTACCACGTCGACCGCGCCGTGGACTCGGTGGAACTAGGCGACGGCAAGCGGCTGTTCACCGCGATGTCGGAGGAGCGGGTACTGGCCGCCTGCCCCGACGTGGCGGACTGCACGGTGGTCGCCGTCCGGGACGGCGACCAGGTGGTCACCGACGTCCTGCTGATCCTGACCGCGGACGCGGATCCGACGGCCGACCGCACCAAGGCGGTCACCGCGGCCCTCGACGAGGCCGCGGCGGCCACCGTCCGCCAGGTCCTGGTGGTGGCGGGCGACGACATCCCGCTGGGGCCGACCGGCAAGGTCCGCAAGGTGCTGCTGCGCCGCCGCTACCTCGACTCGGTGGCCGCCCGATGAGCGCGGCCACCGCCCGCCCGGGCGCCGTGGTCACCGGGATCGGCCTGGTCACACCGGTCGGCCGGAAGCCGGCCGAGGTCTTCGAGGCGCTCACCGCCGGCCGCTCCGGCATCCGCGCGCTGCCCGAGGGCCACGCCGCGCACGGCTGGCTCACCGCCGCCGGCCTGGCACCCGCCGTCGAGGGCCGCGAGGTGCTGCCGCCCACCGAGACCAGGTGCGTGGACCGGTTCGTGCTGCTCGCCCTCGCCGCCGCCGACGACGCGCTCGCCGACGCCGGCCTGGTGGTCGGCCGGGACGCCGACCCGCACCGCACCGCCGTGGTGCTGGCCACCGGCGGCGGCGGGCTGGAGACCTTCGAGCAGCAGTCGCACCGCCGACTGGAGCGCGGCCGGCCCGGCGTCAGCCCGTACCTGCTGCCCGGCATGCTCTCCAACATGGCCACCGCCCGGATCGCCATCAAACACGGGATCCGGGGCTTCAGTTCGGCCATCGTGACGGCTTGCGCGGCCGGCGCCCAGGCCGTCGCCGAGGGGCTGCGGCTGATCCGGGCCGGCGACGCCGACGTGGTGGTCTGCGGCGGCAGCGAGTCCTCGCTGCACCCGACGATCGCCGCCGCCTTCACCAACGCCCGTGCACTGTCGGCCGGCTGGGACGATCCGACCGAGGCCAGCCGGCCGTTCGACGCCCGCCGCAACGGCTTCGTCCTCGGCGAGGGCAGCGCCGTCCTCGTCCTGGAGCGGGCCGAGCACGCGGACGCCCGCGGCGCGGCCGGGTACGCCGACCTCACCGGCTGGGGCGCCTCGACGGACGCCCACCACCCGACCATGCCGCGACCGGACGGCTCGGGCGCGGCCGACGCGATGCGCGCCGCGATCGCCAACGCGGGTCTGGCGCCGTCCGACATCGGCTACGTCAACGCGCACGGCACCGGCACCAAACTGGGCGATGTCGCCGAGACCGCCGCCCTGCGCGCGGTCTTCGGCGAGCACGGTCCGGCGGTCAGCTCCACCAAGGGCGCGACCGGCCATCTCCTGGGCGCCGCAGGGGCGTTGGAGGCAGTGGTGACCGCGCTCGCGGTCGCCCGGGGGACGCTGCCACCGACGCTCAACCTGACCGATCCCGATCCGGCCTGCGCGCTCGACCACGTGCGCGGCGCGGCCCGGTCCGTACCGCCGGGCGCCGCGCTGAGCAACGCCTTCGCCTTCGGCGGGCACAACCTCAGCCTGGTCTTCGGCCCGGCGTCCACCCGGTCCGTCAAGTAACCGACCGGGCACCGGGGTCGCACCCCGGCCTGCCCCGGGGCACCCGCCGGAGCCGACCCGGCCCGGCGCGGCGCCCCGGCCACCCATCATTCGCCACCCCCGGGGAGCACCCGTTGTCCATCCAGTCCATCACCCATGTCGAGTTCCACTGCGCGGACGCCGACAAGACCGCAGCCGGCCTCCGTGCCGACTTCGGCTTCGTGCCCGATGAACGCACGCCCGACACCCGGACGCCCGACGCCCGCACGCCCGACGCCCGGACGTCGGCGGAGCAGGCGCCCGGGGAGCCCGCCGCCGGGCCGGACGGCGTACGCACCGTCCGGCTGCGCCAGGGCGACATCCGGCTGCACCTCGTCTCCGCCGCCGACCCCGCCCACCCGGTCGCCCGGTTCGTCGCCGTGCACGGCGACGGCGTCGGGGTGATCGCGCTCGGCTGCACCGACCCGCAGGCCTCGCTGGAGCGCGCCGAGCGGCACGGCGCCCGCGTCCTGGACCGGACCGGCGGCCTGGTGGCGGGCTTCGGCGACGTCGCCCTGCGGTTCGTCCCCGACACCGCCGCCGGGGCGGCCTCCGGCCCGGCGGCGGAGGCCGCCCCCGGCGCCCTGCTGGACGCCCTGGACCACGCCGCGATCTGCGTCCCGGCCGGCGAACTCGCCCCCGCCGTGCGGTTCTGCGAGGCCGCGCTCGGCCTCCACCGGATCTTCGGCGAGTACATCGAGGTCGGCGAGCAGGCGATGGACTCCAGCGTGGTGCAGAGCGCGTCCGGCGAGGTCACCTTCACCCTGATCGAGCCCGACACCTCCCGCCGGCCCGGCCAGATCGACACCTTCCTGGCCGACAACGAGGGCGCGGGCGTCCAGCACCTGGCCTTCCGCACCGGCGACATCGCCACCGCCGTGCGCACCATCCGCGAACGCGGGGTGGAGTTCCTCACCACCCCGGGCGCCTACTACGACGCGCTGGCCGAGCGGCTCGGCGGGACGGCCATCCCGGTCGACACGCTGCGCGAACTCGACGTGCTGGTCGACCAGGACCACGGCGGGCAGCTCTTCCAGATCTTCCTGCGCTCGACCCACCCGCGCCGGACCTACTTCCTGGAACTGATCGAGCGCCAGGGTGCGGGCACCTTCGGCACCGCGAACATCAAGGCCCTGTACGAGGCCGTCGAGCGGACGAACGCCACCGCCTCCGTCTGAGCAACCCCCGCCCCGCAGAAGGAGGCCCCCGCATGACCACCGCACCCGAGTTCCGGCTCACCGAGGCCGAGCGCGCACTGCTGCCCACCCCCGAGGAGGTGGCGGGCTACCTCGAACACGGCTGGTACCTCTCCCGCCGACTGTTCAGCGACGAGGAGCTGGACACCCTGCAGGCCGCCACCGAGAAGTACTACGAGGGTCACCGCGACCGTGAACTCGCCGTCCGCCCGCCGAACCTCGCCGCCTGGACGCCGGAGCACGGCCCGGTCCAGCGGCACAACGACTACGTGCACTACGAGAGCGACGCCATCGGCGCGATCCTGCGCAAGCCGCTGCTGGGCGCCGTCGCCGCGCTGCTGGCCGAGGCCGAGGAGATCCGGGTCTTCCAGGCGACGCTGATCTACAAGCCGCCGGTGCCCGAGGAGCCGACCAACCAGGTGCCCTGGCACTTCGACAAGCACTACTGGCAGACGTCCAGTTCCGACCGGATGCTCACGGCCTTCCTGCCGTTCCACGACTGCGGGGTGGAGAACGGCACGATCACCATGATCGACGGCAGCCACCGCTGGCGCGAGCTGGACTCCGGCGAGGACTCCACCCGGCACTTCGCCCACCGCGACCGCTCCGAACTGGAGTCGATCCTGGCCGCCAACGCGCACCACAACGGGCAGCAGGTGCGCAAGGTCCCGATCGAGATCCCGCGCGGGCACGTCAGCTTCCACCACTGCCGCACCTACCACGGCAGCGGTGCCAACCTGTCCGACGCACCGCGCCGCGCCGTCTCGCTGCACCTCCAGGACGGCGGGAACGAGTACCGCCACCACCTCAGGCCGGACGGCGGCACGGTGGTCTACAACCACGACGTGGTGGTCCGCCGCACCGCCGACGGCCGGCCGGACTACGCCGACCCGGACATCTGCCCGACCCTCTGGCGGGGCACCCCGTGACGGCGGTCGGCGGCACCGCCACCACGGCGGCCCCGGCGGGCCCGGTCCCCCGGCCGGTTGCCGCCGGGCCCGCGCCGCTGGGCACCCCCGAGCAGCGGTACCGGATGCTGCGGCTGATCCGCGGCTTCGAGGAGCAGGCGCTCACCCTGGTGAAGTCCGGGGTGATCACCGGCGGCATCCACCCCTACATCGGCCAGGAGGCCGTGGCGGTCGGCGTCTGCGCCGCGCTGGGCCCGGGCGACCGGCTCACCTCCACCCACCGCGGGCACGGCCACGTGCTCGCCCGGGGTGTCGACCCCCGTCGGCTGCTCGCCGAACTGGCGGGCCGGGTCGATGGGTTGAACCGGGGCCGGGGCGGCTCCATGCACGCCGCCGACCTCTCGCTGGGCATCCTGGGCGCCAACGGCATCGTCGGCGCCGGTGCGCCGATCGCGGTCGGCGCCGCCTGGGCGGCCCGGCAGGCCGGCGACGACCGGGTGGCGGTCTCCTTCTTCGGTGACGGCGCGCTCAACCAGGGCGTCCTGCTGGAGTCGTTCAACCTGGCCGCGATGTGGCGGCTGCCGGTGGTCTTCGTCTGCGAGAACAACGGCTACGCCACCACCCTGCCGGCCGCCACCGCGGTCGCGGGCAGCGCGGTCGGCCGGGCGGCCGCCTTCGGCATCCCCGCCGTCACCGTCGACGGGATGGACACCGAGGCCGTCCGGGCCGCGGCCGAGGAGGCCGTCGCCCGGGCCCGGTCCGGCGGCGGCCCGGGCTTCCTGGAGTGCCGCACCTACCGCTTCGAGGGCCACCACACCATGGAACGCCGGATGAAGCTGCGCTACCGCACGCCGGAGGAGGTGGCCGACTGGCGGGCCCGCGACCCGCTGCCGCGCGCCGCGGCCGCGATCGGCGAGGTACGCGCCGCCGAGCTCGACGCCTCGGTGGCGGCCGAGCTGGCGGCCGCCGAGCAATTCGCGCTCGCCTCCGAACTGCCCGATCTGGAGGGCGCGTTGGACTATCTGTACGCCGACGGACGGCGGCCGCGGGCGGGAGCAACGGGATGACCAGACTCTCCTACACCAAGGCGCTGAACCGGGCACTGGCCGACGAGTTGGCCGAGGACCCCGCGGTCTGCGTGTTCGGCGAGGACATCGGCGCCGGCCTGGCCGGTCCGACCCTCGGGCTGCTCGACCGCTTCGGGCCCGGGCGGATCGTCGACACCCCGCTCTCCGAACAGGCCTTCACGGCGATGGCGATCGGCGCGGCGCTGAGCGGCCGGCGGCCGGTGATCGAGTTCCAGATCCCCTCGCTGCTGTTCCTCGTCTTCGAGCAACTCGTCAACCAGGCGCACAAGTTCTCCCTGATGACCGGCGGCCAGGCCAGTGTCCCGCTGACCTGTGTGGTCCCCGGATCCGGCTCCCGGGACGGCTGGGCGGGCCAGCACTCCGACCACCCCTACAGCCTGTTCGCGCACGCCGGGGTGAAGACGGTGGTGCCCGCCACGCCGACCGACGCGTACGGCCTGCTCCGCTCGGCCGTGCGCGACCCGGACCCGGTGGTGGTGTTCGCGCCGGCCGCCGCGCTGGCCGTGCGCGAGACCGTCACCTGGGCGCTGGAGCCGATCCCGCTCGGCTCGGCGCGCGTCCACCGCACCGGCACCGACGTCACCCTGGTCGCCGTCGGCCACCTGGTGCACGACGCGCTGGCGGTCGCGGAGGAGCTCGCCGACGAGATCTCGGTCGAGGTGCTCGACCCCCGTACGCTGCACCCCTTCGACTGGACGGCGCTGGCCGCCTCGTTGGAGCGCACCGGCCGGCTGGTGGTCGTCGACGACTCCAACCGCAGCTGCGGCATCGGCGCCGAGGTGCTGGCCACCGCCGCCGAGGAGATGCGGCTGATCGCCCCGCCCCGCCGCGTCACCCGCCCCGACGGCGCCGTCCTGCCGTTCGCCCCCGCCCTCGACCGCGCCCTCCAGCCCGGCCGGGAGCAGCTGCGGCACGCGCTGCGCACCGTCATGAAGTAACCCGAGGGTGCGCGCCCCCTGTTCGGCGCGCACCCCTCGTGGCAGAATCCCGTTCCCCCGTGAAGGAGCTCCACATGTCCACCAGCCGTTACCACTGGGACCGTTCGCACCCCGGCCTGACCGGTCTCCAGGAGGCCATCGACCCGCTGCGCCGCGAGGTCGTCGGCCACACCGTCTACGGCGGACTGACCAGCATCGGGCACGTGCGCACCTTCCTGGACCGGCACGTCTTCGCCGTGTGGGACTTCATGTCGCTGCTGAAGAGCCTGCAGCGCGAGCTGACCTGCGTCGACGTGCCGTGGGTCCCGAACGGCCCGACCGCCAGCCGCCGGCTGATCAACGACATCGTGCTGGTGGAGGAGAGCGACGAGCTCGGCGAGGGCTTCACCAGCCACTTCGAGCTGTACGTCGAGGGCATGCGGCAGGCCGGCGCCGACCCGGCACCGGTCGAGGCCTTCCTGGAGCTGCTGCGCGCGGGCACCCCGGTGCCCGAGGCGCTGAAGACCGCCGGGGTGCCGCAGGCCGCCGTGGACTTCACCGCGACCACCTGGGAGATCATCGAGAACGCGCCGGTGCACTGCCGCGCGGCCGCGTTCGCCTTCGGCCGCGAGGACCTCATCCCCGACATGTTCGCCCAGGTCATCAGCATCGACGACCCGGACGGCGCGCTCACCGTGTTCAAGGACTACCTGGCCCGGCACATCGAGGTGGACGGCGAGCAGCACACCCCGATGGCGATGCAGATGCTGATCGACCTCTGCGGCGACGACGACGCCAAGTGGGCGGCCTGCGCGGAGACCGTCCGGCTCGCGCTCAGCGCCCGGGTGCGGCTCTGGACGGCGATCGAGGAGGCCTTCCCGGCCTGACCGGCACCGGACGGCACCGCCCTGGTGCCCTCCCGGACCTCCGACGAGGGGGTGGGCCCGACGGCCCACCCCCTCGTCGGCGTCGCCGTTATGCGGCGGCCCGACCGGGTCAGAGCACCTTCGCGAGGGTGGTGGCCAGCTCGGGCAGCACGTCGGCCGGGTCGCGGTGGCGGTGCAGTGCCGCCCGCCCCTCGGCGCTGCGCAGCCGGGCGGCCAACCGGGCCGGGAGCACCGCCGTGGTGAGCGCTCCGGCCCCGTGGAACCCCTCCACCGTCCAGGAGACCCACGGCAGCGGGTAGTTGGCGGCCGGGCTGAAGAACACCGGCCGGTGGCCCTGGAAGGCGATCCGGTAGGCACCGAACCGGCTCCAGTTGGAGAAGCTGAACCGGCGGTGCTCCGGGTCGAAGCCGAGCGGCACACAGTCGCGCAGCCGGGACCGCCCGATCGCCTCCAGGAAGGCCAGATTGGAGCGGAGGTTGAGGTGCCCGTCGGCGAAGCCCTCCAGCGCCTCGCGCAGGGCGGCCGCGAGGGCCGCCGGGCCGTCCTGCGCCGCGTGGGGCAGGTGGACGTCCCCCAGCAGGTTGCCGACCAGGGTCGGCGGCAGACCGAGCGGGCGGCGTGCGTTGACCGGGACGGTGAGCCAGCGGGTCTCGCCGTCCTCGTCCAACTCCCGCACCGTACTGACGACATGGGCGCAGAGCACGTCGCCGGAGGAGAGTCTTCGCCCTGCTGTCGCGCTGAACTCCTCGCGCATCCGGGCGAGTTCGGCCTCGCCGAAGTACAGCTGGACGGTCCGGTTGGCGCGCGGCCCGGCCGCCACCGCAGCGGCCAGCACGGCGGCCTCGGCCGGGTCGGGCAGTCGGAACCCGGGCCGCCCGCAGTCCTCGGCGGGCAGCACCTTGCCGAGCAACGCGTCCTGGTCCTCGACCAGTTCGGCCTCGGGCAGCTCCTCACCCTCGACCGCGGCGGACCAGGCCCGCATCAGCAGCATGAAGCTCTGCAGGTCACCGATCGCGTGGTGCCAGGAGCAGCCCAGCACCGTGCCGCCGGCCGAGGGCCGGGTGATCCGGACGGTGAGCAGCGGGACGCCGCCGGCCCGGGCGGCCGGGGCGTCCACCGGGTCGGCCAGCGCGGCGCCGGCCGAGGTGACCCGGCCCATCGCCTCCGCCAGCGTGCCGTCGACGTCGTAACTGTCCATCGGTACACCGGAGTCGTCGCAGACGGCGGTCAGTTCGTCGCCGTCGGTGCGCAGCCGCCCGGCGAACACCGGGACCTGCGCCAGTGCCCGGGCGAGGCCGGCGGCGAGCCGGTCCTCGTCCAGGGTCTGTTCGAAGAAGAGGACCACCGAGACCGAGAGGTCGGCCAGCATGGTGTCCATCAGCCCGCAGCGCAGGCGGGTCCCCGGGGCCCGGCCGGCCCGGACCAGCCGGGAATCGCGCAACTGCGGCCAGAGACTCATCGGTCCATCCAGGGGCTCGCGGGGGGCCGCCCGGAGCGCTCCGGGCGGCGGGCAGACGCTCCGGACGGCGTGGCAGACGCTCCGGACGATGGGGCAAACGATAGGGCAGCGGTCCGCTTCCGATCCAGTGGTCCAGTCCAATTGACTCGGGCTGGTCAAGGGCGGTAGCGCCCCCGGAGCCCCGCCGGGAACGCCGGGCCGCCCCGGCCGGACTAGAATCCGAACCATGGGAGAGCGCGCAGGCGCGCCCGTCGCGCCGCCTCTGGTCCTCGTCACCGACCGGGACTCGCAGCTGATCGATCCCGGCCGGTCGTACCACGTCGGCCGCGACCCGACCAGCGAGATCGTCATCGACGACCCGCGGGTCTCCTGGCACCACGCCGTCCTGCACACCAGTGACGGCCACTGGCTGCTGGACGACGTCGGCAGCACCAACGGCACCTTCACCGACGGCCGCCGGATCGACCACCAGGACGTCGGCCCCGGCACCCGGCTACGGTTCGGCAACCCCGCCGACGGCCCCTCCGCGACCTTCGCCGGGCTGCCCGCGCCGGCCGGCCGCGAGCGGCCGTCGCTGATCGCCCCGCAGGCCTCCGGCGTCTTCCGGCAGCCCAGCGCGATCATCCGGCTCCCTGGCCGGACGGTGCGGATCGGCCGGGCCGACGACAACGACCTCGTCCTGGACGACCTGGTGGTCTCGCGCCACCACGCCGAGCTGCGCACCCTCCCCGACGGCGGGCACGAGATCGTCGACCTCGCCAGCCACAACGGCACCTACCTCAACGGCCGCCCGGTGGTCCGGGCCCCGGTCGGACCGGCCGACATCGTCGGCATCGGCCACTTCGCGCTCTGCCTGTCCGGCGACGAGCTGGTCGAGTACACCGACACCGGCGAGATCTCGCTGGACGTCCAGGGCCTAGTGGTCCGGGTCGGCCCCGACCGCCGGGTGCTGCTGGACGGCGTCGGCTTCCCGCTCGCCGAGAAGGCCCTGCTCGCGGTGGCCGGGCCCAGCGGCGCCGGCAAGTCCACCCTGCTCAACGCCCTCACCGGGCTGCGCCCGGCCGACGAGGGCACCGTCCTCTACGACGGCCGCGACCTGTACCGCGACTACGCGGAACTGCGCCGCCGGATCGGCCTGGTGCCGCAGGACGACATCCTGCACACCCAGCTCACCGTCCGCCGCGCGCTCTCCTACGCGGCCGAACTGCGTTTCCCCGGGGACACCACCAAGGCGGAGCGCGAGGCCCGGGTCGACGAGGTGATCCACGAACTCGGCCTGGACAGCCGGGCCGACCTGGTGATCTCCAGCCTCTCCGGCGGCCAGCGCAAGCGCGTCAGCGTCGCCCTGGAGCTGCTGACCAAGCCCTCCCTGCTCTTCCTCGACGAGCCGACCTCCGGGCTGGACCCGGGCATGGAACGCTCGGTGATGACGATGCTGCGCGGCCTCGCCGACGACGGCCGCACCGTCGTGGTGGTCACCCACAGCGTCCTGAGCCTGTCCGTCTGCGACCGGCTGCTGGTGCTGGCCCCGGGCGGGCGGACCGCCTACTACGGGCCGCCCGGCGAGGCCCTGGAGTTCTTCGGCTACTCCGAGTGGCCCGAGGCCTTCGAGGCCTTCGAGAGCGAGGACCACGCCGCCTGGCAGCGCAGGTTCCTGGCGTCCCCGCAGTACCAGCGGTACGTCGCCGCCGGCGCGGTGCCGGGCGTCCCCGCCGGGCGCCCGGCCGCGGTCGGCGGCAGCCCGATCGGACGGGAGAAGCCGCAGGGCTGGTTCTCCCAGCTGGGCACCCTGGTCCGCCGCTACACCGCGGTGCTGGCCGCCGACCGGCTCTTCCTCACCGTGATGATCGCCCTGCCGTTCATCATCGGCGTGATGTGCCGGGCGATGGCCGGCGCCCGGATCTCCCCCGACAACGCCATCAACGTGGTGCTCACCCTGTGCATCGGCGGGCTGCTCACCGGCTCCGCCAACGCGGTGCGCGAGATCGTCAAGGAACGGCCGATCTACCAGCGGGAACGGGTGGTCGGGCTCTCCAGATCGGCGTACCTGGTCTCCAAGGTGGTGGTGCTCGGCACCGTGACGGTGGCCCAGGCGGCCGTGCTGACCACGGTGGGCCTGGCCGGGGTGGACCTCAGCCCGACGCTGCCCAACGGGGTGACGGTGCACAGCGGCGTCGTGCTGCCGCCGCTCGCCGAGCTGATCCTGGCCGTCGCGATGCTCTCCTTCTCGGCCATGATGCTCGGCCTGCTGGTCTCCGCGCTGGTCCGCAAGGAGGAGGCCACCATGCCGATGCTGGTGCTCCTCTCGGTGGTGCAGATCGTCTTCAGCGGCGCCATGCTGAAGCTGCACGGAGTGCCCGGCCTGGAGCAGTTCGCCTGGCTGGTGCCGTCGCGCTGGGGTCTGGCCGCCATGGCCCAGACCGTCGATCTGCACACGGTCTTCCCGACCGCGATCACCGCGGACCCGCTGTTCCGCCCCGACCGCACCCGCTGGCTGCGGTGCCTGGGCATCCTGGTGGGCCTCTCGGTGGTGCTGGGCGGCGCCGTGCTGGCACTGCTGCGCCGGCAGGAGCCCTCGATCATGCGGAAGTGATCGGATGCGCGCGACCGGGACGCGGATGTGGAGGACGCAGGTGTGCAGGACGCAGGTGATCAGCTGGAAGTGATCACGCAGAAGTGAACGCCTCCGATGGACGGAGCCCATGGACGAATTCGCGTTCCGCCCGACCCATGTCGCCCCGCCGGACGGGATGGCCACCTGGACGGCCCCCGACCCGGCGCAGCCGGCCGCCCGGCTGGACCCGCTGCTGCCGGTCCAGCTGATCGCCCGGCAGGGTGACTGGGGGCACGTGCTCTGCTCCAACGGCTGGGCCACCTGGGTGGACGGCCGACTGCTGATCAACCTCCCGACGGCGCCGCCGGACGCCACCGGCCCGCCGGCCCGGACGGCCGACCCCCGCCCGGCGCTGGCCGAGGCCGAGGGCGCGCTGGCCCGCTACCGGGCGCTGCTGGAGGACCTCGCGGCCGGCAGTGCCGATCTGGAGACCTTCCGGGACCGGGCCCGCGGCCTGCGGATCGGGCTGGTCGTCGACGGCGAGGCGCTCTGGCTGTTCGACCCGGTGCACGACCGCTGGTGCTACTGCGACGGCCTCCAATTGCAGACCTACGCGGCGCCCGGGCGGCCGAACGCCTCCCCGGCCGCGACCCCGCGCCCGGCCGCCTCGCCGCCGCCCGCGCCCGGCCCGGCGCCCTCGCCCTCGCCCGCGCCCGCGCCCGGCCGAGCCCCCACCGGGTACGAGCCGACCCGGACGGGTGAGCCGTGATCCCCCCGGAGGAGTCGGGCAGCGGTGAGCCCACCGAACCGCCGCCGCCGACCGGCTCGCACACCGAGGAGGTCCCCGGTCTGCCGTCCGGCATGGTCGGGCGGCGGGTGGCCGGCTACCGGCTGGAGGCCGAGATCGGCCGGGGCGGCATGGCCGTCGTGTACCGGGCCAAGGACCTGCGGCTGGGCCGGACGGTCGCGGTGAAGCTGCTGGCGCCGGAGCTGGCCCGCAACGAGGTGTTCCGCCAGCGGTTCATCCACGAGTCGGAGGCCGCCGCCGCGATCGACCACCCGCACATCATCCCGGTGTTCGAGGCGGGCGAGACGGACGGGATCCTGTTCATCGCGATGCGCTTCGTGCACGGCGGCGACCTGCGCGGGCTGATGAACCGGGGCGGCGCGTTCACGGTCGGCCGGGCGGCCCGGCTGGCCCTGCAGATCGGCTCCGCGCTGGACGCGGCGCACGACCAGGACCTGGTCCACCGGGACGTCAAGCCGGGCAACGTGCTGGTCGCCGCGGGCACGGACAGCGAACACCCGGAGCACCTGTACCTGGCCGACTTCGGCCTCACCAAGAAGTCGCTCTCGCTCAGCGGCCTCACCACCGTCGGGCAGATCGTCGGCACCCTGGACTACGCGGCGCCCGAGCAGATCTCCGGACGGCCGCTGGACGGCCGCTGCGACCAGTACAGCCTGGCCTGTGTGGTCTTCGAGATGCTGGCCGGGACGCCGCCGTTCCGGCGGGAGAGCGACCTCGCGCTGCTCTGGGCCCACCTCAACGACCCGCCGCCGACGCTGCGGGACCACCGCCCGGACCTGTCCGCCGAGGTGGACGCCGTGGTGGCCCGGGCACTCGCCAAATCACCCGAGCAGCGGTACGCCAGCTGCCTGCAGTTCGTCGCCGAGCTGCGCGCCGCCACCGCCGAGGCGCCCGGCCCCGCCACGCCCTGGCTGGCGGACGGACCGGCCACCCAGGTGCTCCCGGCGTACGGCGGCGGCGCGGGCGGGCCGTACGTCTCGCCCCCGGTGCCCGAGCCGCCGGACTGGGCGACGCCGGTCGTCCACCCCCGGGGACGCTGACACCTGGCGGTCCCGGCCGTCAGCCGCCGTCCGCCGCGATCTCGCCGCGCCTGCTCCGGTGGGCCGCCAGCAGACCGCCGAGCAGGCCGGCGACCAGGCCCCAGGCCGCCGCCAGCGGCACCAGCAGCCAGAGCTTCGGGTCGAGCACGAGCGAGCCGCCGCCGAGGCCCGCGACCGGGTTGGTGTCGCCGAGCACGGAGCCGAGCAGATCGCCCAGCCCGCCGTCCCCGGCGCCGACCCCGAGCACCGAGAGGCCGTAGTCGGCGGAGACCCGAGACCAGACGCCCACCAGCAGCATCGTCACGGCCGCGGCCGCGCCCAGCCGGACGGCGTGCTGCCAGAGCCGGACCCCGCGCGGGGAGCGGTAGGCGGTGAGGAAGCCGGCCGCCAGCAGCAGCACGGCCGTCAGCGGCAGCAGCCACCAGACCCGGCCGTCCTGCTCCGCAAGGGTGCTGAGACTGATGGTGGCCGACTTGCCCTCGGGTGCGCGCAGCACCTCGGACAGCGACTCCGGGACGGGCAGCCCGATCGCCCCGACCAGGTGGCCGTGCCACTCGGCGCCCATCCCCAGCCCGAGGGCGAGCCAGACCAGGTTGGGCAGCGCCAGCAGGAGCAGGGCCAGCGTCGCCCGGGCGTCGCCGTGCACGACGGCGGTGACGAGCCCCGCCACCAGGCCGAGCACCACACAGGTGAGCAGCACCAGCAGCATCGCGAACGCGGCCGGCCGGACGGCCTGCTGGAACGGCACCAGGCCGCGCGGCAGCGGCGCCCGGCGGGAGACCGCGAAGGTGGCCGCCAGGACCACCAGCAGCCAGAGCAGCCCGAGGCCGATGGTGCTCAGCGGCTCCGCGTGGAAGCCGATCTCGGGGGTCAGGCCGAGGGCGCCGCCGAGGTCTTGGACGAGGTCGTCGCCGAGCGGGACGACGAAGGTGTGCCGGGCGGCGAGGGTGATCAGCACCAGGGCCACCACCCAGACGGCCGCCGTCCGGGCCACCCGGCCGAGCAGTTCGGCGCCGCCTGCGACCGCCCGGAATCGCAGCTGGCGCAGGAACACCTCCGCCATCACCAGGGCGCCGACCAGTCCGACGGTCAGCGGCATCGCGGTGATCCCGGCGTCCACCTGGGCGAAGAAGCCCGCCCCGCCGTCGAGCTGCACGGAGCCCCCGACGGCGAGCGCCAGCGCACCGGCCAGGACGTACGGGAAGCCGCCGCCCGGCAGGGAGCCGGCGCCGGCGGCCCAGAGGCCGAGGGCGGCCACCGCCGCCATCGCGGCGATCCCGGCGAGGACGACCGCCGACGCGTCCAGCCAGCCGCGCAGAACGCCGGGCGGGCCGGGGGCCGTGGTGGGGGGCTCCTGGGGCATGCGGGCTCCTGGTGGACTCGGGTGCCCCCCTCGCGTCTGAGTCCAGCGTCACCCAGGACCGGGCCGCGCGCGCTGTGTGCGCACAGCGAGCCGGCGGTGGCGTGCTGTTGCGGCGGTTGCCGGGCGGGGGCAGAAATGGAAGCCAGTGGCAGGAGCCTTCTGTGCCGGTCGTTTCGCCGGCCGCCCGCGAAACGGAGCCTCGATGAGTTCCCAACCGCCCCTCTCCGGGCCCCCGTCCGGCCCGCCGTCCGGCCCGCTCTCCGGGCCGCCGTCCAGCGGCCCGCCGGGACCGCCGTCCGTTCCCCCGTCCGGGCCGTCCGGGCCGGGCGGCTCCTCCGGCGGCTCCTCTGCCGGTGGGCCGGGCGGGCGTCCGACGCCGTGGTGGCGGTCCCGCACGAAGCTGGCGCTGGCCGGGGGCACCGCGGCGCTGGCCGTGCTGGCGACGGTGCTGATCGTCAACAGCGGCGGCGGTGGGAGCGGTACCCCCAGCGATGCCATCCCGGCCGCGAACGAGGTGGCGCTGCAGACTCCGGGCGATCCGGGACCGGCGCCGTTCACCCAGTCGGTCGAGACCACCGCGGTCTCCTCTCCCGCGTCGGCCCCGGGCAGTCCGGGCGGCGCCACGAAGAGCACCGCCGCGGCCTCGCCGAGCGGCATCCGCACCGTGCAGGGCTCCTCGGCCGGACTCTACGCCGGTGAGAAGTCCAAGCCGGCCTGCGACGTCGAACGGCTGATCTCCATGACGTCGACCGGGGACACCGGCCGGGCCTGGGCGGCCGCCCAGGGAATCGAGCAGTCCGCCATCCCGGGCTATCTGCGCTCGCTGACCTCCGCCTACCTGCGGGTGGACACCCGGGTCACCAACCACAGCTACAAGGGCGGGGCGTCGGTCGCCTACCAGTCGGTGCTGCAGGCCGGCACCGCCGTCCTGGTCGACGCGCAGGGCGTACCGCGGGTGCGCTGCAGCTGCGGGAACCCGCTGAAGCCGCCGGAGCTGGTGAGCGACGCCAAGTACACGGGCAAGTCGTGGACCGGCTTCCAGCCGTCCTCGCTGGTCATCGTGGTGGCGGCGCCGAAGCCGGTGACGGAGCTCGTCCTGGTGGACATCACCACCGGCGGCTGGTTCGCCCGGTTGACCGGGCAGATCAAGGTGGTGGACAAGACGGTCCAGCCGCCGGAGGTCCTGGTGCCGGGCATCCCGCCGGCCGCTCCGATGAAGCCGGTCTCCCCGTCGGCGTCGATGTCGGGCTCCACCTCGGGTTCGGGCTCGCCCTCGACCTCCGGCTCGACCTCGGGCTCGACCGGTCCGTCGACCGGGTCGGCCTCGGCCTCCAGCTCCTCGGGCACGCCGTCCGGGCCGTCCTCCGGCCCGTCGTCCTCGGCGAGCACCGGTTCGGCGTCGGCCTCGTCGTCGACCAAGTCCGCCGGCCCCACCTCGTCCTCGCCGCCCGGCCCGTCCACCGCCAGCGTGACGCCCTCCACGGCGACGGCGTCCGCGAACTCGGCGACGGCGTCCGGGCCGACGGTGGCCACGGCGACCTGTGCGACCGTCGCGCCCTCGACCCTCCCGCCGTGCCCCGGCGCCTCGGGCAGCACGCCCAGCTGACCGACCACTCCTCCGCAGCGGCGGGGCGCCTCGGATCCACCGGGCGCCCCGCCGCTGCGTCACGCCATCCACCTGCATAGTTGGATTATCAAACGCACAGCGCTACAGTGAGTCGCGATGTCAAACCCACGCCCTTGGGAGCTCTCGTGACCGCCCCCCGCACCGCCGCGCCCCGCACCCCGGAGGTGCCCGATGCCGCGCACTGACCGCACCGGGACCGTGCTGCTGGCCGCCTGCCTCGGCCTCTTCACCGTCTTCATCCAGACCACCCAGACCATCGGCACGCTGGGCGCGGTCCGCGCCGACCTCGGCCTCGACGCCGCGGACCTGGTCTGGATCCCGAGCATGTACACCCTGGTGGTGGCCTCCGTCGTACTGGGCGGCGGCGCGTTCGCCGACCGCTGGGGCCGCCGGCGGATCTTCCTGCTGGGCGCGCTCGCGATGGCCGCCGGCGGGGTGGTCCTGGTGTTCGCCGGGAGCCTGTCCACCGTCCTGCTCGGGCAGGCGGTGGCCGGACTCGGCGGCGCGCTGATCACCCCCAGCTCGCTCGCCCTGGTGACCGACGCCTTCCCCGACCCGCGCCGGCGGGCCGGCGCGATCGCCGCCTGGGCCGCCGCCTCCGGCCTCGGCCTCGCCCTCGGGCCGATCACGGCCGGGCTGGCGCTGCGCTGGTCGACCTGGCACACCGCGTTCTGGCTCGGCCCCGCGATCGCCGCGATCGCCGGCGCCGCCGCCCTGTTCGGCGTGACCGAGTCCCGGGCCGAGGGCGTCCGCCTGGACTGGCCCGGGCAGATCCTCGCCACCGGCGGGCTCGCCCTGCTCATCTACTGGCTGATCGACGGCGGCCACCACAGCTACCTCGGCGGCGCCCCACTGGCCGCCGCCCTCGGCTCGGCCGTCCTGCTCGCCGCCTTCGCCGTGGTCGAACTG
Organism: Kitasatospora sp. NBC_01246; assembly: GCF_036226505.1. Taxonomy (NCBI): domain Bacteria; kingdom Bacillati; phylum Actinomycetota; class Actinomycetes; order Kitasatosporales; family Streptomycetaceae; genus Kitasatospora; species Kitasatospora sp. NBC_01246. The sequence goes on along the minus strand of NZ_CP108484.1, from coordinate 7,851,943 downwards.
CGCCGCACCCACCCGCTGCTCGACCTGCGGCTGATGCGCGACCCCTCGTACAGCGCGGCGCTGCTGCTGGCCGGCACCGTCCTGTTCGGCTTCGTCGGCCTCGCCATGCTCCAGGTGCTCTGGCTGCAGCAGGTGCGCGGACTGACCGCGCTCCAGGTGGGCGTCCAACTCCTCACGGAATTCGGCATGTTCATCCTGGCCTCGGCGGTCGCCGGGATCCTCGGGCCACGGTTCGGCGCGGCCCGGCTCATCATCACCGGGCTGCTGCTGGCGGCGGCGGGCGCCGGCCTGTTCGCCACCGTCGAACCGGCCGACGGGTTCGGCGGCTACGCCCCGGCGCTGGTGCTGTTCGGCTTCGGCTGCGGCCTGGCCGGCGCGCCCTCGACCGCGCTGGCGGTCGGCCATGTGCCGCGCGGCAAGGAGGGCGCGGCCGCCGGCACGGTCAACGCCGCCCGCCAGGTCGGCGCGGTGCTCGGCACCAGCGTCCTCGGCACCCTGATGACCAGCCGCTTCGGCGAGCGGCTCGGCGCCCTCCGGAACCCGCGGCCGCAGGACGTGGCCCAGGCCTTCACCGACGCCGTCGGCCGCGCGGCCTCGGTCGCCGCGATCGTCCTCCTCGCCGGCGCGGCCGCGGGCGCCCTCCTCCTCGCCCTCGCCCGGCGCCGCCGTCCCGCGCCGAGCCCGGCGGAGCCGGAGCCGGCCACCCTCACCGCGGTGCGCGCCTCGAACACCTGACGCTTCGTCGCCCCCGCGCGAGCGGATCCCGGCTTCCGCCCGAGGTCCCGGCGCGGCCGGGGGTCCGGGCGGCCCCCTCGACAGGGGGCCGCCCGTGCCGGCTGCGCCTCTCGCGAGATACTGACGAAGGGTCAGGACTCTTCGGGGCGGATCTTCGCCAGGCCCCGGTAGCGCTCCGGGTCGACCACGGCGGACAGTCCGTTGAGCATCAGCCGGGTGCCGCCCTGGAGGTGGGCGGTGTCCTGGGTGCCGTCCCCGCTCAGCACCAGGTACGCGTACTGCTCGGTCCAGTCGAGCCGGGATCCGGCGCCCTGGGCGACGAGTTCGAGCGTCACCAGGGAGACCCAGCGGCGCAGGCCGTCCACGTGGGCCTCGTACACGTAGACGATGCGCTCGCCGGGCACGATGTCGTGGAACCGGGAGCGGTATTCGAGTCGCTCCTCGATGTCCCCGGAGACGAACAGGTTGGTCGCCACCTCGCTGCCGCCGACCCGGAAGTCCAGCGCGTGGGTGGCGTGCTTCGAGGAGCCGGGGAGGCGGAACCAGCGGATGCGCAGCGCGGGCTCGGCGAAGGCCGCGAAGACCTGCTCCGGCGGCGCCGAGAAGCCGACCTGCAGGGCGAAGGAACCGTGGACGACCTGCGGTTTCCCGTCGGTCGGAGAAGTGCCTTCATGTGTGTGATCAAGGCGGCCAGAGCTCACGCGGCGACACTACCACGCAGGCCGATCACCGTTCGGCCGCTCGGCCGGCGACCGTGTCGCGTCGCCGGCCGAATGACCTGATTGAACGTCAACTTTCCTTGCCCATAAGGTCAGATCCAGCCTTCGAGGGAGGCCAGGAAGCCGTCCAGGTCGTCCCGGTGGATGCAGTGGCCGGTGTCCGGCACGTACCGCACCTCGAACCCGCTCGCGCGCAGGGTCTCGGCCAGCTCGTCCGGGACGAGGTGGTGGTCGCCGGCGCCCTGGACCAGCGAGGGCACGACCGGGCGGGCCGGTACGTAGCTGTGCGAGCTCTCCAGCCAGTCGACGGCCCGGACGTCCCACCGCGCGTACCCGGCGAGCTCGGCCTCGATGTCCTCGGGCTGCCAGCGCAGGAACATCGGGCGGATGGCCTCGGCGGTCGCCACCTTGGTGAACTGGGCGAACTCGCGGATCTCCGCGACCGCCTTCTCGGTGAAACGCCAGGCGGGGTCGCTGTAGACCACCTTGGCCGGGCGCAGCCCCTCCACCGCCAGCGAGAGCACCGAGGCGCCGAAGGAGTGGCCGATCGCGAGGTCCGCGCCGGCCGGCAGCGACTCCACCAGGTCGGCGGCGAGCAGCTCCGGCGAGTAGGAGTCGGCCTGCGGGCTCTCGCCGTGGCCGCGCAGGTCCGGCATGATCACCCGGTAGCCGCGGTCGGCCAGCCGGGGCGCCACCCGGCTCCAGGTGTCCGACGACGAGATGATGCTGTGGACGAGCAGGGCGACCTTGTCGCCGTCGCCGACTTCGTGGAGCTTGAGCCTCATGGGCCGGGTCTTCCTCTCAACGCGTGGTCCGGACGGTCCGGAGGTGTCTGACGGGCCGGCGGTGTCCCCCGGCCGTACGCGGCGGGCCGGCCGCGGCGGCCCGGCGGGTCGTCAGCGGTCGGCGGCGGTCAGGTGCACCAGGGCGCGGGCCGCCAGGCGGTAGCCGAAGGCGCCGAGCCCGACCACCACACCGCCGGCCAGCGGGGCGATCACCGACTCGTGCCGGAACTGCTCGCGCGCCCAGACGTTGCTCAGGTGCACCTCGACCCAGGGCTGCGGATAGCTCGCCAGCGCGTCGCGCAGGCTCCACCCGGCGATCATCAGCGCGCCGGGGTTGACCACCGCGCCGACACTGCTGAGCCGGTGCTCGTGGATGGCCCGGACGAGGTCGCCCTCGGAGTCGTGCTGGATCGAGCGGACCTCCCAGCCCACGCCGCTCACCTCCTCGGCGACGGCCTTCTCGATGTCGGCCAGCGTGTCGGTGCCGTAGATCTCCGGCTCGCGCTGGCCGAGGATCCCGAGGTTGGGGCCGTTCAGGAGAAGCATCGTGGTCATGAGTCACCTCGCTGGTCGGAGACGCGGATCGCGCCGGGTGCCCGGTCGGGGGTCTGTACCGGGTCGGTGTGCTGGTCGCCCAGGCCGAGTTCGGCCCCGGCCACCTCCTCGGCGCGGGTCATCGCGTACCGCAGGATGGGCGGCGCCATCAGCGAGGTCACGATCGCGACGAGGATGATGATGGTGTACGTCTCGGTGTTCAGGACGCCGAGCCGCAGGCCGGTCATCGCGACGATCACCTCGACAACGCCGCGGGAGTTCATCCCGGCACCGAGCGCCAGCGCCTCCCAGCGGTTGAGCCGGCTGAGCCTGGCCCCGATGAAGGCCCCCACGAACTTGCCGAAGATCGCCACGGCGAGCACCGCGACCGCGACGCCCAGGACGGTCGGGCGGCCCAGCGCGGTGAGGTCCATCCGCAGGCCGGCGGTGGCGAAGAAGAGCGGGGCCAGGAAGGCCAGCACCGTGGTCCGCAGCGGCTCCAGCTTCGCAGGGTCCAGCTCGCCGCTGGTGCCGATCAGCACACCGCAGACGAAGGCTCCGAAGATGGCCTCCAGGTGCATCGCCTGCGTCGCCGCCGCGCTGAACAGCACCAGCACCACGGCGGTGGCGATCGTCGGCATCGGGCCCTCCGACCGGCCGGCCGCGCGCAGGGCCCGGCCGACCAGCGGGCGGCCGACCACCAGGGCGAAGACCACCACGCCGATCGGGTACAGCACCGCGGTGGTGACCACCCCGGCGGTCAGCCCGGCGGTGGCCATCGCCGAGACGACGGAGAGCAGGAACCAGCCCACCACGTCGTCGACCACGCCCGCGGCCAGGATGAGCTGGCCGATGTCGCGGTGCAGCAGCTTCATGTCCAGCAGGGTCTTGGCGATCACCGGGATCGCCGTGACGCACATCGCCACGCCGAGGAAGAGCGCGAACACCGCCGGGTCCGCGCCGCTCGGCAGGAAGGACCGCGGCAGCAGGTAGCCGGTGCCGATCCCGAGGCCCAGCGGCAGCAGCAGGCCGGCGATGCTGACCCGGGCCGCGGTCAGCCCGCGCCGGCGGACCAGGGCGAACTTCAGCTCCGCGCCGGTGACCCCGACGAGCAGCAGCACGCCGAGCTGCCCGACGGCGTCCAGCAGGTGCAGCTGGTCCGGCTTCTGCGGCAGCAGCCAGTCGGAGAAGCCCGGCAGCAGCGGTTCGAGGACCGAGGGCCCGAGCAGGACGCCCGCGCACAGCTCACCGGCCACCGCGGGCAGGTTGAAGCGCTGGGCCAGCCGGCCGAGGACGAGTGCCAGGAGGAGCAGCACGGCGACCTGGAGGAGGAACACCAGGAGCGAGTGCTGGCCGATCGTCGGCACGGGTGCGGCGGTTCGCATGTCGACCCATTCCAGGAGGTGGTTCAGCGGTTGGTTGCGGCGTCCTGCCCGGTGAGTCTCCGGGCCAGCAGCTCGATCACCTCGGCGCTCCGGTCGGCGAGGAAGAAGTGTCCGCCGGGGAGGACCTCCAGCTCGGTCGCCCCGGTGGTGTGCTCCTCCCAGGCCCGCGCCTCGTCGATCGACACCCGCGGGTCGCTGTCGCCGGCGAGCACCGTCAGCGGGCAGTCCAGCCGCTGGTCGGGGTCGTGCCGGTAGCGCTCGATGGCGGTGTAGTCGCTGCGGATGGCCGGCAGGATCATCGCCAGGTTCTCCGGATCGGCCAGCATGAGCTGGCTGGTACCGCTCAGCGCCTTGAGCTCGGCCACCACGTCGGCGTCCGAGCCGGTGTGGACGTTCTCGTCGCGGTAGCGGGACGGCGCCCGCCGGCCGGAGGCGAACAGCCGTACCGGTGCCGGGAGTCCGGCCCGCCGCAGGCGCAGGGCCACCTCGTACGCGAGCACCGCGCCCATGCTGTGGCCGAACAGCGCCAGCGGCTTGTCGTCCAGGTGGCGCACCGCCGCGAAGATCTCGTCCGCGAACTCCGGGATGTTGTCGATGCCCGGCTCCTGGTGGCGCATCTGACGGCCCGGGTACTGGATCGCCAGCACCTCGATCCCCTTCGGGGCGAGCACCCGCGACACCGGGAAGAAGAAGCTCGCGGACCCGCCGGCGTAGGGCAGGCAGACGAGCCGCACGGTGCTCGTCGGCACCGGGTGGAAGACACTGACCCACTTCTCGTAGTGGGCGGTCGTCGCTTGGGCCATGCCGGATCTTCCCTTCGGGCAACGGTCCGTGGCGCGGCCGCGGGCCCACGCCGGAAGGCGGTGGCGGGCGGACTGCGCACGGGTCCCCGGATTCTTCGGGACGTCCGCACAGTAGGCCGATCAAGACCGGTCGTGGTATCCCCCGATCTGATAGCCCGGGGCGGACGTTGACGCTTCACGCGGGTCGCGGTAGTAGTCTTCCGATGTTCCTGCCAGGGCTGTCGCGCCCCGTTGTCGCGCGCAGCCGCCGCGGCGTCCGAGCAGCGCCTGCGCGCTCCTCCGCCGTGTTCCCGCCGCCGTGCCCACCCGCCGTGCACCGGTCCGCACCGGTCCGCCGCCTCCCTGCGATGAGGGGTCCCTATGCCCAAGGTGTCACCGCACGAGCCCCCGACCGGCCCGACGGACACGGACGTGGTCGTCGTCGGCAACGGGCCGATCGGGGCCGCGCTCGCCGTCCTGCTCGCCCAGCACGGCTGGCGGACGACCGTGCTGGAACGCCGCCGGCGCCCGTACACACTGCCCCGGGCGACCAGCTTCGACGGGGAGACCGCCCGGCTGCTCGCCGCCTGCGGGATCGGCCCGGACCTCGGCCGGATCACCGAACCGGCCTCCGGCTACCAGTGGCGGACGGCGGCCGGCGAGACCCTGCTGGACATCGAGTTCCGGACCCCGGGCCCGTACGGCTGGCCGGATGCCAACACCATGCACCAGCCCGCCCTGGAGGAGCTGCTGGCCGCCCGGACCGCGCGGCTGCCCGGGATCACCGTGGAGCGCGGCCGGCAGGTCGTCGGGATCGCCGACCACGGCGACCGGGTCCTGGTGACGGCCGAGGACGAGGACGGCGCGGCGCGGACGGTCTCGGCCCGCTGGGTGGTGGGCTGCGACGGCGCCAACAGCTTCGTCCGGGACCACCTCGACGTCCCCGTCACCGACCTCGGCTTCTCCTACGAGTGGCTGCTGTGCGACGTCGAACTGCGCGAGCCGCGGGCGTTCGTACCGACCAACCTGCAGATCTGCGACCCGACCCGGCCCACCACGCTGGTGGGCAGCGGCCCCGGGCACCGGCGCTGGGAGTTCATGCGGCTGCCGGGCGAGCGGGCCGCCGAGCTGAACCGCGAGGAGACGGCCTGGCGGCTGCTCGCCCCGTTCGGGGTCACGCCGGACACCGCCACCCTGCTGCGCAGCACCACCTACATGTTCCAGGCCCGGTGGGCCGACCGCTGGCGGGCGGGCCGGGTGCTGCTGGCCGGTGACGCGGCCCATCTGATGCCGCCGTTCGCCGGGCAGGGCATGTGCTCGGGCATCCGGGACGTGGTCAACCTGTCGTGGAAGCTGGACCTCGTGCTGCGGGGTCTCGCCGACGAGGCGGTGCTCGACACCTACACCGGGGAACGCCGGGCGCAGGTCAGGGAGTCGATCCTGGCCTCGGTCCAGCTGGGCCGGGTGATCTGCGTGACCGACCCGGCCGCCGCCGCCGAGCGGGACGCCACGGTGCTGGCCAACCGGCACGGCCGGGGCCCGACCCGGCCGGAGCCGGCCAAGCCCCTCACCGAGGGCCTGCTGTACAGCGGCGTGGGCGACGGACCGCTCAGGCCGGCCGGCGAGGTCGTGCCGCAGGGGGTGGTCGACGGGCCCGGCGGCCGCGGCCTGTTCGACGAGGTGGTCGGGCGCGGCTTCGTGCTGCTGCTCGCGCCCGGGGCGGACGCCCGACTCGGCGCGGAGCGGCTCTCCTTCCTGGCCGGGCTGCGGGCGCACGTGGTGCGGCTGCTGCCGGCCGGCCGGACCCGGGACGGGCAGGGGGACGGCGGCGCCGGGGAGTCGGGCGAGGTCCGGGTGGTGGACACGGACGGCGTCTACGGGGCCTACCTGGCGCGGTACGGGGCGAGCGCGCTGCTGGTCCGCCCGGACTACCACGTGTTCGGCGCGGCCGGCGAGCCGGCGGGCGCGGCCGCGCTGGTGGACGGGCTGCGGGCCGGGCTGACAGCCGCCGTACCGGCGGGCGCGGCGGGCCACGGGGGCTGACGCGGCGACGGCCCGCCCGGACCGGCTGGTCCGGGCGGGCCGTCCCGCGCCCTACTGCCCGCGGGCCAGCAGCACGGCGCCGCGCAGCGAGGAGAGCCCGCCCAGCCGGGCCGGGGCGACCGGCAGCGGGGCCAGGCCCGGCCGGGCGAGCGCGGCGAGGTGCTCGGCCGTCCGGTCGGCGAGTTCGGGGATGCCGGCCGCGAAGCCGCCCCCGAGCACGGCGAGCCGGGGGTGGAGCAGCTCCGCCACGCCCACGGCGGCGGCGGCCAGGGCGCGGCCGGTCCGGTCGAGTGCCGTGACGGCCCAGGACTGCCCGGCCCGCAGCCCCGCCCGCAGCTCGTCGAAGGTGACGGGCGCGCCGCGCAGCCGCTCGGCGCGGGCCAGGGTGGCGGGCCCGGAGGCGGTCGCCTGGAGGCACCCCCGGCGGCCGCAGACGCAGACCGGGCCGTCCAGTTCGACGACCAGGTGGCCGAGTTCGAAGGAGCCGTGCGCCGGGCCCGGGCAGAGCCGGCCGCCGAGCACGAGGCCGCCGCCGATGCCGGTGCCGACGCCCAGGTAGAGGAGGTCGGCGCAGGCCGCCGCCTCGGCCTCGGCGAGGGCCGCGAGGTCCCCGTCGTCCGCCCAGACGACGGCCGCCCCGGGGAACAGCGCCCGCAGTGCCGGGCCCAGGGGCAGACCAGTCCACTCCGGCCGGCTGGGCCAGGCGGTGACCCGCTCGTCCGGGCCGACGGTGGCGGGCATCGCGACACCGACGGCCCGGAAGGGCGCGCCCGACCGGGCCGCCAGCGCGCCGACGTGCTCGGCGAGCCGGGCCAGGTCGTGGTCGGCGTCGCGGCCGGGGCCCCAGGCGAAGGAGGTCTCCTCGGCCCGGCCCGTCGCCGACTCCGCCCGCAGGGCGACCTTGGTGCCGCCGACGTCGATGCCGAGGTAGCGCGGCGCCTCCTCAGCGTCCGCCGCGCCGCCTGGCCCCGGTGCCGGTCCGTTCTCGCCGGTCCGCATGGTGTGCCGCCTCCGCGCGGTCGGGTCAGCGCTCGCTGAGGGCCGGGCAGAGGGCGAGCAGCTCGACCGGGCGGCGCAGCACCACGTCGGGGCCGGCCGCGAGCAGCTCGGCCTCGTCCGGACCGGCCCAGAGGGCGGCGGCGGAGGCGACGCCGGCGCCCCGGGCGCTGGCCAGGTCGGTCGGCGCGTCACCGATCATGATGGCCTGGTCGGCGGGCACGTCCAGCAGCTCCAGCGCGCGCAGCACGATGTCGGGGGCGGGCTTGGGCCGGGCCACCTCGTCGGAGCCGATCACGTGGGCGAAGTACGGGAGCAGGCCAAGGCCGTCGAGCAGGGAGCGGGCCCGGTCGCCGGCCTTGCCGGTGGCCACGGCCATCCGCAGGCCCCGGTCACGGAGCTCCTGGAGCAGTTCGGGGATGCCGTCGAAGACCTGCACCTGGTGCGCGAGCCGGTAGCTCTCGCGGACGAAGGGCGCCTCCATCTCCAGCGGCAGGCCCATGATCCGCATGATGTCGGGGAAGTAGCGGCCCTGGTGGCGCTGGTACTCCTCGAAGGGCGCCGGGCCGCCGCCGACGATCTCGGCGTAGGCGATGGAGAACGCCTGGCCCATCACGGCGAAACTGTCGACGATGACCCCGTCCAGGTCGAAGACGACCGCCTGCCGGGGGTTCGCTGCTCTGTCCGTGGTCGTGGCGGACCCGGGTGCCGATGTGGCGGTCATGAGGTCCTCACCTCCTCGTGGGCGGCTGCGGGACGGGCGGATCGCGCCCGGCCGGCAACGCGGGCCGATTCGTAGAAACTCTCGATGAGCTGGACCGTGCCACGCGCCTGCGCGATGGCCCGGCCGCGATGGGCGGGGTCGGCCAGCAGTGCCCCGAGGCCGTCCAGTTGGCGCCGGTACTCGGCCCCGATCGGCTCCGCCGGCACGGCGATCCGACGGGTGGTGCCCTCCCGGGTCAGGGTCAGGACCGGCTCGGGCTGCCGGTTGGGGCTGAAGCCGAAGGTGCAGCGCAGTTCCGCGCTGCCGGCGCTGCCCTCGACCACGATCCGGGAGACGTCCAGGGCCTCGTGGGAGGCCCAACTGGCCCGCAGCGAGACGGAGATGCCGTCCTCGCGGACCAGGAAGCCGCGGGCGGTGTCCTCCACGTCGCCGGTGAGCGCGTCGGCGGGCCGGTCCTGGCGCCAGGCGGCGGACCAGGCGCCGACGTTGACGAAGTCGTCGGAGGTCGCGCCGACCACCTGGGCGAACTCGGCCGGCCCGACCAGGGCGGCCAGCGCGTCCAGCAGGTGCCAGCCGAGGTCGACCAGCACCCCGCCGCCGGCCGTGCTGCGCCGGGTGAACCAGCCGCCGGCCTTCGGGACGCCGCGGGCCCGCACCCACGACAGGTCGACGTGCCGCACCCGCCCCAGGTCGGGGACGAGCGCGGCCAGTTCGCGGACGTCGGCGCGGTGCCGGGCGGCGCTGCCGGCCAGCAGCATGCCGCCGTCGAGCTCGGCCCGCGCCAGGTCGTCCGCCTCGGCGGAGGTCAGGCAGACCGGCTTCTCCAGGAAGACCGCGAGGCCTCGCCGCAGCAGCGCCGCGGCCACCTCGGCGTGCAGGTGGTTGGGCACGGCGACGACGGCGACGTCGACGTCCTCGGGGTGGAGCGCGTCCACCGCCGCGTGGGCGGGGATGCCCGTCGCCTCGCCGACCGCCGCCCGCAGCGCCGGGTCGGGGTCGACGACGGCGACCACGTCGAAGTCCTCGTGCGTCCTGAGCCGCGAGAGCCAGAGCTCCCGGCCGGCCCAGCCGAGCCCGACGACGGCGGCGCGATGCCTCACAGGGCAGCCACTGCGTCGGCGACGATCGCGGCGGTGGCGTGCAGGGCCTCCTCGGAGGCGAGCAGGACGCGGTGGTGCAGCCAGACGCAGTCCCGGCTGACGGCCTCGGTGTTGGGGCAGCGCTCGGCGACCGCCTCCGGGGTCTCGTCGGGGGCGGCGGTCTCCCAGAACGCGTCGGTGCGGTAGATCGCGCGGAACGCGGCGAAGGCCGGCAGGCCGGCGTCGACCAGGCGGTCGACGAGCTCGTTGCGGCCCTCCTCGGAGATGCCGGGGATCCGGAACATCGCCATGTAGTGCGAGTTGCGGTCGGCCCGCGGGTCGCTGCCCTGGGGGACGACGCCGTCGATCGCGCCGAGCAGGCCGGACAGCAGGTTCCAGCGCTCCTCGCGCAGGTCGGTCTGGGCGTCGAGGCGGCGCAGCTGGGCGCGGAGCACGGACGCCGAGAACTCGTTGAGCCGCATGTTGGTGCCGGCGATCTGGTGGAAGTACCGGCGGTCGGTGCGCGGCCGGCCGCAGCTGTGCCGCAAGAACGCGGCCTCGTACAGCTCCGACTCGGGGAACAGCAGGGCGCCGCCCTCGCCGGCGGTCATCAGCTTGCCGTTCTGGAAGCTGAAGGCGGCCACCGAGCCGAGCTCGCCGACCCGCTTGCCCTGCCAGCGCGCGCCGTGCGCGTGCGCGGCGTCCTGGAGCAGCGGGACGCCGGTGGACTCGGAGAGCTTGCCGAGGGCGTCCATGTCCGCGATGAGCCCGGCCATGTGCACGGGCATGATCACCCGGGTGCGCGGGGTGATCGCGGCGGCCACGGCCGCCACGTCGATGTTGTAGGTCACCGGGTCGACGTCGACGGGGACGGCGACCGCGCCGAGCCGCTGGGCGGCCTGGGAGGAGGAGATGAAGGTGAAGCCCGGCACGATGACCTCGGTGCCCGGGCCGGCGCCCAGACACTGCAGCGCCAGCTCCAGCGCGTGCGTGCCGTTGGTGACCGCCAGGGCGTGCGGTGCGCCGTGGTGGTCGGCGAACTCGCGCTCGAAGGAGTTCACCTCGTCCCCGCCCATGCGCCACCACTGGCCCTGCTCCAGAGCGCGTATCAGGCCGCTCCGCTCGTCGTCGTCGTACTGCGGCCAGGAGGGGAATTCCGGTGCCGGTCGCGCGTTCATGTCTCTCCAAATCTCCGCTACGAACTGGTCTCCGCTTTTGGACGGCCTGGCGGGATTGAGCGGGCGGGGCGCGTGGCCGACGGAAGAGCGGAACAATGGCCCCTGGGATTTCACGCAAGGTATTGCGGCCTCACAGTAGGCGCCGCCCTCGGCGGCCCGCATCCCTCGTTCTGGTAGTCGTCGGCCCCGACCTGCCGATCACCCGTCAGCGCAGCCCGAAGAATGCGCGGTACTCGTCCACCTGACCGTTCAGCATGTGGATTCCGTGGTGGACGTCGAACCCCAGGGCGGCCGCCAGCCGCAGCAGCGGCGTCTCCCTCGGTTGCATGATGATGTCCGCCACCACGGCGCCGGGCGCGAGGGCGTCCGGCCGGAACGGCAGCGGGTCGCCCGGGCGCAGGCCCAGCGGGCTGGCGTTCACCGCGATGTCGCTGTCGTGCAGGGGCGGTTCGGCCGAGGCCCGGACCCGGCCGGGCCAGTGCTCGGCCAGCCGTGCGACGAGCGCGGCCAGCCGGGGCCCGTCCGGGTCGGTGACGGCGAGCCGCTCCGCGCCCGCGCCGAGCACGGCGGCCGCGATGGCGCTGCCCGCCCCGCCGGCGCCGGCCAGCGCGACCCGGCGGCCGCGGACGTCGTGGCCGGCCCGCGCCAGGCCCGCGACGAAGCCGGAGCCGTCGAAGTTCTCGGCGAGCCAGCCGCCGTCGGGTTCGCGGCGCAGCACGTTGGCGGTGCCGGTGATCTCCACGGTGCGGCTGCGCCGGTCGGCGAGGCCGGCGGCGGCGGCCTTGTGCGGCACGGTGACGAACAGGCCGTCCAGGTTGCCGATGTGCTGCAGGCCGCGGACCACCGTGGCCAGGTCCCCCGGCCGGGCGTGCACCGGGACGAGCACCGCGTCGATGCCGAGCCGGGCGAACAGCGGGTTCAGCAGCCCGGGTGACTGCACCTGGGCGACCGGGTCGCCGAGGACGGCGTACAGCCGGGTGGCCCCGCCGATCGGCGGGCCGGGCGGGACGGCGTGCTGCGGGGCGTCGGTCATCGTGGCCTCCCGGGGCGGGGTGCGGTGCCCTGTGCGACCGTCTCCGCGAACATCTCCGCGACGGTGAAGGCGAGTTCCATCGACTGCTCGGCGTTCAGGCGCGGATCGCAGGCGGTCCGGTAGTTGCCGGGCAGCTCGTGCTCGGCGATCCCCCGGGCGCCGCCGAGGCACTCGGTGACGTCCTCGCCGGTCGACTCCAGGTGGAGGCCGCCGGGGTGGGTGCCGAGCGCGCGGTGGACGTCGAGGAAGCCGGCGATCTCCTCGACGACGTGGTCGTAGTGGCGGGTCTTGTACCCGTTGTCCGCGGTGCGGGAGTTGCCGTGCATCGGGTCGCACTGCCAGACCACCTGGTGGCCGGAGGCGGTGACCTTCTCGACGATCGGCGGGAGCACCTCGCGGACCCGCGCGTGCCCCATCCGGCTGATCAGCGTCAGCCGCCCGGGGGTGCCGTGCGGGTCGAGCCGGCGCACGTACTCGACCGCCTGCTCGGGGGTGGTGCCCGGGCCGATCTTCACGCCGATCGGGTTGGCCAGCAGCTCCGCGAAGGCGATGTGCGCGTCCTCGGGCCCGCGGGTGCGCTCGCCGATCCAGAGGAAGTGCGCCAGTCCGCTGGAGTACAGCGGCTCCGGCCCGTCGTCCGTCACCCGGAGCAGGGCGCTCTCGTAGTCCAGCAGCAGGGCCTCGTGGCTGACGTAGACCTCGCTCCCGGGCGCCGTCCCGCCGTCGGCTCCCGGGCCGGCCGGGAGGCCCAGGCCGCGGCCGATCTCCTCGGCCGCCGGCGCGTACCGGTGGCCCCCGGGCGCGTCGCGGACGAAGCGGAGGTTCTCGGCGTGCAGCGCGTGCGGGTCGCCCAGGCCGTCCCGGCGGAGCCGGCGGGCGATGGCCACCGTCCGCGAGGCCTCGGCGTGGGCCCGCAGCATCCGCTCCGGGTCCGGGGTGCGGGCGGCGGGCGTGGGTTCGACGCCGTTGACGATGTCGCCCCGGTAGACCGGCAGGCCGTGGGCGTCGACCTGGTGGGAGCGCGGCTTGGCGTACTGGCCGGCTGCCCGGGCGACCGGCACCACCGGCAGTCCGGTGGTGTGGGCGAGCACCAGGGCCATCCGCTGCAGCAGGCCGAGGTTGGCGCGCAGGTGCGGCTCGGTGTTGTCGGCGAAGGTCTCCGCGCAGTCGCCGCCCTGGAGCAGGAAGGCCTCGCCCCGGGCGACGGCCGCCAGCCGCTCGGCGAGCCGCGCGGTCTCGGCGGGCGTGACGATCGGTGCGGCGGCGCGCAGCCTGGCGACGACCTCCTGCGCGCGGGCCCGGTCCGGCCAGCCGGGCTGCTGCGCGGCGGGCCTGGCCAGCGCGGCGGCGAGGCGGTCGGCGAGCAGCCGTTCCGCCGGGCCGGTCCGCGCGGCCGGCGGGCCGCCGGGCGGCCGCCGTGGTGAGTGCCTCATGACACCGCCGCCCCCGTCCCGGCGGGCCCGTCGGCGCCGTGCCCGACGAGCCGGGTGAGCGGCCGGCGCGGCATCCGCGCCAGGGCCTCCAGGACGGCCCGCTCGGGCACGTCGTGGACCAGTTCCGCGCCCGCCGGGCCGTCCAGCACGAAGGCCAGCCCGCTGAGGGCCTTCTTGTCCCGCCGCATCAGCTCGACCAGTTCGCCCGGCCGCACGCCCTCGGGCAGCGCGCCGGGCAGGCCGTAGGAGGCGACGACCGCCCGGTGCTCGTCCACCCGGGCGGGGTCGATCCGGTCCAGGACGCCCGCGAGCAGGCCCGCGAAGACGGTGCCGACGGCGACCGCCTCGCCGTGGCGCAGCGCGAAGTCGGTGGCCACCTCCAGGGCGTGGCCCAGGGTGTGGCCGTAGTTGAGCAGGTGCCGAAGTCCGGTGTCGCGTTCGTCGGCCGAGACGATGCCGGCCTTGAGCGTCACGCTGGCGGCGATCCGGTCCGCCAGGGCCAGCGGGCGCAGGTCGCCGGCGCCGATGAAGTGGCACCGGGCGATCTCGCCGAGGCCGTTGAGCATCTCGCGGTGCGGCAGCGTCGCCAGGTAGTCGGTGTCGCAGAGCACCGCGGCGGGCTGCCAGTAGGCGCCCACCAGGTTCTTGCCGGACGGCAGGTTGACCGCCGTCTTGCCGCCGACGCTGGCGTCCACCTGGGCCAGCAGCGTGGTCGGCAGGTGCACGACGGGCACCCCGCGGTGGTAGAGGGCCGCCGCCAGGCCGACCACGTCGGTGGTGGTGCCGCCGCCGCAGGAGACCACGGCGTCGGAGCGGGTCAGCCCGAACCGCACGAACTCCGCGCAGAGCGCCTCGACGGTGGCGAGGTTCTTGTCCGGCTCGCCGTCCCGGGCGGGCAGCAGCAGGGTCTCGACACCCGTGTCGGGCACCCACTGGGCGGGGCGCGCCGACACCACCGCCACCCGCCGGGCACCGAGCCCCCGGATCACCTCGGCCAGCGAGGAGCGCACTCCCGGGCCGATGAGCACGTCGTACGAACGGTCGCCGATGCGCACCGGAACTTGTTCTCTCACGCCGCTTCAACCTGTCCTGTAGAACGTCGAACGCCGACTCTTCGGTGGTGCGCCCGCGGTGGGGCCCCTGCTCCGGTGCCACCCGGGCCCGGATCCGCGCCCGGGGCCCCGGCGGCGGTCGGCCGCCGGGATCCCGGGCGTGCGCAGGACGTGCCCGGCCGTTACTGGCCGGTGGTCACCCGCAGGATGCGGGCCTCGGCCCGCTCCTTGCGGTCGTGCTCGTCGAGCTGCGGGTAGGACGGGCAGCCGAAGACCCGCTGGAACGGCGCGAAGGTGTCCCACTCCGGGCGCCGGCGCATCTCCTGGGCGACGGCGTTGTGCTCGCTCCAGAAGTCGCCGCCGATCAGCCGGATCAGGTAGCGCTCCAGCGCGTCGCGGGAGGTGGTCCGGCCGGCGTCGGCGGCCACCGAGACCAGCTCGCCGTCGTAGAAGGCGTGGATCAGCCGGATGTAGGTGTCGTACCCGGTCTTGAAGTAGTTCGAGTACTCGTCGATCAGCGCGTCGGCGTCCGCCGGGGACTTCAGCGCCGCGTCGAGGGTCTCGGCGGCGCGGGTGGCGGTGGCGGTCGCGACCAGCACGCCGCCGGAGAACATCGGGTCGCCGAAGCAGCCCGCGTCGCCGACCATCACCCAGCCGGGGCCGGTGACGGTGTCCGCGTGGTAGCAGTAGTCGGTCTCGATCTTGAGGTCCATGCTCGGCCGGGTGCCGGTGAGCCGCGCGGTGATCCGCGGCACCCGGTTCAGGTGCTCGTCGAACGCCGCCTCCGGCGAGCCCGCCGCCCGGAAGGTGTCACGCGGCATCACGGTGCCGACGCTGATGACCTCCTTGGAGATCGGGATCGCCCACACCCAGCCGTCGTTGTGCGCGCCGACCTGGATGTCGCCCTCGGCCCCGAGGTTGTGCTTCTCGTCGAGGCCCTCGTAGTGCCGGAACACCCCGACCATCCGGAGCTTCTCCAGCGTCTTGCGGAGCCCGAACTTGTTGGCGATCCGCCCGGACCGGCCGCTGGCGTCGATCACGTAGGTCGCCCGGACCTCGTGCTCCTCGCCGTCCTTCTCGTAGCTGACGCCGACCATCCGGTCGCCCTCCATCAGCAGGTCCTTGACGCCGGCGCCCAGGTGGACCTCGGCGCCCGCCTTGGCCGCCTCCTCGACGAGCATCGCGTCGAACCGGGCCCGCTCGACCTGGAAGGCGCGGTCGAAGCGCCCCTCGCCCTGCTTGCTGAAGTCCGCGCGGAAGACGCCCGAGAAGAACTTCTTCTCCGTCGGGTCGATGAATTCGCCACCGAACTTCGGGACGTATCCGCGGGATTCCAGCGCCTCGCGCAGGCCGATCCGGTCGAAAAGCCCCATCATGTAGGGCAGCAGGGACTCACCGATGTGGAAGCGCGGAAACTCGTCGCGCTCCAGGAGCACCACGGAATGACCCTGCTTGGCCAGGACAAAGGCGCTGACCGCGCCGGCCGGGCCGCCGCCGATGACAACCACATCGGCCGAGTTCTTCGCCATTGGATTCCCTTCCAGAATTGTCGTACATCGTCTGCGAATGGTGCTGCCGGAAGTGCTCCCGCCGGTGTTCCCGCGGGTGCTCCCGGCGGTGTTCCCGCCGGTCAGGGGAGGTCCCCGGACACGATCGTGTCGACGAGCACGCGGTGCTCGTCGTCGTCGACGACGGTGCGCACCCGCTCCCGTCCGTCCCGGACCGTCAGGTGCCGGCGGCCCTTCAGGACGGCCTGGCCGTCCTCGAACGCCCGGCCGTAGAGGACGCCCTGCATGTCCCCCTCGGGGGGCGGCGCCGGGTTCTCCCGGGCGCGGTCCTCCAGTGCCTTCCAGTCGCTCCACCGCCGGGGCAGCAGCTTGAAGGTGTAGACGACGCTCCAGCGGGTCACCCGCCCCCGGCGCTGCAGCGCCGTCTCACCGTCGCCCCGGTCCACCAGCCGGTACTGGCAGCCGTACTGGGTCTGCACCGCGTCGGTGACGAGCAGCGGTTCGAGGTAGGACGGCCCCGGGTAGCCCACGTCGACCAGCCACTCGGCGCCGTCCAGCGCCACCCGGACGAACATGTGCTCGATCTCGGTGCCGAAGTTCTCCCTGCCCTCGGCGGTACTGGCCGCCATCAGGGAGACCTCGTAGCCAAGGGTGCCGAGCAGCCGGAAGAACAGCCGGTTCAGCTGGAAGCAGGTGCCGCCCCGTCCCTCGACGACGGCCGTCTCGAACACGGCGTCCTCGTCGAGGTCGACGAGGTTGATGCCGTCGGTGAAGTCCTGGGCGGCGATGTTGTACGGGATCGCCATGAGATGCCGCTTGTGCAGGGTGCGCAGCGTCTCGATGTCCACGCGCGTCTGCCCGGCGCAACCGATGCGCCGGAGGTAGGCGTCCGCGTCGAACACGTCGTCATCTCCTCTCTTGTCCGCGAGCCGGATCAGGGCCGCTCGTTCGGGGTCGTTCATCGGCTTGTCGGCCGGGCCGCTCGCCGGACCGCTCCGGGGCTGCGGCAGGGGCCCGGCCGTGGCGGCTCAGACCGAGATGGCCGCGACACCCCCCGTGCCCTCGCCGAACATGCGCTCTTGCATGTGCGCGACAATCATCCCCGGCGTCGGGTGATCGAAAACAAGACCGGCCGAGAGCTTCGCCCCCATCAGTTCGCCCAGCCGGTTGCGCAGTTCGAGCGCGGTCAACGAGTCGAAGCCGATCTCGAAGAGGCCCTGGTCCACGTCGATGTGGTGGGACGCGCTGTAGCCGAGGACGACGGCGACCTGGGCCCGGACCACGTCCAGCAGGAGCGTCGCGCGCTCCGCGCCGGGCAGCCCGGCCAGCCGCTCGGCCAGCTTGCGCCGCTCGTCCCCCGAGACCGCGGCCCGGGCCAGCTGCCGGCTCGCGCGCACCAGGCCGCGCAGCAGCGGCGGTGCCTCGCGCCCGGCCGCGGCGTCGGCGCGCAGCGCACGCAGGTCCAGCTTGGCCGGCACCAGCAGCGCCCGGTCACCGCGCAGCGCGGTGTCGAACAGCTCCATGCCCTCGGCCGGGGTCATGCCCAGCAGACCGCCGCGCCGGTTCAGCCGGCTGCGGGTGAGGTCGTCGGTGCCGGCCGCCATGCCGGTCTCCTGCTCCCACAGGCCCCACGCCAGCGACAGCGCCGGCAGACCGGCCGCCCGGCGCCGGGCCATCAGCCCGTCCATGTAGGCGTTCGCCGCCGCGTAGGCGCCGGTGCCCGCGCCAAGGAACACCGCCGACACCGACGAGTAGACCACGAACGCGTCCAACTCCGGGGCCAGTTCGCGGGTCAGCTCGTCCAGGTGCCGGGTCGCGGTCACCTTCGCCGCGAACACCCGCTCCAGCCGCTCCCGGTCGACCTCGCCGATCACGCCCGCGTCGAACAGGCCCGCGGCGTGCAGCACCGCGGTCAGCCGGCGGCCGTCGCGCCGGACGGCGGCCAGCAGCTCCGCCACCGCGTCCCGGTCGGTCACGTCACAGGCCGGCACCGCCACCGACTCGGCGCCGAGCGCGTGCAGCTCGGCCACCAACTCCCGGGCACCCTCGGCCTCCAGGCCCCGCCGACTGGTCAGCACCAGATGCCGGATCCCGTGCTCGGTCACCAGGTGCCGGGCCAGCACCGCACCCAGCGACCCGGTACCACCGGTGACCAGCACCGTCCCCGCCCGGTCCAGCACCGGCTCCGCCCGGTCGACGGCGCCGGCCCGGGCGAGCCGGGGCACGTGGAGCGTCGCGCCGCGCACCGCGACCTGCGGCTCGCCGACGGCCAGCACCGGCCCCAGCAGCGGCTCGACCTCCGACAGGTCGGACGCGTCGGTGTCCAGCAGCACGATCCGGTCCGGGTTCTCCGCCTGCGCCGCGCGGACCAGACCCCAGACGGCGGCGCCGGCCGGGTCCGTCACCGTGGCGTCGCCACCGGCGGGCACCGCGCCCCTGGTCACCACCACCAGCCGGGTCTCCTCCAGCCCGGCGCCGGCCAGCCAGGTCTGGACGACCTCCAGCACCCGGTCCGTCACGTCCAGCGGGGTGTCCGCGTCGCCGCCGGTGACCGCCTCCAGGATCGCGGTCTCCGGGACGGCCGCCCCGGACAGCGCGTCCTCCGCGAGGGTGGCCACCTCCTCGGCGGTGGACAGCCGTACCCAGGACGGCGAGCCGGCGGCCCCGTCCGGGAGCACCTCCGTCCAGTCCACCCGGAACAGCGAGTCGCCGCCCGCGCGGCCCGCCGCCGCGCCCAACTGCTCGGCGGACACCGGGCGGAACACCAGCGAGTCGGCCGTCAGGACGGCGCCGCCGGCCTCGTCGACCGCCTCCAGCGAGAGCGCGTCGGGCGCCGGCTGGGCGACCCGCACCCGCAGCGACGAGGCGCCCGCGGCGTGCAGGACCAGGCCGTTCCAGGCGAACGGCAGCATCGTCCGGTGGTCGCCCGTGCTCAGGAAGGCCTTCGCGTGCAGGGCCGCGTCCAGCAGCGCCGGGTGGATGCCGAACCCGGCGGCGCTGCCCCGGTGGTCCTCCGGCAGGGCGATCTCGGCGAAGACCTCGTCACCGCGCCGCCAGGCCGCCCGCAGGCCCCGGAACACCGGCCCGTAGACGTAGTTGTGCTCCAGCAGACCGGCGTAGAACTCCTCGGGACCGATCTCCACCCGCTCCGCGCCGGGCGGCGGCCAGGCGCTGAAGTCGAACCGCGACCCGGCCGCCCGGGCCGTGGCCGTCAGGACACCGGTGGCGTGCCGGGTCCACGGGTCGCCGACGGCCTCCTCGCGGGTCGAGTACACGGCGACCGTGCGGGCACCGCCCTCGTCCGGACCGCCGACGGTGACCTGCACCCGGACGCCGCCCTGCTCGGGCAGGATCAGCGGGGCCTCGATCACCAGCTCGTCCAGCGTGCCGCAGCCGACCTCGTCACCGGCCCGCACGGCCAGCTCCACCAGGCCCGTCCCGGGCACCAGCACGACGTCGCCGACCGCGTGGTCGGCCAGCCAGGGATGGGTGCGCAGGGAGAGCCGGGAGGTGCACAGCACCCCGCCGGTCTCTGGCACCTCGACCACCGCGCCGAGCAGCGGGTGGTCCACCCCCGCCAGGCCCAGCGAGGTCGCGTCGGTGGCCGCCGCGGTCATCGGGAGCCAGTAGTGCTGGTGGTCGAAGGCGTAGGTCGGCAGGTCCACCTCGGCGCCACCGGCCGCGTCGGGCAGCACGCCCGTCCAGTCCACCGCCACACCGCGGACGAAGAGTTCGGCCATCGAGGCCAGCAGGCGGCGCGGGCCGCCCTCGTCCCGCCGCAGCGAACCGGTCACCAGGACCTCGACCCCGGCCCCGTCGGCGACCTCGGTGATCGGCTGGGCCAGCACCGGGTGGGTACTGGCCTCCACGAACACCGTGTGGTCCTCGGCGAGCAGCGCGGCGACCGCCGGGCCGAAGCGGACCTGGCTCCGCAGGTTGCGGTACACGTAGCCGCCGTCGATCACGCCGGCCTCGCGGACCCACTCACCGGTCACCGTCGAGAAGAGCGGGACCAGCGGCGCCCGGCCGCGGATGTCCGCGAACGCCTCCGCCAGGACCTCCTCCAGGGCCTCGGCGTGCCGGGTGTGGGAGGCGAAGTCCACCGCGACCCGGCGCACCCGTACCCCGTCGGCGGCCAGCACCTCGACGGCCTCGTCCAGCACGTCGAGGTCACCGGCGACCACCACCGACGCGGGGCCGTTGACCACCGCGACCTCCAGCCGGCCCGCCCAGCCCTCCAACCGGGCCAGCGCCTCGGCCTCGGAGAGCGCCACCGAGGCCATCCCGCCGAGCCCGGCCAGCTGACCGGCGATCACCCGGCTGCGCACCGCGACGATCCGGGCCGCGTCCTCCAGGGAGAGCGCACCGGCCACGCAGGCCGCCGCGATCTCGCCCTGCGAGTGCCCCAGCACCGCGTCCGGGATCACCCCCACCGACGCCCAGACGGCGGCCAGTCCGACCATCACCGCGAAGCTCGCGGGCTGCACCACATCGGCCCGGTCCAGGACCTCGGCCGGCGCCTCGCCGCGCAGCACCTCCTCCAGCGACCAGTCCACCCAGGGGCCGAGCGCCCGGGCGCACTCGGCGATGCGCTCGGCGAACACCGGTGAGGTGTCCAGCAGTTCACGGCCCATCCCGGCCCACTGCGCCCCCTGGCCGGGGAAGACCAGGACGAGCTTGCCCACCGTGCCCGCGGTGCCCGTCACCAGCCCGGCGGCGGACTCGCCCCGGGCCAGCGCGGCCAGCCCGGCCGACGCCTCCGCCGGGGACCCGGCCACCACCACCGCGCGCTCGGAGAGCAGCGCCCGCCGGGAGAGCAGCGCACCGGCCAGCGCCGCCGGGGCGGTCGCCCCGGCGAGCTCCGTCAGCCGCCCGCCCTGGGCCGCCAGCGAGGCGGCGTTCTTCGCCGAGACCACCAGCGGCACCACGGCGTCGGGGGCGGACCCGGCCTCGGCCGGCTGCTCCTCGGGGGCCTGCTCCAGGATCACGTGCGCGTTGGTCCCGCTGAGGCCGAAGGAGGAGACCCCGGCCCGGCGCGGCCGGTCCACCTCGGGCCACTCCCGCGCCTCGGTCAGCAGCTCGACGGCGCCCGCCGTCCAGTCCACCTGCGAGGAGGGCGCGTCCACGTGCAGGGTCGCGGGCATCACGCCGTGCCGCAGCGCCTGCACCATCTTGATCACACCCGAGACACCCGCCGCCGCCTGGGCGTGGCCGATGTTGGACTTCAGCGAGCCCAGCCAGAGCGGGCGCTCCGGGTCACGGCCGCGACCGTAGGTGGCCAGCAGCGCCTGCGCCTCGATCGGGTCCCCCAGGACGGTGCCCGTGCCGTGGCCCTCGACCAGGTCCACATCGGCCGTCGACAGCCCGGCCGCCGCCAGCGCCTTGCGGATCACCCGCTGCTGGGAGGGGCCGTTCGGCGCGGTCAGACCGTTGGACGCGCCGTCCTGGTTCACCGCGGACCCGCGCAGCACCGCGAGCACCGGGTGGCCGTTGCGCCGCGCCTCGGAGAGCCGCTCCAGCACCACCACACCGGCGCCCTCGGCCCAGCCGGTGCCGTCGGCGGCGTCCGCGTAGGACTTGCAGCGGCCGTCCGTCGCCAGCGCCTTCTGCCGCGAGAACTCCATGAACATGCTCGGGCTGGACATCACCGTCGAACCGCCGGCCAGGGCCAGCGAGCACTCGCCCTGGCGCAGCGCCTGGGCGGCCAGGTGGATCGCCACCAGCGAGGAGGAGCAGGCCGTGTCCACGGTGACCGCCGGGCCCTCGAAGCCGAACACGTAGGACACCCGGCCCGAGGCCACACTGGCGCCGGCGCCGGTCAGCGCGAAGCCGCCCAGCTCCGGCGGCACGCTGCCACCGGCGTAGTAGTCGACGCCCATGATGCCGTTGAACACCCCGACCTCGGTGCCCTTCAGCGAGCCCGGGTCGATGCCGGCCCGTTCCATCGCCTCCCAGGAGGTCTCCAGCAGCAGCCGCTGCTGCGGGTCCATCGCCAGCGCCTCACGCGGCGAGATCCCGAAGAAGGCCGGGTCGAACAGCGGTGCCTCGTGCAGGAAGCCGCCCTGGCTGACGTAGGAGGTGCCCTCGCTCTCCGGGTCGGCGTCGAACAGCTCGTCCAGGCCCCAGCCGCGGTCGGAGGGGAACAGCGACACGCCGTCCCGCCCCTCGGTGACCAGCTGCCACAGGTCCTCCGGGGTGGCCACCCCGCCGGGCAGCCGGCAGGCCATGCCGACGATCGCCACCGGATCGGCCGGATCGTGCACGGCCGCCGCCGGTACCACCGGCCCCGCCGCGACCGCCGTGCCATCGAACTCGCCGTCCAGGTAGCGGGCCAGGGCGAGCGGGGTGGGGTAGTCGAAGACGGCCGTGGCGGGCAGGCTGAGGCCGGTGGCCTCGCGCAGCCGGTTGCGCAGCTCGACGGAGGTCAGCGAGTCGAAGCCAGCGTCCTTGAAGGCCCGCTCCGCCGCGACCTTCGCCGCGCCCGCGTGGCCGAGCACCGACGCGACGTGCGTCCGGACCAGCTCCAGCAGCAGCGCCTCGCGCTCGGCCGCGGCCAGCCCGGCCAGCCGGCCGGCGAGCCCGCCGCCGGCGCCGGTCGCGGCGGCCCGCGCCGACTGCCGGCCGGGGCGGACCAGGCCCAGCAGCAGGGGCGGCACCCCGGCGCCGGCCGTGGCGGCCGTGCGCAGGGCCCGCAGGTCCAGCTTGACCGGGACGAGCAGCGCCCGGTCACTGTGCAGCGCGGTGTCGAAGAGCTCCATGCCCTCCGCCGGCGTCAGCGGCTGGGCGCCGCCGCGCCGGTTCATCCGGCTCCGGGACAGCTCGTCCAGGTCGGCGCCCATGCCGTCGCTCTGCGCCCACGGGCCCCAGGCCAGCGACAGCGCGGGCAGGCCGTCCGCCCGGCGCCGGGCCATCAGCCCGTCCAGGTAGGCGTTCGCCGCCGCGTAGGCGCCGGTGCCCGCGCCCAGGAACACCGCCGAGACGGAGGAGTACGTGATGAACACGTCCAGGTCCGGGGCGAGTTCACGGGTCAGCTCGTCGAGGTGCCGAGTCGCCGTCACCTTCGGTGCGAAGACGCGCTCCAGCCGCTCCGGGTCGATCTCGCCGACCACACCGCCGTCGAAGACACCCGCCGCGTGGACCACGGCGGTCAGCCGGTGACCGTCGCGCCGGACGGCGGCCAGCAAGTCCGCCAGCGCGTCGCGGTCGGTCACGTCACAGGCCGGCACCGCCACCGACTCGGCGCCCAGCGCGTACAGTTCGGCCACCAGCTCCCGCGCACCCTCGGCCTCCAGACCCCGCCGGCTGGTCAGCACCAGATGCCGGATCCCGTGCTCGGTCACCAGGTGCCGGGCCAGCACCGCACCCAGCGACCCGGTACCACCGGTGACCAGCACCGTCCCCGCCCGGTCCAGCACCGGCGCGGTGCCCCGGGCGATACCGGCCCGGGCGAGGCGCGGCACGGACAGGGCCGCACCGCGCAGGGCGACCTGCGGTTCACCGGTGGCCAGCACGGCGGTCAGCACCGCGTCGAGGTCGGTGCCGGACTCGGCGTCGAGCAGCACGATCCGGTCCGGGTTCTCCGCCTGCGCCGCCCGGAGCAGACCCCAGACCGCGGCGCCGGCCGGGTCGGTCACCGCGGCGTCGCCGCCGGCGGGCACCGCGCCCCTGGTCGCCACCACCAGCCGGGCCCGCGCCGGGGCGGGCCCGGCCAGCCAGGCCCGGACGACCTCCAGCACCCGCCGGGTCAGCGCGAGCGGGGTGTCCCCGGGGCTGTCGGTGACGGCCTCCAGCAGCACCGCCGTCGGCGCGGCGGCGCCGGTGCCCTCACCCTCACCCTCACCCTCACCCTCGCCCTCGCCCTCGCCCTCGCCCTCGAACAGTGCCGCCAGGTCCGCCGGGGCGGTGACCCGGGCCGGGACCGGGCCGGGGGTGGGGGCGGCGGGCAGGGTGGCCGACTCGGTCCACTCCACCCGGTACAGCGCGTCGCTGCCCGGCGTCCCCGCCGCCGCCTCCAACTGCTCGGTGGAGACGGCGCGGGAGACCAGCGAGTCAAGCGTCAGGACGAGCCCGCCGGCGTCGTCGACGGCCTCCAGCGACAGGACGTCCGGCCCCGGCCGGGCGACCCGCACCCGGACCGAGGCGGCCCCGGCCGCGTGCAGCACCAGCCCGTTCCAGGCGAACGGCAGCCGGACCACCGGCTCCTCGTCCGGTGCGTCGTCCGGCCGGGCGCCGCTCAGCGCGGCCGCCGCGTCCAGCATGCTGGAGTGCAGGGCGGCGTCGAGCAGGCCGGGGTGGATGCCGAACCCGGCTGCCCGCTCGCGCAGTTCGTCCGGCAGGGCCACCTCGGCGAAGATCTCCTCGCCGCGCCGCCAGACCGCACGCACGCACTGGAACGACCGGCCGTAGGCGTACCCCGCGCGGTCGAGCAGGTCGTAGCCGCCGGTGATGTCCACCGGCTGCGCGCCGGGCGGCGGCCAGGCGGTGAAGTCGAACTCCGGCTCGGCGGCGCCGGCCGTCGTCGGCAGCAGTGTGCCGGTGGCGTGGCGGACCCAGGCGTCCATGGCTCCCGCGGTGTCGGTGCCCTCCACCGCGTCCTCGCGGGCGGAGTACACCTCCACCGTGCGGGCGCCCCGCTCGTCCGGGCCGCCGACGGCGACCTGGACCCGCAGGCCGCCGTGCTCGGGCACCACCAGCGGTGCCTCGATGACGAGTTCGTCCAGCACCCCGCAACCGACCTCGTCGCCGGCCCGCACGGCCAGCTCCACCAGACCGGTCCCGGGGACGAGGACCACTCCCCCGACGGCGTGGTCGGCGAGCCAGGCGTGCGTGCGCAGCGACAGCCGGGAGGTGAACACCAGGCCGTCGGACTGCGGCAGTTGGACGACCGCGCCGAGCAGCGGGTGGTCGGCCTTGCCCTGGCCGAGCGAGGTGGCGTCGGTCAGCGGGGTGGCCGGGAGCCAGTAGTGCTCGTGCTCGAAGGCGTAGGTGGGCAGCTCCAGATGGGTGGGCGTGAAGCCGGCGGGCAGCGTCTTCGCCCAGTCCACCTCGATGCCACGGACGAAGAGTTCGGCGACCGAGGCCAGCACGGTGTGCACCTCGGGGCGGCCGTCGCGCAGCGCGGCCACCGCGACCGCGCGCTCACCGGCGGACTCCGCGACCACGCCGCTCAGCGCGGCGCCGGGGCCCAGCTCGACGAAGAGTGCGGAGCCGCCGTCGGCCGCCGTGGCGATGCCGTCGGCGAACCGGACCGGGCGGCGGACATGGTCCACCCAGTAGGCGGGATCGGCCAGTTGACCGGGCGCGGCCACCTGTCCGGTCACGTTGGAGACGATCGGGACCTGTGCCTCGCCCCAGGCGACGTCGGCGAGCACGGCGGCGAACTCCGCCAGCATCGGCTCCATCAGCGCCGAGTGGAAGGCGTGCGAGACGGTGAGCTGCTTGACCTTGCGGCCCTGCTCCCGCAGTTGCTCCGCGGCCTTCAGGACCGCCGCCTCCTCGCCGGAGAGCACCACCGACGAAGGACCGTTCACCGCCGCCAGGTCCACGCCGTCACCGAGGAGTTCGGCGACCTCGGCCTCGGTGGCTGCCACTGCCACCATCGCGCCGCCGGACGGCAGCGCCTGCATCAGCCGACCGCGCGCGGCGACCACCGCCGCCGCGTCCCCGAGCGAAAGCACCCCGGCCACGTGCGCGGCCGTGATCTCCCCGATCGAGTGCCCCATCACCGCGTCAGGCCGGACACCCCAGGACTCGATCAGCCGGAACAACGCCGTCTCCACGGCGAACAACCCGGCCTGGGTGTACACGGTCTGGTCCAGCGATCCGGCCGTACCGAACACCACGTCCTTGACCGGGTGCTCGGTCCACCCCGCCAACCGCGCGTCCAGCGCCGCGCAGGCCGCGTCGAAGGCCTCGGCGAACACCGGGTACCGCTCCGCCAGCTCACGGCCCATCCCGACCCGCTGCGAACCCTGACCCGGGAAGACCAGGACCACCTTCCCCGGGCCGCCGGACGGGGACGCGCCGCCACTCGCCCCGGCGGGCGCGGACTCGCCGCGTGCCAGCGCGGCCAGGCCCGCCAGTGTCTCCTCGCGCGAGCCGGCCACCAGCACCGCCCGCTCGCCCAGCACCGCGCGCTGGGCGAGCAGCGCACCCGCCACCGCGACCGGCGCCCCGGCCCCGGGCCCGTCGACGGAGGACGCCTCGAC
This sequence comes from Kitasatospora sp. NBC_01246, assembly GCF_036226505.1. Taxonomy (NCBI): domain Bacteria; kingdom Bacillati; phylum Actinomycetota; class Actinomycetes; order Kitasatosporales; family Streptomycetaceae; genus Kitasatospora; species Kitasatospora sp. NBC_01246. The sequence continues at coordinate 7,825,749 of NZ_CP108484.1, read as the reverse complement.
GAAGGCGGCCAGCCGCCCGGCCTGGCCGGCCAGGGCGGCGGCCGAGGCGGCCGACAGCACCAGCGGGACGACGCCCTCGGGCACGGCCGCCGGCCGCGCCTCCTCCTCGGGGGCCTGCTCCAGGATCAGGTGCGCGTTGGTGCCGCTGACGCCGAAGCCGGACACCGCCGCCCGGCGGGGGCGGCCGGTCTCCGGCCAGTCCCGCGCCTCGGTCAGCAGCTCCACCGCACCGGCGGACCAGTCGACCTGGGTGGACGGCGCGTCCACGTGCAGGGTGGGCGGCATGACGCCGTGCCGCAGCGCCTGGACCATCTTGATCACACCGGCCACCCCGGCGGCGGCCTGGGTGTGGCCAATGTTCGACTTCAGCGAGCCGAGCCGCAACGGCCGCTCGGCGGGCCGGTCCTGGCCGTAGGTGGCCAGCAGGGCCTGCGCCTCGATCGGGTCACCCAGCACCGTGCCCGTGCCGTGGCCCTCCACCAGGTCCACATCCGCGGTGGAAAGACCCGCGTTGGCCAGCGCCTTGCGGATCACCCGCTGCTGCGAGGGACCGTTCGGCGCGGTCAGACCGTTCGACGCGCCGTCCTGGTTCACCGCGCTGCCGCGGACCACCGCGAGCACCCGGTGCCCCTTGCGCCGCGCCTCGGAGAGCCGCTCCAGCACCACCACGCCCGCGCCCTCGGCCCAGCCTGTGCCGTCCGCCGCGTCCGCGTACGCCTTGCACCGGCCGTCGGCGGCCAGCCCGCGCTGGCGCGAGAAGTCGATGAAGAGGCCGGGGGTGGCCATCACGGTCGCGCCGCCGGCCAGCGCCATCGAGCACTCGCCGCGGCGCAGCGCCTGGGCCGCCAGGTGGATCGCCACCAGCGAGGAGGAGCAGGCGGTGTCGAGCGTCACAGCCGGGCCCTCGAAGCCGAACACGTAGGAGATCCGGCCGGACGCCACGCTGGCGGCCGCGCCCGTCCCGGTGAAGCCCTCCAGCTCCGGCGGCACGCTGCCGCCGGCGAAGTAGTCGACGCCCATGATCCCGTTGAAGACCCCGACATCGCTGCCCTTGAGCGTGGCCGGGTCGATGCCGGCCCGCTCCAGCGCCTCCCAGGAGGTCTCCAGCAGCAGCCGCTGCTGCGGATCCATGGCGAGCGCCTCGCGCGGCGAGATCCCGAAGAAGCCCCCGTCGAAGAGACCGGCCTCGTGCAGGAAGCCGCCCTGGTCGACGTAGGAGGTGCCGCGGTTCTCCGGGTCCTCGTCGAACAGCCCGTCGAGGTCCCAGCCCCGGTCGGAGGGGAAGCCCGAGACACCGTCCCGGCCCTCGCTGACCAGGTCCCACAGCCCCTCCGGGCTGTCGACACCACCGGGCAGCCGGCACGCCATACCCACGATCGCCACAGGCTCGCTGGAGGCGCTGACGAGTTGGCGGTTCCGCTTCTTCAGCGAGCCGACCTCTTCGAGCGACTTCCGCAGCGCCTCGACAAGCTTCTCGTATGAAGTACTCACTTCACTGCCCCATTCACGTTGTACCGCATCAGCTTTCGAGGCCCTCGTCGTCGTCGCCGCCGAGCGCCAGTTGGACGAGGTCGTCGACGTCCAGGTCGGCGAGCGTGCCCGGCCGGTCGTCCTCGTCCGCCGCGTCGGCCGCCGGTCCGCCGGTGTCCAGTGCGACCAGCCTGACCAGGGCTTCCATCAGCCCGGCCTCCCGGAATCGGGCCATCGGGAGGGAGACCAGGGCGTGCCGCAGCCGGTCCTCGTCCACTTCCGGGCCGCTCGCCGCGCCGTCCGGGAGCAGTTCGCCGTGCACGTGGCGGGCCAGGGCGAGCGGGGTCGGGTAGTCGAAGACCACGGTGGCGGACAGATTGAGGCCGGTGGCCTCGCGGAGCCGGTTGCGCAGCTCGACCGAGGTGAGCGAGTCGAATCCGGCGTCCTTGAAGGACGTCCCGGCCACCACCCCGTCCGGTCCGGTGTGGCCCAGGACCAGCGCGACCTGGGCCCGCAGGAGGTCCACCAGCAGGGCCTCCTGGTCGGCCCGGGCGAGCCCGGTGAGCCGGCGCACCAGGCCGTCACCGCCGTCGCCGGACGCGGCCCGGGCCACCTGGCGGCCGGCCCTCACCTGGCCGCGCAGCAGGGGCGGTACTCCCCCGCCGGTCGCGGCCTCGGCCCTGATCGCCCGCAGGTCCAGCTTGATCGGCACCAGCAGCGCCTCCTCCGCGCCGAGCGCGGCGTCGAACAGCGCGGTGCCCTCCGCCGGCCCGAGCGCGAGAATGCCGCCGCGGCGGTTCGTCCGGGTGCGCCCGGCCGCCTCGGCGCCGGTGGTCATCCCGGTGGCGCTCTGCTCCCACGGGCCCCAGGCGAGCGAGAGCGCCGGCAGGCCGGCCGACCGGCGCCTGGCCATCAGGCCGTCGAGGTAGGCGTTGGCCGCCGCGTAGTTGCCCTGGCCGGCGGAGCCGAACAGGCCGGAGGCGGAGGAGTAGACGACGAACGCCGCCAGGTCGGGGGCGAGTTCGCGGGTGAGCTCGTCAAGGTGGCCGACGGCGGTCACCTTCGGGGCGAAGACCCGGGCCAGCCGCTCGGGCGTCAGCGCGCCGATCACCCCGTCGTCCAGGACGCCCGCGGTGTGCACGACGGCCGTCAGCGGACGCTCGTCGACCACGGAGGCGAGCAGTGCGGCCAGTGCGTCCCGGTCGGTCACATCACAGGCCGGTACGGCCACCGACTCGGCGCCGAGCGCGTGCAGCTCGGCCACCAACTCCCGGGCACCGTCGGCCTCCAGGCCCCGCCGGCTGGTCAGCACCAGATGCCGGATCCCGTGCTCGGTCACCAGGTGCCGGGCCAGCACCGCACCCAGCGACCCGGTACCACCGGTGACCAGCACCGTCCCCGCCCGGTCCAGCACCGGCTCCGCCCGGTCGACGGCGCCGGCCCGGACCAGGCGCGGCGCGGAGAGCACCGGGCCGCGGACCGCGACCTGCGGCTCACCGGTGGCCAGCACGGCGGCGAGGACCGCGTCGGCGTCGGTGCCGGCAGCGGTGTCGAGCAGGACGATCCGGTCGGGGTTCTCCACCTGGGCGGCCCGGACCAGGCCCCAGACGGCGCTGCCGGCCGGGTCGGTCACCGCGGCGTCGCCACCGGCGGGCACCGCGCCGCTGGTCGCCACGACCAGTCGGGAGGTCTCCGGGGCCGGAGCGACCAGCCACGCCTGGAGCACGTCGAGCACCCGGGTGCCGAGCTCCAGCGCGTCCGCACCGGCCGCCGTCAGCACCACGGCGTCCGGCACCCCGCCCGCCGCGGCCAGCGCGGTCACCTCGTCGGCGGTGGCGACGGACACCCGGCTCGGCGCGGCCGCGAGGGGCGGCGGCGACGGCAGGGCCGTCCACTCCACCCGGAACAGCGAGTCGCCGCCCGGCGCACCCGCCGCCGCCTCCAGCTGCTCGGCGGAGACGGCGCGGAACACCAGGGAGTCCAGCGTCAGGACCGGACCGCCGGTCTCGTCGGCGGCCTGGAGCGACACCGCGTCCTGGCCCGACGGTGCCACCCGGACCCGCAGCGCCGAGGCGCCGACGGCGTGCAGGGTGAGCCCGTTCCAGGCGAACGGCAGGACCGTCCGGGGCTCGTCCGCCGCCTCGGGGGCGTCGGCCGGGCGGACGAAGCCGTTGGCGTGCAGGGCGGCGTCGAGCAGCGCGGGATGGATGCCGAAGCGGCCCGCCCCCTCGCGGTGGTCCTCCGGCAGGGCGATCTCGGCGAAGACCTCCTCGCCGCGCCGCCAGACCGCCCGCAGGCCCTGGAACGACGGGCCGTAGGTGTAGCCGAGCCGGATCAGGTCGGCGTAGAAGCCCTCGACGTCGACCTCGACCGGCTGGGCGCCGGGCGGCGGCCAGGCGGTGAGGTCGAACTCCGGTGCGGCGCCGGTCCCGGCCGGCCGCAGGGTGCCGGTGGCGTGGCGGGTCCAGCCGTCCGTACCGGCCTCCATCGCGTCCTCCCGGGCGGAGTACACCTCCACCGTCCGGGTGCCCCGCTCGTCCGGGCCGCCGAGCGCGACCTGGACCCGGACGCCGCCGTGGTCCGGCACCACCAGCGGTGCCTCGATGACCAGTTCGTCCAGGGCGCCGCAGCCGGCCTCGTCGCCGGCCCGGACGGCCAGCTCGACCAGGCCGGTGCCGGGCAGCAGGACGACCCCGCCGACGGCGTGGTCGGCGAGCCACGGGTGCGTGCGCAGCGAGAGCCGGGAGGTGAACACCAGGCCGTCGTTCTGCGGCAGGTGCATCACCGCGCCGAGCAGCGGGTGGTCGGTCCCGTTCAGCCCCAGGAAGGCGGCGTCGGCGGCCGGGGCGGGCTGCAGCCAGTACTGCCGGTGGTCGAAGGCGTAGGTCGGCAGTTCCAGGTGGCCCGGGCCGGCGGGCAGGAGGCCGGACCAGTCCACCGCGACGCCCCGGACGAGGAGTTCGGCCACCGCGGCCAGCACGGTGTGCGCCTCGGGGCGGCCGTCGCGCAGGGCCGCGACGCAGAGCGCGCCGTCGCCGGCGGACTCCGCCACCGCGCTGCTGAGCGCGGCGCCGGGGCCCAGTTCGACGAACAGTGCGGTGCCGTCCCCGGCCGCGGCGGCGATGCCGTCGGCGAACCGGACCGGGCGCCGCACGTGGTCCACCCAGTAGGCGGGGTCGGCCAGTTGGCCGGGCTCGGCCGGTCGGCCGGTGACGTTGGAGATCACCGGGAGCCTCGGTTCGCGCCAGACCACCTCGGCGAGGACGGCGGCGAACCCCGCCAGCATCGGCTCCATCAGCGCCGAGTGGAAGGCGTGCGAGACGGTCAGCTGCTTGACCTTGCGGCCCTGCGCCTTGAGGGCTTCAACGGCCTTCAGCACGGCCGCCTCCTCGCCGGAGAGGACCACCGACGAAGGACCGTTCACCGCCGCCAGATCCACGCCATCCGTGAGGAGTTCGGCGACCTCGGCCTCGGTGGCTGCCACCGCCACCATCGCACCGCCGGACGGCAGCGCCTGCATCAGCCGGCCCCGCGCGGCGACCACCGCCGCCGCGTCGCCGAGCGAGAGCACCCCGGCCACATGGGCGGCCGTGATCTCCCCGATCGAGTGGCCCATGACCGCGTCCGGCCGGACGCCCCAGGACTCGATCAGCCGGAACAACGCCGTCTCCACCGCGAACAGACCCGCCTGGGTGTACACGGTCTGGTCCAGCGATCCGGCCGTACCGAGCACCACGTCCTTGACCGGGTGCTCGGTCCAGCCCGCCAACCGCTCGTCCAACGCGGCACACGCCGCGTCGAAGGCCTCGGCGAACACCGGGTACCGCTCCGCCAGCTCCCGGCCCATCCCGACCCGCTGCGACCCCTGCCCCGGGAACACCAGCACCGTGCGCGCCGCCTCACCGGCGGTCCCGGTCACCAGCACCGGGCTGTGCTCGCCCCGCGCCAGGGCGCTCAGCCCGGCCAACGCCTCCTCCGGCGAACCCGCCAGCACCACCGCGCGCTCCGACAGCAGCGCCCGCTGGGCCAGCAGCGCGGCGGCGATCTCCGCCGTCCCGGCCTCGGAGGTCTCGACGAAGGGCGCCAGCCGGTCGGCCTGCCCGGCCAGCGACCGCGCGCTCTTCGCCGACAGCACCAGCGGGACCACACCCGTCGGAGCGGCCTCGACCGCGACGGCCTGCGCCTCGTCGACCGGGGCCTGCTCCAGGATCAGGTGCGCGTTCGTCCCGCTGACCCCGAAGCCGGAGACGCCCACCCGGCGGGGGCGGCCGGTCTCCGGCCACTCCCGCGCCTCGGTCAGCAGCTCGACGGCGCCCGCCGTCCAGTCCACCTGCGAGGACGGCGCGTCCACGTGCAGCGTGGGCGGCAGGACACCGTGCCGCAGCGCCTCCACCATCTTGATCACACCGGCCACCCCGGCGGCCATCTGGGTGTGGCCGATGTTGGACTTCAGCGAGCCCAGCCAGAGCGGACGCCCCGGCTCCCGGTCCTGGCCGTAGGTGGCCAGCAGCGCCTGCGCCTCGATCGGGTCCCCCAGGACCGTGCCGGTGCCGTGGCCCTCGACCACGTCCACCTCGGCGCCGGTCAGGCCCGCGTTGGCCAGCGCCTTGCGGATCACCCGCTGCTGGGAGACCCCGCTGGGCGCGGTCAGCCCGTTGGACGCGCCGTCCTGGTTGACCGCCGACCCGCGCACCAGCGCGAGCACCCGGTGCCCCTTGCGCCGCGCCTCCGACAGCCGCTCCAGCACCACCACACCAGCGCCCTCGGCCCAGCCTGTGCCGTCCGCCGCGTCCGCGTAGGACTTGCAGCGGCCGTCCGTCGCCAGGCCGCGCTGGCGGGAGAACTCCACGAAGGTGCCGGGGGTGGCCATCACGGTCGCACCGCCGGCCAGCGCCATCGAGCACTCGCCCTGGCGCAGCGCCTGCGCGGCCAGGTGCATCGCGACCAGCGACGACGAGCAGGCCGTGTCCACCGTGACCGCCGGGCCCTCGAAGCCGAAGACGTAGGCCACTCGGCCGGAGGCCACGCTGCCCATGCCGCCGGTGCCGGTGAAGCCCTCCAGCTCCGCGGGCACCGCGCCGCCGGCGCCGTAGCCCTGGCCCATGACACCGGAGAACACCCCGGCGTCCGTGCCCTTCAGCGAGAGCGGGTCGATGCCGGCCCGCTCCAGCGCCTCCCACGAGGTCTCCAGCAGCAGCCGCTGCTGCGGGTCCATCGCCAGCGCCTCCCGCGGGCTGATGCCGAAGAACCCGGCGTCGAACCGCCCCGCCTCGTAGAGGAATCCGCCCTGGCTCACATAGGAGGTGCCGGCCTTTCCGGGGTCGGCGTCGAAGAGGTCCGCCACGTCCCAGCCGCGGTCCTCGGGGAAGCCCGACATCGCGTCCCGGCCCTCGCTGACCAGCCGCCAGAGGTCCGCCGGGCTGCCGACGCCGCCGGGCAGCCGGCAGGCCATGCCGACGATCGCGATCGGCTCGTCCGGTTCGGCGGGCGCGACCGCCGGCGCCGCCGCGGCGGTCCCGTCGGCGACGAGACCGAACTCGGCGTGCAGGTAACGGGCGAACGCGAGCGGGGTCGGGTGGTCGAAGACCACCGTCGCGGCCAGCTTCAGACCGGTCGCCTCGCGCAGCCGGTTGCGCAGCTCGACGGAGGTCAGCGAGTCGAAGCCGGAGTCCCGGAAGGCCGTCCCGCTCCTGATCGCGTCGGGCCCCGCGTGCCCGAGCACGGTCGCCGCGTGACCGCGGACCAGCTCCAGCAGCAGCGCCTCCTGCTCGGCCGCCGCCAGCCCGGCCAGCCGACCGGCCAGCCCGCCGCCGCCGTCCCCCGAGGCCGCCCGCACCAGCTGCCGCCCGGTCCGCACCAGGCCGCGCAGGAGGGTCGGGACGTCCCGGCCGGCCGCGGCGCCGGCGCGCAGCGCCCGCAGGTCCAGCTTGGCCGGGATGAGCAGCGCCTCGCCGGTGCGCAGGGCCGCGTCGAAGAGGTCCATGCCCTCCTCGGCCGTCATCGCCAGCACGCCGCCGCGTCGGTTCATCCGGCTGCGGGTGAGGTCGTCCATGCCGGCTGCCATACCGCCGGCGGTCTGGTTCCACAGGCCCCAGGCCAGCGAGGTCGCGGCCAGACCGGCCGCCCGGCGCTGGTGGGCGAGGGCGTCCAGGAAGGCGTTGGCGGCCGCGTAGCTGCCGGTGCCCGCGCCGAGGAACACCGAGGAGACCGAGGAGAAGACCACGAACGCGTCCAGGTCGGGGGCGAGTTCGCGGGTCAGGGCGTCCAGGTGCTGGGCCGCGGTGACCTTCGGGGCGAAGACCTGGGCGACCCGCTCGGGGTCCAGCGAGCCGATGACACCGGCGTCGGCGATGCCCGCGGTGTGCACGACGGCGGTCAGCCGGCGCCCGGCGCGGCGCACGTCGGCCAGCAGGTCCGCCACGGCCGCCCGGTCGGTCACGTCGCAGGACTCCACCGCGACCGTCGTCGCGCCGAGCCCCTTCAGTTCGGCGACCAGCTCGGCCGCGCCCTCGGCCGCCGGGCCGCGCCGGCTGACCAGCGCCAGGTGCCGGATGCCGTGGTCGGCGACCAGGTGCCGGGCGAGGATCCCGCCCAGCGAACCGGTGCCACCGGTGATCAGGACGATGCCCTCGGGGTCGAGGCCGGTCCCCGTCCCGCCGTCGGCCCCGGCGGCCGGTGCGGCGCGGACGAGCCGCGGGACGGACAGCGCCGTGCCGCGCAGGGCCAGTTCGGGCTCCCCGGTGGCGAGCGCCGTGCCCAGCACCGGGGCGAGGTCGAGGTCGAGGTCCGCGGCGGGGTCGAGGTCGAGCAGGACGATCCGGTCCGGGTTCTCGGTCTGGGCGGCGCGGATCAGGCCCCACACCGCGCCACCGGCCGGGTCGGTGACCGCGCCGTCCGCGCCGGCGCCGACCGCGCCCCGGGTGGCGACGACCAGCCGGGCCTCCTCCAGTCCGGGCGCGGCCAGCCAGGCCTGGACGGCCGCCAGCACCCGGTTGGTCAGGACGAGCGCGGCGTCGACGCCGTCGGCGCCGTCCGCCACGGCGTCCAGGACCGCCACGGCGGGGAGCGCCGCCTCCGGGCCCGCGCCGTCGGCCAGCGCGGTGATCCCGGCCGCGTCGGACACCGCGACCCAGACCGGCCGGTCGGCCGCCGCCACCGTGGACGGTGGCAGGTCGCTCCACTCGACGCGGAACAGCGAGTCGGCGCCCGCCGTGCCCGGGCCGGCCGTCAACTGCTCGGCGGTCAGCGGCCGCAGCTCCACCGAGCCCGCCGTCAGGACCACGCCGCCGGCCGGGTCGACCGCCTCCACCGTCAGGGCGTCGCCGCCCCGCGGCGCGATCCGCACCCGCAGCACGGAGGCGCCGACGGCGTGCAGGGCGAGCCCCTGCCAGGCCAGCGGCTGCCAGACCCGGGCGCCGGTCGCGGCGCCGTCGGCCACCGCGGTGTCCCGCAGGGCCGGGTGCAGGGCGGCGTCGAGCAGGGCGGGGTGCAGGCCGAACCGCCCGGCCTCCTCCCGGCTCTCCTCGTCCACCGCGACCTCGGCGAAGGTCTCCGCGCCGCGCTGCCAGAGCCCGCGCAGGCCCCGGAAGGCCGGGCCGTGCTGGTAGCCGTGCCCGCCGAGGTCGGCGTAGAGGGCGTCGACGTCGACCGGCCGGGCCCCGGCGGGCGGCCAGACGGTGAAGTCGGCCTGCGGGGCAGCGGTCTTGGTCGTCGCGGTGAGGGTGCCGGTGGCGTGGCGGGTCCAGGTGTCGCCGCCGGTGTCGCCCGCGGCGTCCTCCCGGGTCGAGTAGACGGCGACGCTGCGGGCACCGCTCTCGTCGGGGCCGCCGACGGTCACCTGGACCCGGACGCCACCCTGTTCCGGCAGCAGCAGCGGAGCTTTGACCACCAGGTCGTCGAGGGTGCCGCAGCCCAGTTCGTCACCGGCCCGCACGGCCAGCTCCACCAGGGCGCCGGCCGGGAGCAGCACGGCACCGCCGACGACGTGGTCGGCCAGCCAGGGGTGGGTGCGCAGCGACAGCCGCGAGGTGCCGAGCAGGCCGCCGGTCTCCGGCACCTCCGTCACGGCGCCCATCAGGGGGTGGTCGGCGGCCGACTGGCCGAGCGAGGCCGCGTCGGCGGCCGGGCCGAGCTGGAGCCAGTAGTGCCGGTGGTCGAAGGCGTAGGTCGGCAGCTCGACGCGGGCGGTGCCGGTCGGTAGCACGCCCGTCCAGTCCACCGCCACGCCCCGGACGAAGAGTTCGGCCATCGAGGCCAGCAGGCGGCGCGGGCCGCCCTCGTCCCGCCGCAGCGTCCCGGTGACCAGAACCTCGGCCCCGGCCTCGTCCACGATCTCACTGACCGGCTGGACCAGCACCGGGTGCGCGCTCGACTCCACGAACACCGTGTGGCCCTGGTCCAGCAGCGTCGCGATCGCCGGGCCGAAGCGGACCTGGCCGCGCAGGTTGCGGTACCAGTACCCGCCGTCCAGCACGCCAGCCTCGGTGACCCAAGCGCCCGTGACGGTGGAGAGGAACGGCACCAGCGGGGCCTGGCTGCGGATGTCCGCGAAGGCCTCGCCGAGAGTCTCCTCGATCGCCTCGACATGACGGGTGTGCGAGGCGTAGTCCACCGCCACCCGGCGCACCCGCACGCCGTCGGCCGCCAGCACCTCCAACGCCTCGTCCAAGGCCTCGGCGTCACCGGCCACCACGACCGAGGCCGGGCCGTTGACGGCCGCGACCTCCACCCGGTCCGCCCAGCGCACCAGCCGCTCGACGGCCTCGCTCTCGGAGAGCGCCACCGACGCCATCCCACCGCGACCGGCGAGGCTCCCGGCGATCACCTGGCTGCGCACCGCCACGATCCGCGCCGCGTCCTCCAACGACAGCGCACCCGCCACGCAGGCCGCCGCGATCTCCCCCTGCGAGTGCCCGACCACCGCGTCCGGCACCACACCCACCGACGCCCAGACCGCCGCCAGACCGACCATCACCGCGAAACTCGCCGGCTGGAGCACGTCGACGCGCTCCAGCAGCTCGGCCGGGGCCTCACCGCGCAGGACCTCCTCCAGCGACCAGTCCACCCAGCGCTCCAGCGCCGCCGCGCACTCCGCGACGCGCTCCGCGAACACCGGCGAGGCGTCCAGCAGTTCACGCCCCATCCCGACCCACTGCGAACCCTGCCCCGGGAACACCAGGACGAGCTTGCCCGCCCCGGCCGCGCTGCCCGTCACCAGCCCGGGAGCGAACTCGCCCCGGGCCAGGGCGCCCAGCCCGGCCAGCGCCTCCTCCGTCGAACCGGCCACCAGCACCGCGCGCTCGGCGAGCGCCGTCCGCCCGGTGGCCAACGCGGCGGCGACGTCCGCCGGTTCCGGCCCCTCGGCGGTCCCGAGGAAGGCCGCCAGCCGCTCGGCCTGCCCGGCCAGCGAGCCGGCCGAGGACGCCGAGACGACCAGCGGCAGCACACCGCCCGGGGCGGACCGCCCCGCGTCCGGCTCGGCGGGTGCCTCGGCGGGCGGTTCCTCCAGGACGACGTGCGCGTTGGTACCGCTGACGCCGAAGGAGGAGACCCCGGCCCGGCGCGGCCGCCCGGTCTCCGGCCAGTCCCGCGCCTCGGTGAGCAGCTCCACCGCGCCGGCCGACCAGTCCACCTCGGTACTGGGCGCGTCGACGTGCAGGGTCGCGGGCAGCACGCCGTGCCGCATGGCCTGCACCATCTTGATCACGCCCGCCACCCCGGCGGCGGCCTGGGTGTGGCCGATGTTGGACTTCAGCGAGCCCAGCCAGAGCGGACGCCCGGGCTCGCGCTCCTGGCCGTAGGTGGCCAGCAGCGCCTGCGCCTCGATCGGGTCGCCCAGCACCGTGCCGGTGCCGTGCCCCTCCACCACGTCCACGTCGGCCGGGGTGAGCCCGGCCGCCGCCAGCGCCTTGCGGATCACCCGCTGCTGCGAGGGGCCGTTGGGCGCGGTCAGCCCGTTGGACGCGCCGTCCTGGTTCACCGCCGACCCGCGCAGCACGGCCAGCACGTGGTGCCCGTTGGCCCGCGCCTCGGAGAGCCGCTCCAGCAGCACCATGCCGGCGCCCTCGGCCCAGCCCGTGCCGTCGGCCGCGTCCGCGTAGGACTTGCACCGGCCGTCGGCCGCCAGCGCCCGCTGCCGCGAGAACTCCATGAACATGCCCGGCCCGGCCATCACGGTGGCACCGCCGGCCAGCGCCAGCGAGCACTCCCCGCGCCGCAGCGCCTGCGCGGCCAGGTGCATCGCCACCAGCGACGACGAGCAGGCGGTGTCCACGGTGACCGCCGGACCCTCGAAGCCGAACACGTAGGAGATCCGGCCCGACGCCACGCTGCCGGTGGTCCCCGTCCCGGTGAAGCCCTCCAGCTCCGGGGGGACGGGGCCGCCGGTCGCGTAGCCCTCGTTGATCACTCCGACGAAGACGCCGACGTCCGAGCCCTTCAGCCCCGCCGCGTCGACGCCGGCCCGCTCCAGCGCCTCCCACGAGGTCTCCAGCAGCAGACGCTGCTGCGGGTCCATCGCCACCGCCTCGCGCGGCGAGATCCCGAAGAAGCCCGCGTCGAACAGCCCCGCCTCGTGCAGGAAGCCGCCCCGGCTCACATAGGAGGTGCCGCTCTTCTCCGGGTCCTCGTCGAACAGCCCGTCCAGGTCCCAGCCGCGGTCGGTCGGGAAGCCCGACACGCCGTCCCCGCGCTCGGTGACCAACCGCCACAGGTCGTCGGGGCCCGCCACTCCGCCCGGCAGCCGGCACGCCATGCCCACGATCGCGATCGGCTCCGCCTTCTCGGCCTCCAGCTCCAGCACGCGTTGCTGGGAGCGGCGCGCTTCGGCGAGGACGCGCTTGAGGTAGTCGCGAAGCTTGCTTTCATCCGCCATCGAAGTTCGGCTCCTAGAAGGCTGTGGCGTCGGGTGGTCTGCGGGGGTGCCGGTGGCGGTCAGCTGCCGAACTCCGTGTCGATGAGGTCGAAGAGCTCGTCGTCGGAGGCGGTGTCGTAGTCGATCTGTTCCTCGGCCGCCCCGCCGCCGTTCGCCGTCGACCAGGCGGCCAGCAGGCCCTGGAGCCGGGTGGCGACCTGGGCGCGGGCCGTGTCACCGGCCGGTGTCTCGGCCAGCATCGCCTCCAGCCTGCTCAGTTCGGCCAGCAGCGGGTGCGAGGCGGCGGTGGCCCCGCCGGACGGGTCCAGCCGGTCGTGCAGGTAGTGCGCGAGGGCCAGCGGCGTCGGGTAATCGAAGACCACCGTGGCCGGCAGGCCCAGGCCCGTCGCCTCCCGGAGCCGGTTGCGCAGTTCGACGGAGGTGAGCGAGTCGAAGCCGGCGTCCTTGAACGCCGTCTCCGGCCTGACCTGCTCGGACCCGGCGTGACCGAGGACGGTCGCCACCCGGGCGCGGACCAGGTCCAGCAGCAGGGCCTGCTGCTCGGCGGGCGCCAGCCCGGCCAGCCGGCGGGCCAGCCCGCCGCCGCCGTCACCGGCGGCCGCCCGGACGGCCTGCCGGCCGGTGCGGACCAGACCGCGCAGCAGCGGCGGGACCCCGCCGCCGAGCGCGGCGTCGGCGCGCAGCGCCCGGAGGTCGAGCTCGACCGGCACCAGCAGGGCCTCGCCGGTGCGCAGCGCCGCGTCGAACAGCGCCGTGCCCGCCTCGGCCGTCAGGGGCCGGACACCGCCGCGGCGGCCGCTCCGGTCCTGACCGGGCCCGTCGGCGGAGCCGTCGGCCTGCGCCCACACACCCCAGGCGAGGGACGTACCGGGCAGGCCTGCCGCGCGGCGCCGGTGCGCCACCGCGTCCAGATAGGCGTTGGCCGCGGCGTAGCCGCCGGTGCCCGCGCCCAGGAAGACCGAGGAGGCGGAGGACATCAGGACGAACGCGTCCAGCTCGGGGGCGAGTTCGCGGCTCAGCTCGTCCAGGTGGCGGACGGCGGTCACCTTCGGCGCGAAGACCCGCGCCATCCGGTCCGGGTCGACCTCGCCGATCACCCCGGCGTCGAAGACCCGGGCGGCGTGGACGATGCCGGTCAGCGGGTGCCCGGCCGGCACGGCGGCCAGGAGCGCCGCGACCGCCTCCCGGTCGGTGACGTCGCAGGCCACCACCGACACCGTGGCCCCGGCGGCCTCCAGCTCGGCGGCGAGCTCCGCCGCGCCGTCGGCGTCCGGGCCGCGCCGGCCCGCGAGGACCAGGTGGCGGACGCCGTGCCGCGCGACCAGGTGACGGGCGGTCAGGGCGCCGAGCGAGCCGGTGCCGCCGGTGATCAGGACCGTGCCGTCCGGGCGGAAGGCCGGTTCGCCGCCGGGCACCTCGCCGGCGGTCCGGGCCAGGCGCGGTACGTGCAGCGCCGTCCCGCGCACCGCGACCTGCGGCTCGCCGAGCGGCAGCGCCGCGGCGAGCGCGGTGTCCAGGTCGTCCGGCGCGGCCGGGTCGAGGTCGAGCAGGACGATCCGGTCCGGGCTCTCGGCCTGGGCCGCTCGGACCAGGCCCCAGACGGCGGCGCCGGCCGGGTCGGTGAGCGCGGCGTCGCCGCCGGCGGGCACCGCGCCCCGGGTCCGCACCACCAGGCGGGAGTCCTCCAGGGTTTCGTCGGCCAGCCAGGACTGCACCACGGCCAGCACCCGGGTGGTGAGCGGGAGGACGGCGTCCTCCCCCTCGCCGTCGGTGACGGCCGTCAGGACCACGACCGGGGGAACGTCCCCACCGGCCGTCAGGGCCGCGAGGTCCGCCTCGGTCGCGACGGCCGCGCGCCGCGGCGCCGTGCCGGTGCCCTGCAGCGGCGCCGGGGGCAGCGCCGTCCAGTCGACCCGGTACAGGCCGTCGTCGTCGGCCGTGCCCGCCGCGGCCGCCAACTGCTCGGCGGAGAGCGGCCGCAGCGTCACCGCGGCTGCCGTCAGGACCGGGCCGCCGGCCTCGTCGACCGCCGCCAGTGCCAGCGTGTCGGGCCCGGCCGCGGTGATCCGCACCCGCAGCGCGGAGGCGCCGACGGCGTGCAGGGCCAGCCCGTGCCACTCCCGCGGCTGCCACGTCCGGTCCCGGTCCGCCGCGGCCGCGTCCCGCAGGGCGGGGTGCAGGGCGGCGTCCAGCAGCGCGGGGTGCAGGCCGAACCGGGCGGCGGTGTCCCGCTGCCCGTCGGGCAGGGCGAGCTCGGCGAACACCTCGTCGCCGCGCCGCCACACCGCCCGGAGGGCGCGGAACAGCGGTCCGTACTCGTGGCCGTGAGCGATGAGTTCGGTGTAGAGGCCGTCGACGTCGACCGGCTCCGCACCGGCCGGGGGCCACGCCCCGGTGTCGAACGGCTCGGCCCCCGCCGTGGGCGCCACCGCGAGGGTGCCGGTGACGTGGCGGGTCCAGGTCTCCGTCGCGTCCTCGTGGGCGGAGTACACCTCGACCTTGCGGGCGCCCTGCTCGTCCGGGCCGCCGACGGCGACCTGGACCCGGACCCCGCCGTGCTCGGGCAGGAGGAGCGGTACCTCGACGACCAGGTCGTCGAGGGTGCCGCAGCCGACCTCGTCCCCGGCCCGGACGGCCAGCTCCACCAGGGCGGCACCGGGGACGAGGACCACTCCCCCGACGGTGTGGTCGGCGAGCCAGCCGTGGGTGCGCAGCGACAGCCGGGAGGTGAACACCAGGCCGTCCGACTGCGGCAGTTGGACGACGGCGCCGAGCAGCGGGTGGTCGGCCCGGCCCTGGCCGAGCGAGGCCGCGTCGGTGGCGGCAGCGCTCCGGAGCCAGTAGTGCTCGTGGTCGAAGGCGTAGGTGGGCAGCTCCAGATGGGTGACCGGAAGGCCGGCGGGCAGGGTCTTCGCCCAGTCCACCTCGACGCCCCGGACGAAGAGTTCGGCGACCGAGGCCAGTACGGTGTGCGCCTCGGGGCGGCCGTCGCGCAGCGCGGCCACCGTGACCGCGCGCTCACCGGCGGACTCCGCGACCACGCCGCTCAGCGCGGCGCCGGGGCCCAGCTCGACGAAGACCGCGTTACCGGGACCGGCCGCCGTGGCGATGCCGTCGGCGAACCGGACCGGGCGGCGGACATGGTCCACCCAGTAGGCGGGATCGGCCAGTTGACCGGGCTCGGCCGGACGGCCGGTGACGTTGGAGATCACCGCGAGCTTGGGCTCACCCCACGAGACCTCGGCCAGGGCGGTGGCGAACTCCGCCAGCATCGGTTCCATCAGCGCCGAGTGGAAGGCGTGCGAGACGGTCAGCTGCTTGACCTTGCGGCCCTGCTCGCGCAGTTGCTCCGCGGCCTTCAGCACGGCCGCCTCCTCACCGGAGAGGACCACCGACGAAGGACCGTTCACCGCCGCCAGATCCACGCCGTCACCGAGGAGTTCGGCCACCTCGGCCTCGGTGGCTGCCACCGCCACCATCGCACCGCCCGAGGGCAGCGCCTGCATCAGCCGGCCGCGTGCGGCGACCACCGCCGCCGCGTCCCCGAGCGAGAGCACCCCGGCCACGTGCGCGGCCGTGATCTCCCCGATCGAGTGGCCCATCACCGCGTCCGGCCGGACGCCCCAGGACTCGATCAGCCGGAACAACGCCGTCTCCACGGCGAACAACCCGGCCTGGGTGTAGACGGTCTGGTCGAGGGATCCGGCCGTGCCGAGCACCACGTCCTTGACCGGGTG
Source organism: Kitasatospora sp. NBC_01246 (assembly GCF_036226505.1). Taxonomy (NCBI): domain Bacteria; kingdom Bacillati; phylum Actinomycetota; class Actinomycetes; order Kitasatosporales; family Streptomycetaceae; genus Kitasatospora; species Kitasatospora sp. NBC_01246. The sequence continues at coordinate 7,809,669 of NZ_CP108484.1, read as the reverse complement.
CTCGGTCCAGCCCGCCAACTGCGCGTCCAGCGCGGCGCAGGCCGCGTCGAAGGCCTCGGCGAACACCGGGTACCGCTCGGCCAGCTCCCGGCCCATCCCGACCCGCTGCGACCCCTGCCCCGGGAACACCAGCACCGTCCGGGCTTGGCCACCCCCGGCCACGACACCGGCGGCGGACTCCCCGCGCGCCAGGGCGCTCAGCCCGGCCAGCGCCTCCTCCGGCGAACCCGCCAGCACCACCGCGCGCTCCGACAGCAGCGCCCGCTGCGCCAGCAGCGCGGCGGCGATCTCCGCCGTCCCCGCCCCGGACGTCTCGACGAAGGGCGCCAGCCGGTCGGCCTGCCCGGCCAGCGAGCCCGCGCTCTTCGCCGACAGCACCAGCGGGACCACACCCGTCGGCTCGACGGCGGGCCGCTCCACCGCGTTCTCCTCCGGCACCTGCTCCAGGATCAGGTGCGCGTTGGTCCCGCTCAGCCCGAACGAGGAGACGCCCACCCGCCGCGGGCGGCCGGTCTCCGGCCACTCCCGCGCCTCGGTCAGCAGCTCGACGGCGCCCGCCGTCCAGTCCACCTGCGAGGACGGCGCGTCCACGTGCAGGGTGGGCGGCAGCACGCCGTGCCGCAGCGCCTGCACCATCTTGATCACACCGGCCACGCCGGAAGCCGCCTGGGTGTGGCCGATGTTGGACTTCAGCGAGCCCAGCCAGAGCGGCCGCTCCGGGTCACGGCCGCGCCCGTAGGTGGCCAGCAGCGCCTGGGCCTCGATCGGGTCCCCCAGCACGGTGCCCGTGCCGTGGCCCTCCACCGCGTCGATGTCGGCGGTGGACAGGCCCGCGTTGGCCAGCGCCTTGCGGATCACCCGCTGCTGTGAGGGCCCGTTGGGCGCGGTCAGACCGTTGGACGCGCCGTCCTGGTTCACCGCCGACCCGCGGACCACCGCGAGCACCCGGTGCCCCTTGCGGCGGGCCTCCGAGAGGCGCTCCAGCACCACCACGCCCGCGCCCTCGGCCCAGCCGGTGCCGTCCGCCGCGTCCGCGTAGGACTTGCACCGGCCGTCCGAGGCCAGACCGCGCTGGCGGGAGAACTGCACGAACGCGCCGGGGCCGGTCATCACGGCCGCGCCGCTGGCGAGGGCCAGCGAGCACTCACCGGTCCGCAGCGCCTGCGCGGCCAGGTGCATCGCCACCAGGGACGACGAGCAGGCCGTGTCCACGGTGACCGCGGGGCCCTCGAACCCGAACACGTAGGACACCCGGCCCGAGGCCACGCTGCTGCCGGCGCCGGTCGTGACGAAGCCCTCCAGCTCGGCGGGTACGTCGCTGCCCGAGCCGTAGCCCGCGCCCATCAGACCGGAGAAGACGCCGACGTCGGTGCCCTTGAGCGTGGCCGGGTCGATGCCCGCCCGCTCCAGCGCCTCCCACGAGGTCTCCAGCAGCAGGCGCTGCTGCGGGTCCATCGCCAGCGCCTCGCGCGGCGAGATCCCGAAGAAGCCCCCGTCGAACAGCGCCGCCTCGTGCAGGAAGCCGCCCTGGTCCACGTAGGAGGTCCCGGCCTTGTCCGGGTCCGCGTCGAAGAGGCCGTCCAGGTCCCAGCCGCGGTCGGACGGGAAGCCGGACATCGCGTCCCGGCCCTCGCTGACCAGCCGCCAGAGGTCCTCGGGGCTCGCCACACCGCCGGGCAGCCGGCAGGCCATGCCGACGATCGCGATCGGCTCGGACGGGTCGGCGAGCACGACCGCCGGCGCCGCCGCGCCGGTCTCGGCGGCCACGTGGCCGAACTCCTCGTGCAGGTGCCGGGCGAGGGCGAGCGGGGTCGGGTGGTCGAAGACCACCGTCGCGGGCAGCTTCAGACCGGTCGCCTCGCGCAACCGGTTGCGCAGCTCGACGGAGGTCAGCGAGTCGAAGCCGGAGTCGCGGAACGCCGTGTCGGTCTTCACGCCCTCCGGTCCCGCGTGCCCGAGCACGGTCGCCGCGTGGCCGCGGACCAGCTCCAGCAGCAGCGCCTCCTGCTCGGCCACCGTCAGCCCGGTCAGCCGGCCGGCCAGGCCGGCCGTACCGTCGGCCGCCGCCGACCGCGCGGTCTGCCGACTCGCCCGGATCAGCCCGCGCAGCAGCGGCGGCACCTCGCGGCCCGCCGCCGCGTCGGCGCGCATGGACCGCAGGTCCAGCTTGATCGGGACGAGCAGCGCGTCGCCGGTGCGCAGCGCCGCGTCGAAGAGGTCCAGACCTTCGTCCGAGGCCAGCGAACGGCTCCGGCTCCGGCCGGTCCGGGCCTCCTCGGCGGTGTCGAGGTGGGCGGTCATCGCGGTGGCCTGCTCCCAGAGGCCCCAGGCCAGGGACATCGCGGGCAGGCCGGCGGCGCGGCGCCGGTGGGCGACCGCGTCCAGATAGGCGTTGGCCGCCGCGTAGTTGCCCTGACCGGCCGAGCCGAAGACCCCGGCCGCCGACGAGAACAGCACGAACGAGCGCAACTCCGGCGCCAGTTCACGGGTCAGCTCGTCCAGGTGCCGCACCGCGGTCACCTTCGGGGCGAACACACGGGCCAGCCGCTCCGCCGTCAGCGCCCCGAACACCCCGTCGTCCAGCACACCCGCGGTGTGCACCACACCCGTCAGCGGATGCTCGGCCGGGACGCCGGAGAGCAGTGCGGCCACCGACTCCCGGTCGGCCACGTCACACGCGGTGACGGTCACCGTCGCGCCCAGCGCGGTCAGCTCGGCCGCCAACTCCGCTGCGCCCTCGGCCCGCAGGCCGCTCCGGCTGGCCAGCAGCAGATGCCGGACCCCGTGCCCGGTGACCAGGCGCCGGGCCAGCAGGCCGCCGAGGGTGCCGGTGCCGCCGGTGATCAGGACGGTGCCCTCGGGGTCGAACGCCGCGGCCTCGTCGGCCGGGGCCGTGGCCCGGGCGATCCGGGGCACGTACATCGTCGTCCCGCGGACCGCGACCTGCGGCTCGTTGGTGCCCAGCACGGCGGCGAGCACCGGTTCGACGTCCGTCCCGGGGGCGGCGTCGGTGTCGAGCAGCACGATCCGGTCCGGGTTCTCCGCCTGCGCGACCCGGATCAGACCCCAGACCGCGGCGCCCGCCGGGTCCGTCACCGCGGCGTCGCCACCGGCGGGCACCGCACCCCGGGTGACCACGACCAGCCGTGCCGCGTCCAGCCCCCGGGTGCTCAGCCAGGCCTGGACGACGTCCAGCACCCGGGCGGTCAGACCGAGCACCGCGTACTCGTCCGGGCCGTCCCCGACCGCGTCCAGGACGACCACGGGGGGCACGCCCGAGCCGTTGGTCAGCATGGCCACGTGGTCCGGCGAGGCCACCGGCACCCAGGCCGGCGGGAGTTCCAGGCCCGGAGCGGTACCGGTGGGCAGCTCCGTCCACTCCACCCGGAACAGCGCGTCGCGGCCTTCGTCGCCGCCCGCGCTGCCCAGCTGGTCGGCCGAGACGGCGCGCGAGACCAGCGAACGGAGCGTCAGGACGGCTCCGCCGGTCTCGTCGGCGGCCTCCAGCGCGAGCGTCTGCGCGTCGGACCGCACCAGGCGCACCCGCAGCGCCGAGGCACCGGCCGCGTGCAGCCGCAGCCCGTTCCAGCCGAACGGCAGGTGCACCTCGGACTCGTCGCCCGCCCGGTTCACGCCCGTCGGGTCCCCCAGCGCCACGTCCAGCATGACGGGGTGGAGGGCGGCGTCGAGCAGCGCGGGGTGGATGCCGAACCGGCCGGCGGCGTCCCGCTGGTCCTCGGGCAGGGCGACCTCGGCGAACAGCTCCTCGCCGCGTCGCCAGACCGCCCGCACGCCCTGGAACACCGGCCCGTAGCCGTAACCGGCTTGGGCCAGCAGCTCGTAGCCGCCGGTGACACCCAGCTGCTCCGCGTCGGCGGGCGGCCAGGCGGTGAAGTCGAACGCGGGACCGCCGGCGTCCGAGGTCGCCGTCAGGGTACCGGTGGCGTGCCGGGTCCAGGCGTCCGCGCCGGTGTCCCCGGCCGCGTCCTCGCGGACCGAGTAGATGCCGACCCTGCGGGCGCCCGCCCCGTCGGGGCCGCCGACGGCGACCTGGACCCGCACGTTGCCGTGCTCGGGCAGGACCAGCGGGGCCTCGATCACCAGCTCGTCCAGCGTGCCGCAGCCGACCTCGTCACCGGCCCGTACCGCCAGCTCGACCAGACCGGTGCCGGGCACCAGCACGGCGCCGCCGACGGCGTGGTCGGCCAGCCAGGGGTGGGTGTGCAGGGAGAGCCGGGAGGTGCAGAGCACGCCGCCCGTCTCGGGTACCTGGACCACCGCGCCGATCAGCGGGTGGTCGGCGGTGGCCTGGCCGAGCGAGGCCGCGTCGGTGGCCGGGGAGGTCCGCAGCCAGAAGTGCTGCCGGTCGAAGGCGTAGGTGGGCAGGTCGACCTGGGCGGTCTCGGCGCCGGCCGGCAGCACACCGGTCCAGTCGACGGCCACGCCGCGGACGTGGAGTTCGGCCATCGAGGCGAACAGGCGGCGCAGGCCGCCCTCGTCCCGCCGCAGCGTCCCGGTGACCAGGGCCTCGGCCCCGGCCTCGTCCACGATCTCACTGACCGGCTGGACCAGCACCGGGTGCGCGCTCGACTCCACGAACACCGTGTGACCCTGGTCCAACAGCGTCGCGATCGCCGGGCCGAACCGGACCTGACCGCGCAGGTTGCGGTACCAGTACCCGCCGTCCAGCACGCCCGCCTCGTCGATCCACTCGCCCGTGACGGTGGAGAGGAACGGGACCAGCGGGGCCTGGCTGCGAATGTCCGCGAAGGCCTCCGCCAGGGTGTCCTCGATCGCCTCGACATGACGGGTGTGGGAGGCGTAGTCCACCGCCACCCGGCGCACCCGCACCCCGTCGGCCGCCAGCACCTCCAGCGCCTCGTCCAGCGCCTCGGCGTCACCCGCGATGACCACCGAGGCCGGGCCGTTGACGGCCGCGACCTCGACGCGGTCCGCCCAGCGCACCAGCCGCTCGACAGCCTCGCTGTCGGAGAGCGCCACCGACGCCATCCCCCCGCGACCGGCGAGGCTCCCGGCGATCACCTGGCTGCGCACCGCCACGATCCGCGCCGCGTCCTCCAGCGACAGCGCACCCGCCACGCACGCCGCCGCGATCTCGCCCTGCGAGTGCCCGACCACCGCGTCCGGCACCACACCCACCGACGCCCAGACCGCCGCCAGACCGACCATCACCGCGAAACTCGCCGGCTGGAGCACGTCCACCCGGTCCAGCAGCTCGGCCGGCGCGTCCCCGCGCAGCACGTCCTCCAGCGACCAGTCCACCCAGCGCTCCAGCGCCGCCGCGCACGCGGCCGCCCGCTCGGCGAACACCGGCGAGGCGTCCAGCAGTTCACGCCCCATCCCGACCCACTGCGAACCCTGCCCCGGGAACACCAGCACCGTCCGGCTCGCACCGGACACACTGCCCGTCACCAACCCCGGCGCCGACTCCCCGCGCGCCAACGCGGCGAACCCCGCCAGCACCTCGGACCGCGAGCCCGCCACCAGCACCGCGCGCTCACCGAGCGCCGCCCGCCGGGTCGCCAGGACCCCGGCCACCGCGGCCGGTGAGACCGGCGCGGACGCCTCGACGAAGGCCGCCAGCCGCTCGGCCTGCCCGGCCAGCGAGGCCGTCGAGGCCGCCGACACCACCAGCGGCACCACGGCGTCGGGCGCGGCCCCGACCTCGGCCGGGTCCTCCTCGGGCGCCTGCTCCAGGATCAGGTGCGCGTTGGTCCCACTCAGCCCGAAGGAGGAGACGCCCACCCGCCGGGGGCGGCCGGTCTCCGGCCACTCCCGCGCCTCGGTCAGCAGCTCCACCGCGCCGACCGACCAGTCCACCTGCGGCGTCGGGGCCTCGACGTGCAGGGTGGGCGGCAGCACACCGTGCCGCAGCGCCTCCACCATCTTGATCACACCGGCCACCCCGGCCGCGGCCTGGGTGTGGCCGACGTTGGACTTGACCGAGCCGAGCCAGAGGGGTGCCTCCCCGTCCCCGCGCCCCTGCCCGTACGTGGCCAGCAGCGCCTGCGCCTCGATCGGGTCGCCCAGCGAGGTCCCCGTCCCGTGCGCCTCCACCGCGTCGACGTCCGAGGCGGCCAGGCCCGCGTTGGCCAGCGCCTTGCGGATCACCCGCTGCTGCGAGGGCCCGTTCGGCGCGGTCAGACCGTTCGACGCACCGTCCTGGTTGATCGCGCTGCCGCGCAGCACCGCCAGGATCCGGTGTCCGTTGCGCCGGGCCTCGGAGAGCCGCTCCAGCACCACGACGCCCGCGCCCTCGCCCCAGCCGGTGCCGTCGGCGGTCGAGGAGAACGCCTTGCACCGCCCGTCGGGGGCGAGTGCCTTCTGTCGCGAGAACTCCACGAAGGTGTGCGGCGTCGCCATGATCGTCGCGCCGCCGGCCAGTGCCAGCGAGCACTCGCCGGACCGCAGTGCCTGCGCGGCCAGGTGCATCGCCACCAGGGACGACGAGCAGGCCGTGTCCACCGTCACCGCGGGGCCCTCGAAGCCGAACACGTAGGAGACCCGGCCCGAGGCCACGCTCATCGCGGAGCCGGTGGCGGTGAAGCCGCTCAGCTCCGGCGGGATGACGCCGCCGATCCCGTAGCCCTGGGTCATCACGCCGGAGAACACCCCGACGTCCCGGCCCTTCAGCGCGGCCGGGTCGACCCCGGCCCGCTCCAGCGCCTCCCAGGACATCTCCAGCAGCAGCCGCTGCTGCGGGTCCATCGCCAGCGCCTCGCGCGGCGAGATCCCGAAGAAGCCCGCGTCGAAGAGCCCCGCGTCGTGCAGGAAGCCGCCCTGGTCGACGTAGGAGGTGCCGATGTTCTCCTGGTCGTCGTCGAAGAGGCCGCCCACGTCCCAGCCGCGGTCCTCGGGGAAGCCGGACACCGCGTCCCGGCCCTCGGAGACCAGCCGCCAGAGGTCCTCCGGGGTGACCACGCCACCGGGCAGCCGGCAGGCCATGCCGACGATCGCGATCGGCTCGTCGAGGTCGGCCGCCACCACCGTCGGGACGGCGGCAGCGGCGGCGGTGTCGCCGAGCTCCTCGCGCAGGAAGCGGGCGAGCGCGACCGGCGTGGGGTAGTCGTAGACGACGGTCGTGGGCAGGTTGAGCCCGGTCGACTCGCGGAGCCGGTTGCGCAGTTGGACGGAGGTGAGCGAGTCGAAGCCGGCGTCCTTGAACGCCTTCTCCGCCTTGACGTTCGCCGCGCCGGCGTGTCCGAGCACGGTCGCGACATGGGTGCGGACCAGGTCCAGCAGCAGCGTCTCCTGCTCCGCCACCGCCAGCCCGGCGAGCCGGTCGGCCAGCCCGGAGGCGGTCCGGACGGCCCGTCGGCCGACCGGCACCAGGCTGCGCAGCAGCGGCAGGACGCCGCGGCCGGACGCGGCCTCGGCCCGGACGGCGCGCAGGTCGAGCTTGATCGGCACGGTCACGGCCCGGCCGCCGCGCAGGCCCGCGTCGAAGAGGTCCAGGCCCTCGGCCGGGGCGATCGCCAGGAACCCGCCCCGGTTCACCCGGGTCTGGTCGGCCTCGGTGAGGTGGGCGGCCATGCCACCGGCCTGCTCCCAGAGGCCCCAGGCGAGCGACGCGGCGGGCAGGCCGTCGGCGCGGCGCCGGTGGGCGACCGCGTCCAGATAGGCGTTGGCCGCCGCGTAGTTGCCCTGACCGGCCGAGCCGAAGACCCCGGCCGCCGACGAGAACAGCACGAACGAGCGCAGCTCCGGCGCCAGTTCACGGGTCAGCTCGTCCAGGTGCCGCACCGCGGTCACCTTCGGGGCGAACACACGGGCCAGCCGCTCGGGCGTCAGCGCCCCGAACACCCCGTCGTCCAGCACACCCGCGGTGTGCACCACCCCGGTCAGCGGGTGCTCGGCCGGGACGCCGGAGAGCAGTGCGGCCGCCGACTCCCGGTCGGCCACGTCGCAGGCGGTGACGGTCACCGTCGCGCCGAGATCCTCCAGCTCCGCCGCCAACTCCGGTGCGCCCTCGGCGCCGAGACCCCGGCGGCTGACCAGCAGCAGGTGCCGGACGCCGTGCCCGGTGACCAGGTGCCGGGCCAGCAGCGCGCCCAGCGAGCCGGTGCCGCCGGTGACCAGGACGGTGCCCTCGGGGTCGAACGCGGCGGGCCCGTCGGTCGCGGCGCCGTCGGTGGCGCGGACCAGGCGCGGCGCGGACAGGGCCGCCCCCCGGACGGCGACCTGCGGCTCACCGGTGGCCAGCACGGCGGCGAGGACGGCACCGAGGTCGGTGTCGGCCTCGGTGTCGGTGTCCAGCAGCACGATCCGGTCCGGGTTCTCCGCCTGCGCGACCCGGATCAGACCCCAGACCGCGGCACCCGCCGGGTCCGTCACCCCGGCGTCGCCACCGGCGGGCACCGCACCCCGGGTGCGCACCACCAGTCGGGAGCCTTCGAGGCCGGACGCGGCCAGCCAGGACTGCGCGACCGCCAGCACCCGGCCGGTCAGACCGAGCACCGCGTGCTCGCCCGTACCGTCCCCGACCGCGTCCAGGACCACCACGGACGGCGCCGGCGCGCCGTCGGCCGGGGCGGCGAGCGCGGCCACCTCGGCCGCACCGGACAGCACCGTCCACCGCACGGCGGCCGGAGCGGCGGCCGGGGGCAGCTCGGTCCACTCCACCCGGAACAGCGCGTCGCCGCCGGTCGCGCCCGCCGAGGCGGCCAACTGCTCGACGGCGACGGGGCGGAGCGTCACGGAGTCGGCCGCCAGCACGGCGGCACCGGTCTCGTCGGCGGCCTCGAAGGCCAGCGTGCCGGCGCCGAGCCGGGCCAGGCGCACCCGCAGGGCCGCCGCGCCCGTGGCGTGCAGCACCAGCCCGCTCCAGCGCAGCGGCTGCCACAGCCGGTCGGCGTCGGCCGCCACGGTGTCCCGCAGGCCCGGGTGCAGGGCCGCGTCGAGCAGCGCGGGGTGGATGCCGAAGCGGTCGGCCTCGTCGTGCTGGTCCTCCGGCAGGGCGACCTCCGCGAACAGTTCCTCGCCGCGCCGCCAGAGCGCCCGCAGGCCCTGGAACGCCGGGCCGTAGGCGTAGCCCTGGGCGACCAGGTCGGGGTAGAGGTCACCGAGGTCGACCGGCTGCGCGCCGGCCGGGGGCCAGGCGGTGAAGTCGAACTCCGGGCCGTCGGCGTCCTTCGTCGCCGTCAGGGTGCCGGTGGCGTGCCGGGTCCACGCGTCCGTGGCGTCCTCGCGGGCGGAGTACACCTCCACCGTGCGGGCGCCGTGCGCGTCGGGGCCGCCGACGGCGACCTGGACGCGGACCCCGCCGTGCTCGGGCAGGAGGATCGGCGCCTCGACGACCAGGTCGTCGAGGGTGCCGCAGCCGACCTCGTCACCGGCCCGGACGGCCAGCTCCACCAGCGCCGTGGCGGGGACGAGCACGACCCCGCCGACGGCGTGGTCGGCGAGCCAGTCATGGGTGCGCAGGGAGAGCCGGGAGGTGAACACCAGGCCGTCGGACTGCGGCAGTTGGACGACCGCGCCGAGCAGCGGGTGACCGGCGCCGGTCAGGCCCAGGGCCGCCGCGTCGGTCACCGAGGCCAGCATCCGGAGCCAGTAGTGCTCGTGGTCGAAGGCGTAGGTGGGCAGCTCCACCCGGGCGGCGCCGGCTCCGGCGGGGAGGGTCTTCACCCAGTCCACCTCGACGCCCCGGACGAAGAGTTCGGCCACCGCGGCCAGCAGGGTGGGCACCTCCGGGCGGCCGTCGCGCAGCGCGGCCACCGACACGGCTCGGCCGTCGACCGTCTCGTCCACCACGCCGCTCAGTGCCGCGCCGGGGCCGAGTTCGACGAACACCGCGCCACCGGGGGTGGCCGCCGTGGCGATGCCGTCGGCGAACCGGACCGGGCGGCGCACATGGTCCGCCCAGTAGGCGGGATCGGCCAGTTGGCCCAGGTCGGCGACGCGGCCGGTGACGTTGGAGATCACCGCGAGCTTGGGCTCGCCCCACGACACGTTGGCCAGGGCGGTGGCGAACTCCGCCAGCATCGGTTCCATCAGCGCCGAGTGGAAGGCGTGCGAGACGGTCAGCTGCTTGACCTTGCGGCCCTGCTCGCGCAGTTGCTCCGCGGCCTTCAGCACGGCCGCCTCCTCGCCGGAGAGGACCACCGACGACGGGCCGTTCACCGCCGCCAGGTCCACGCCCGCACCGAGGAATTCGGCCACCTCGGCCTCGGTCGCGGCGACCGCGACCATCGCGCCGCCCGAGGGCAGCGCCTGCATCAGCCGGCCGCGCGCGGCGACCACCGCCGCCGCGTCCGCCAGCGAGAGCACCCCGGCCACATGGGCAGCCGTGATCTCCCCGATCGAGTGGCCCATGACGGCGTCCGGCCGGACACCCCAGGACTCGATCAGCCGGAACAGCGCCGTCTCCACGGCGAACAACCCGGCCTGGGTGTACACGGTCTGGTCCAGCGATCCGGCCGTGCCCAGCACCACGTCCTTGACCGGGTGCTCGGTCCAGCCCGCCAACCGCTCGTCCAACGCGGCACACGCAGCCTCGAAGGCCTCGGCGAACACCGGGTACCGCTCCGCCAGCTCACGGCCCATCCCGACCCGCTGCGACCCCTGCCCCGGGAACACCAGCACCGTCCGGGCCGGGACCGAGCCGCTGCCCGTCACCAGCGCGGCGTCGGACTCCCCGCGCGCCAGCGCGTCCAGCCCCGCCAGCGCCTGCTCCGAGGAGCCCGCCAGCACCACCGCGCGCTCGGACAGCAGCGCCCGCTGCGACACCAGCGCGGCGGCGACGTCCGGGAGTTCCTGCTCCGACGCACCGACCAAGGCGGTCAGCCGCTCGGCCTGACCGGCCAGCGACCCGGCGCTCTTCGCCGAGAGCACCAGCGGCACGGCCCCGGCCCCCGGTGCGGCCTCACCCGCGAGGGGCTCCACCTCGTCCTCGGGCGCCTGCTCCAGGATCAGGTGCGCGTTCGTCCCGCTGACCCCGAAGGAGGAGACCCCGGCCCGGCGCAGCCGGTCCACCTCCGGCCAGGGCCGGCTGCGGTCGAGCAGCTCGACCGCGCCGACCGACCAGTCCACCTGGGAGGACGGCGCGTCGACGTGCAGGGTGGCGGGCAGCACGCCGTGCCGCAGCGCCTGCACCATCTTGATCACGCCCGAGACACCGGCCGCCGCCTGGGCGTGGCCGATGTTGGACTTCAGCGAGCCCAGCCAGAGCGGACGCCCGGGCTCGCGCTCCTGGCCGTAGGTGGCCAGCAGCGCCTGCGCCTCGATCGGGTCGCCCAGCACCGTGCCGGTGCCGTGGCCCTCCACCACGTCCACGTCGGCCGGGGTGAGCCCGGCCGCCGCCAGCGCCTTGCGGATCACCCGCTGCTGGGAGAGGCCGTTGGGCGCGGTCAGACCGTTGGACGCGCCGTCCTGGTTGACCGCGCTGCCGCGCAGCACCGCGAGCACCCGGTGTCCCTTGCGGCGGGCCTCGGAGAGCCGCTCCAGCACGACCACGCCCGCGCCCTCGGCCCAGCCGGTGCCGTCCGCCGCGTCCGCGTAGGACTTGCACCGGCCGTCCGAGGCCAGACCGCGCTGGCGGGAGAACTCCACGAAGGTGTGCGGTGTCGCCATCACGGTCGCGCCGCCGGCGAGTGCCATCGAGCACTCGCCGCGGCGCAGGGCCTGCGCGGCCAGGTGGATCGCCACCAGGGACGAGGAGCAGGCGGTGTCCACGGTGACCGCCGGGCCCTCGAACCCGAACACGTAGGAGATCCGGCCCGAGGCCACGCTGCCCGCCGCGCCCGTCCCGGCGAAGCCCTCCAGCTCCGGCGGCACGTTGCCGCCGAAGAAGTAGTCGACGCCCATGATCCCGTTGAACACCCCGACGTCCGCGCCCTTGAGCGAGGTCGGGTCGACGCCGGCGCGCTCCAGCGCCTCCCAGGAGGTCTCCAGCAGCAGGCGCTGCTGCGGGTCCATGGCGAGCGCCTCGCGCGGCGAGATCCCGAAGAACTCGGCGTCGAACTTCCCCGCGTCGCGCAGGAACCCGCCCTGCGCGACGTAGGAGGTGCCGGCCTTGTCCGGGTCGTCGTCGAACAGCGCGTCCAGGTCCCAGCCGCGGTCGTCCGGGAACGCCGACACGCCGTCCCGGCCCTCACTGACCAGCTGCCACAGGCTCTCGGGGCCGGTCACGCCGCCGGGCAGGCGGCAGGCCATGCCCACGATCGCGACCGGCTCGTCCGCGTTCCGCTGGACCTGCTTGCGCAGGTCGTGCAGTTCGGCCGTGACACGCTTGAGGTACTTGAGGATCTTCTCGTCCGTGGCCATCGTCAATTCCTCACCGGGGTTTGGGCAGACCGTGAAGGCGTGGTGCTCAAGAGATGCCGAGCTCGTCGTTGATGAAGTCGAGGACCTCATCGGCGGAGGCGGACTCCAACTGCTCGGCGACCGTGGACTCCTCCGTCTGCTCGACCCCGTTGAACCTCGCCACCAACCCCTGGAGGCGGAGCACGATGCCGGCCTTCTTGGACTCGTCGGACACCAGTCCGGCGATCAGCGACTCGATGTCCTCGATCTTGGCGTTCACCATCGACAGCGCGTCGTCGGTGGTGCCGAGCTCGCCGTGCAGGTACCGGGCCAGGGCGAGCGGCGCGGGGTAGTCGAAGACCACCGTCGCGGCCAGCTTCAGACCGGTCGCCTCGCGCAGCCGGTTCCGCAGTTCGACCGAGGTCAGCGAGTCGAAGCCGGCGTCCTTGAACGCCGTCTCCGGGCCGACCTGGTCGGGCCCGGCGTGACCGAGCACGGTCGCCACCTGGCCGCGGACCAGGTCCAGCAGCAGGGCCTCCTGCGCCGCCGGGGCCAGGCCGGCGAGCCGGCGGGTCAGCCCGCCGCTGTCACCGGCCGCCGTCCGGGCCAACTGCCGCCCGGAGCGCACCAGTCCCCGCAGCAGCGGCTGGGCGGTGCGGCCGGCGGCCGCGTCGGCCCGCAGCGACCGCAGGTCCAGCTTGATCGGCACGACCAGTGCCGTGTCGGTCCGCAGCGCCGCGTCGAACAACCGCATGCCCTCGGCCGGGCCGATCGGCAGGACCCCGCCGCGGCTCATCCGGGCCTGGTCGGCGGCGCCCAGGTGGGCGGTCATGCCGCTGATCTGCTCCCAGAGGCCCCAGGCGAGGGACGTACCGGGCAGGCCCGCCGCCCGGCGCCGGTGCGCCAGGGCGTCGAGGTGGGCGTTGGCCGCCGCGTAGTTGCCCTGACCGGCCGAGCCGAACAGGCCGGAGGCGGAGGAGAACACCGCGAAGGTCGTCAGGTCGAGGTCACGGGTGAGCTCGTCCAGGTGGCTCACGGCGGTCACCTTCGGGGCGAACACGCGGGACAGCCGCTCGGGCGTCAGTGCGCCGATCACGCCGTCGTCCAGCACACCGGCGGTGTGCACGACGCCGGTCAGCGGGTGCTCGGCCGGGACGGCGGCCAGCAGCGCGGCCACCGCCTCCCGGTCGGTCACGTCGCAGGCGGCGACCGTCACCGCCGCGCCCAGCCCGTCCAGTTCGGCCACCAGCTCCGGCGCGCCCTCGGCCCCGAGACCGCTCCGGCTGGCCAGCACCAGGTGCCGGACGCCGTGCTCGGTGACCAGGTGCCGGGCCAGCAGCGCGCCCAGCGAGCCGGTGCCACCGGTGACCAGGACGGTCCCGTCCGGGCGGAACGCCTCGGGTGCCTCCGTCGCGGGCCGGGCCTGCGCCCGGACCAGGCGCGGCACGGAGAGTGCCGCCGCCCGGACGGCGACCTGCGGCTCGTCGGCGGCCAGGACGGCGCCGAGCACGGTGGTGAAGGAGCCGTCGGTTTCCGGGTCGAGGTCGAGCAGGACGATCCGGTCCGGGTTCTCGGCCTGCGCGGTGCGCAGCAGGCCCCAGACCGCCGCGCCCGCCGGGTCGGTGACGTCGGCGTCGGTGCCGGCCGGCACCGCGCCCCGGGTGACCACCACGAGCCGCGCGTCCTCGAAGGCCGCGTCGGCCAGCCAGGCCTGGACGACGTCCAGCGCCTGTGCGGTCAGGGCGAGCACCTGGTCGGCGTCCTCGCCGCCGTGGGACTCCAGGACGGCGACGGCCGGGGCCTCGGCGGCCAGCGCGGCCACCTCCTCGCCGGTGGCGACCGGCACCCAGGACGGCGCCGCCGCGGCCGCGGCCGCCGGCAGTGTGCTCCACTCCAGGCGGAACAGTGCGTCGCGGCCCTCGTCCGCGGCCGCCGCGGTGTCCAACTGCTCGACGTCCACCGGCCGGAAGGTCACCGAATCCACCGTCAGGACGGCGCCGCCGGCCTCGTCGACCGCGGTCAGCGCGAGCTTGTCCGGCCCCTGCGGGGCGATCCGGACCCGGACGGCGCCCGCGCCGGCGGCGTGCAGCACCAGCCCGTTCCAGGCGAACGGCAGGACGTTGTGGCCGTCCTTGGACTGGGCGAACGCCTGGGTGTGCAGGGCCGCGTCGAGCAGTGCAGGGTGGATGCCGAAGCGTGCGGCCTCGTCGCGCCGCTCGTCCGGCAGGGCGACCTCGGCGAAGAGCTCCTCACCGCGCCGCCAGACGGCCTGGAGGCCCTGGAACGCCGGGCCGTAGGCGTAGCCGTGCCGGGCGAGGTCCTCGTAGAAGCCGGCGACGTCGAGCTCCACGGGCTCCGCGCCGGCCGGCGGCCAGGCGGTGGTGTCGAAGCCGGGCGCCATCGGGCGGTCGGCCGGGACCGCCGTCAGGGTGCCGGCCGCGTGCCGGGTCCAGGCGTCCGGGCCGATCTCGCCGGCCGCGTCCTCGCGGGCCGAGTAGACGGCGACGGTCCGCGTGCCGTCCTCGTCGGGGCCGCCGACGGCGACCTGGATCCGGACTCCGCCGTGCTCGGGCACCACCAGCGGTGCCTCGATGACCAGTTCGTCGAGCCCGCCGGCGGCGACCACGTCGCCGGCCCGAACGGCCAGCTCCACCAGGCCGGTGCCGGGGACCAGCACGACCCCGCCGACGGCGTGGTCGGCGAGCCAGGCGTGCGTGCGCAGCGACAGCCGGGACGTGCAGAGCACCCCGCCCGTCTCGGGCACCTCCACCACCGCGCCGAGCAGCGGGTGGTCGGCCGTGACCTGGCCGAGCGAGACCGCGTCGGTGGCGGCGGTGGTCTGCAGCCAGTAGTGCCGGTGGTCGAAGGCGTAGGTCGGCAGCTCCAGGTGGGCGGTGCCGGTGGGCAGGAGGCCGGTCCAGTCCACCGCGACGCCCCGGACGAAGAGTTCGGCCACCGCGGTCAGTACGGTGTGCGCCTCGGGGCGGCCGTCGCGCAGGGCGGCGACGCAGACCGCGTCCTCCCCGGCGGACTCCGCCACCGCGCTGCTGAGCGCGGCGCCGGGGCCCAGCTCGACGAAGACCGCGTTACCGGGACCGGCCGCCGTGGCGATGCCGTCGGCGAACCGGACCGGGCGGCGCACATGGTCCACCCAGTAGGCGGGGTCGGCCAGTTGGCCGGGCTCGGCCACCCGACCGGTGACGTTGGAGATCACCGCGAGCTTGGGCTCGCCCCACGACACGTTGGCCAGGGCGGTGGCGAACTCCGCCAGCATCGGTTCCATCAGCGCCGAGTGGAAGGCGTGCGAGACGGTCAGCTGCTTGACCTTGCGGCCCTGCTCGCGCAGTTGCTCCGCGGCCTTCAGCACGGCCGCCTCCTCACCGGAGAGGACCACCGACGACGGGCCGTTCACCGCCGCCAGGTCCACGCCGTCATCGAGGAGTTCGGCCACCTCGTCTTCGGTGGCTGCCACCGCCACCATCGCGCCGCCCGAGGGCAGCGCCTGCATCAGCCGACCGCGTGCGGCGACCACCGCCGCCGCGTCGCCGAGCGAGAGCACCCCGGCTACGTGCGCGGCCGTGATCTCCCCGATCGAGTGGCCCATCACCGCGTCCGGCCGGACGCCCCAGGACTCGATCAGCCGGAACAACGCCGTCTCCACGGCGAACAACCCGGCCTGGGTGTAGACGGTCTGGTCCAGCGATCCGGCCGTGCCCAGCACCACGTCCTTGACCGGGTGGTCGGTCCACCCCGCCAACTGCGCGTCCAGCGCCGCGCAGGCCGCGTCGAAGGCCTCGGCGAACACCGGGTACCGCTCGGCCAGCTCACGGCCCATCCCGACCCGCTGCGACCCCTGCCCCGGGAACACCAGCACGGTCCGGTCGGTGTCGGACACCGTGCCGGTCACCAGGACGGGGCTGTGCTCGCCCCGCGCCAGGGCGCTCAGCCCGGCCAGCGCCTCCTCCGGCGAACCCGCCAGCACCACCGCGCGCTCCGACAGCAGCGCCCGCTGCGCCAGCAGCGCGGCGGCGATCTCCGCCGTCCCGGCCTCGGAGGTCTCGACGAAGGGCGCCAGCCGGTCGGCCTGCCCGGCCAGCGAGCCCGCGCTCTTCGCCGACAGCACCAGCGGCGCCGCGCCGGCCGGAGCGGCCTCGACCGCGACGGCCTCCGCCTCGGCCTCGACCGGGGCCTGCTCCAGGATCAGGTGCGCGTTCGTCCCGCTGACGCCGAAGGCGGACACCCCGCCACGCCGGGGGCGGCCGGTCTCCGGCCAGTCCCGCGCCTCGGTCAGCAGCTCGACCGCGCCGGCCTGCCAGTCCACCTCGGTCGAGGGCTCCTCGACGTGCAGGGTGGGCGGCAGCACGCCGTGGCGCAGCGCCTCCACCATCTTGATCACACCGGCGACCCCGGCGGCGGCCTGCGCGTGCCCCAGGTTGGACTTCACGGACCCGAGCCAGAGCGGACGCCCCGGCTCCCGGTCCTGGCCGTAGGTGGCCAGCAGCGCCTGCGCCTCGATCGGGTCACCGAGCACCGTGCCGGTGCCGTGCGCCTCGACCGCGTCCACCTCGACGGTGGACAGGCCCGCGTTGGCCAGCGCCTTGCGGATCACCCGCTGCTGCGAGGGCCCGTTGGGTGCGGTCAGACCGTTCGACGCGCCGTCCTGGTTCACCGCCGACCCGCGGACCACCGCGAGCACCCGGTGCCCCTTGCGCCGCGCCTCGGAGAGGCGCTCCAGCACCACCACACCAGCGCCCTCGGCCCAGCCGGTGCCGTCCGCCGTCGAGGAGAAGGCCTTGCAGCGGCCGTCGGGCGAGAGCGCCTGCTGGCGGGAGAACTCCACGAAGGTGTGCGGGTTGGCCAGCACCGTCGCGCCGCCGGCCAGCGCCATCGAGCACTCGCCCTGGCGCAGCGCCTGGGCGGCCAGGTGGATCGCCACCAGCGACGACGAGCACGCCGTGTCCACGGTGACCGCCGGGCCCTCGAAGCCGAACACGTAGGAGACCCGGCCGGAGGCCACGCTGCCGGCGGAGCCCGTCGCGGTGAAGCCGCTCAGCTCCGGCGGCACCTCGCCGCCGAACCCGTAGCCCTGGCTCATGACGCCGGAGAAGACGCCGACGTCGGTGCCCTTCAGCGCGGCCGGGTCGATGCCCGCCCGCTCCAGCGCCTCCCAGGACGCCTCCAGCAGCAGCCGCTGCTGCGGGTCCATCGCGAGCGCCTCGCGCGGCGAGATCCCGAAGAACCCGGCGTCGAACAGACCGGCCTCGTGCAGGAAGCCGCCCCGGTCGACGTAGGAGGTGCCGATCCGGCCGGGGTCGGCGTCGAACAGGCCGTCCAGGTCCCAGCCGCGGTCCTCCGGGAACGGGGAGAGGGCCTCCCTGCCGTCGGCGACCAGCCGCCAGAGGTCCTCCGGGCTCGCCACGCCGCCGGGCAGCCGGCAGGCCATGCCGACGATCGCGATCGGCTCGTCGGGGTCGGCGGCCAGGACGGCCGGCGCCGCCGGCCCGGCCGCGGCGGCCACGTGGCCGAACGCGCCGTGCAGGTGGCGGGCCAGGGCGAGCGGGGTCGGGTAGTCGAAGACCACGGTGGTGGGCAGGTTGAGGCCGGTCGCCTCACGGACCCGGTTGCGCAGTTCGACGGAGGTCAGCGAGTCGAAGCCGGCGTCCTTGAAGGCCTTCTCCGCCTTGACGCTGTCCGCCCCGGCGTGGCCGAGGACGGTCGCCACCTGGCCGCGGACCAGGTCGAGCAGCAGGGCCTCCTGCTCGCTGGCCGACAGCCCGGCCAGCCGGTCCGCCAGCCCGCCGCCGCTGCGCTGGGCGGCCGCCGCCCGGACGGCCTGCCGGCCGGCCCGGACCAGACCCCGCATCAGCGGCTGGACGGCGCCGCCGGAGGCCGCGTCGGCGCGGGCCGCCCGCAGGTCGAGCTTGATCGGCACGACCAGGGCCCGGTCGGCGTGCAGGGCCGCGTCGAACAGGGCCAGGCCCTCGGCCGGGGTCAGCGCCAGGACGCCGCCGCGGCTCATCCGGGCCTGGTCCAGCTCGCTCAGGTGCGCGGTCAGGCCGGTGCTCTGCTCCCACAGGCCCCAGGCCAGCGAGACACCGGGCAGCCCGTCGGCCCGCCGGCGGGCCATCAGGGCGTCCAGGTAGGCGTTGGCGGCCGCGTAGTTGCCCTGACCGGCCGAGCCGAACAGGCCGGCGGCGGAGGAGAACACCGCGAAGGCCGTCAGGCCCAGGTCGCGGGTCAGCTCGTGCAGGTGCTGTACGGCGGTCACCTTGGGCGCGAAGACCCCGGCGATCCGCTCGGGCGTCAGCGCGCCGATCACGCCGTCGTCCAGCACACCGGCGGTGTGCACGACGCCGGTCAGCGGGTGCTCGGCCGGGACTGCGGCCAGCAGCGCGGCCACCGCCGCCCGGTCGGCGACGTCGCAGGCGGCGACCGTCACCGCCGCGCCCAGCCCGTCCAGTTCGGCCACCAGCTCCGGCGCGCCCTCGGCCCCGAGACCGCTCCGGCTGGCCAGCACCAGGTGCCGGACGCCGTGCTCGGTGACCAGGTGCCGGGCCAGCAGCGCGCCCAGCGAGCCGGTGCCACCGGTGACCAGGACGGTCCCGTCCGGGCGGAAGGCCGGTTCGGCGCCGGTCGCGTCGCCACCGGCCGCGCGGACCAGCCGCGGTGCGGAGAGCACCCCGGCCCGGACCGCGACCTGCGGCTCGCCGGAGCCCAGCACGGCGGTGAGCAGCGGCTCGACGTCGGTGCCGGAGGTGAGGTCGGTGGCGGTGTCGGTGTCGATCAGGACGAGCCGGTCCGGGTTCTCCGCCTGGGCGGCGCGGATCAGGCCCCAGACGGCGGCGCCCGCCGGGTCGGTCACCGCCGCGTCGCCGCCGGCCGGCACCGCGCCCCGGGTCACCAGCACCAGCCGGGAGTCCTCCAGGCTCGGTGCGGCCAGCCAGGTCTGGACGAGGTCCAGGATCCGGCCGGTCAGGGCCAGGGCGTCGCCGCGCCGGTCGGTCGCCTCCACCAGCGCGACCACCGGGGAGGTGACGTTGTCGGCGAGGATCTGCACCTCGTCCGCGTGGAACAGCGGCACCCACGGCGGCAGCGTCTCGCCGCCGGCGGGGGTCTCGGGCAGGTCGGTCCAGTCCACCCGGAAGAGGGCGTCCGGGCCGGCGTCCGCCGCGGCGGACGAGAGCTGCTCGGCGGAGACCGGCAGGAAGGCGAGCGCCTCCAGGGTCAGGACCGGGCCGCCGGTCTCGTCGGCGGCCTCCAGCGAGAGCCCGTTCCGGTCGGACGGCGCGAGCCGCACCCGCAGCGCCGAGGCGCCGGCGGCGTGCAGCGTCAGGCCGGTCCACTCGGCCGGCTGCCAGAGCCGCGGTCCGCCCGCGGTCCCGTCGGCCACGGCGGCGTGCCGCAGGCCGGACTGGAGGGCGGCGTCCAGCAGCGCCGGGTGGATGCCGAAGCGGCCGGCGTCGGCACGCTGGTCCTCGGGCAGCGCGACCTCGGCGAAGACCTCCTCGCCGCGCCGCCAGAGCCCGCGGACGCCCTGGAAGGCCGGGCCGAGGGCGTAGCCGAGGCGGAGCAGGTCGTCGTACAGCTCGTCGGCACTCGCCTGCCGGGCGCCGGTGGGCGGCCAGACGACGAGGTCGGCGTGCGCCTCGGTGCGGGCCGCCGCCGGGGCGAGCCGGCCGGTGGCGTGCCTGGTCCAGGCGCCGGTGTCGTCGTCGGCGCCCTCGCGGGCGGCGTAGACGTCGACGCTGCGGGCGCCCGCCCCGTCGGGGCCGCCGACGGTGACCTGGACCCGGACGCCGCCGTGCTCGGGCAGCACCAGCGGGGCCTCGATCACCAGCTCGTCGAGGGTGCCGCAACCGACCTCGTCACCGGCGCGGACGGCCAGCTCCACCAGCGCGGCGCCGGGGACGGGGACGACCCCGCCGACGCCGTGGTCGGCCAGCCAGGGGTGGGTGCGCAGCGACAGCCGGGAGGTGAACGCCAGCCCGTCCGACTGCGGCAGCCGGACGACGGCGCCGATCAGCGGGTGGTCGACGGTGGCCTGGCCGAGCGAGGCCGCGTCGGTGGCCGGGGCGGTCTGCAGCCAGTAGTGCCGGTGGTCGAAGGCGTAGGTCGGCAGCTCGACGCGGGCGGTGCCGGTGGGCAGCACGCCGCTCCAGTCCACGGCCACGCCGCGGACGAAGAGTTCGGCCATCGACAGGAACAGCCGGCGCGGACCGCCCTCGTCCCGTCGAAGCGAGCCGGTGACCAGGGCGTCGACCGCGGTCTCGTCGACGATCTCGTTGATCGGCTGGACCAGCACCGGGTGGGCGCTGGACTCGACGAACACCGTGTGGCCCGCTTCGAGCAGCGCGGCGACGGCGGGGCCGAAGCGGACCTGGCCGCGCAGGTTGCGGTACCAGTACCCGCCGTCCAGCAGGCCCGCCTGGTCGATCCACTCGCCCGTGACGGTGGAGAGGAACGGCACCAGCGGGGCCTGGCTGCGGATGTCCGCGAAGGCCTCGCCGAGGGTCTCCTCGATCGCCTCGACATGGCGGGTGTGGGAGGCGTAGTCCACCGCGACCCGGCGCACCCGCACGCCGTCGGCCGCGAGCACCTCCAGCGCCTCGTCCAAGGCCTCGGCGTCACCGGCGACCACGACCGAGGCCGGGCCGTTGACGGCCGCGACCTCGACGCGGTCCGCCCAGCGCTCCAGGCGAGTCAGCGCCTCGCTCTCGGGGAGCGCGACCGACGCCATGCCACCGCGACCGGCCAGCTGACCGGCGATCACCTGGCTGCGCACCGCGACGATACGGGCGGCGTCCTCCAGGGACAGCGCACCGGCCACGCAGGCCGCCGCGATCTCACCCTGGGAGTGGCCCAGCACGGCGTCCGGCAGCACGCCCACGGACGCCCAGACGGCGGCCAGACCGACCATCACGGCGAAGCTGGCCGGCTGGAGCACGTCCACCCGGTCGAGCAGCTCGGCCGGGGCCTCGCCGCGCAGCACCTCCTCCAGCGACCAGTCCACCCAGGGGCTCAGCGCCCGGGCGCACTCCGCGATCCGCTCGGCGAACACCGGGGAGGTGTCCAGCAGTTCACGGCCCATGCCGGCCCACTGCGAGCCCTGCCCCGGGAACACCAGGACCGTCCGGCCCGCACCGGCCGAGCCGAGCGAACCGCCGGTCACCAGGGCCGGGGCCGACTCGCCCCGGGCCAGCGCGCCCAGCCCGGCCAGCGCCTCCTCCGTCGAACCGGCCACCAGCACCGCGCGCTCGGAGAGCAGCGCGCGCCGGGACAGCAGCGCGTTCGCCGTGGCGGCGAGCGACGGCCGGTCCGCCGTGTCGAGGAAGGCCGCCAGGCGCGCGGCCTGACCGGCCAGCGAGCCGGTCGAGGCGGCCGACACCACCAGCGGCACCGCGTCGGCGCCCGGCAGCACGTCGCCCGCCGCCGGCTCGACGGCCGGCACCTCGGCGGACTCCTCCAGGATCAGGTGCGCGTTGGTGCCGCTGATCCCGAAGGAGGAGATCCCGGCCCGGCGCGGCCGGCCGCCGGCGGCCCAGTCGCGCGCCTCGGTCAGCAGCTCGACCGCACCGGCGGACCAGTCCACCTCCGGGGTCGGCGCGCTGACGTTCAGTGTGGAGGGCAGCACGCCGTGCCGCAGCGCCTGCACCATCTTGATGACGGCCGCGACACCGGCCGCGGCCTGGGTGTGGCCGATGTTGGACTTCAGCGAGCCGAGCCAGAGCGGCCGCTCCGGGTCGCGGTCCCGGCCGTAGGTGGCCAGCAGGGCCTGCGCCTCGATCGGGTCGCCCAGCGCCGTTCCGGTGCCGTGCGCCTCCACCGCGTCGATGTCCGAGGCGGCCAGGCCCGCGTTGGCCAGCGCCTTGCGGATCACCCGCTGCTGCGAGGGGCCGTTGGGCGCGGTCAGGCCGTTGGAGGCGCCGTCCTGGTTCACCGCGCTGCCGCGCAGCACCGCGAGCACCTGGTGCCCGTTGCGCCGGGCCTCGGAGAGCCGCTCCAGGACCACGATGCCGACGCCCTCGGAGAGGATGGTGCCGTCGGCGCCCGCCGAGAACGCCTTGACCCGGCCGTCGGCGGCGAGGCCGCGCTGGCGCGACATGCCGAGGACGCCGACCGGCGAGCCCATCACGGCGACGCCGCCGGCCAGCGCCAGCGAGCACTCGCCGGACCGCAGCGCCTGCGCGGCCAGGTGGATCGCCACCAGCGACGACGAGCAGGCCGTGTCCACGGTGACCGCCGGGCCCTCGAAGCCGAACACGTAGGAGACCCGGCCCGAGGCCACACTGCCCGCGGTCGCGGTGGTGACGAAGCCTTCGAGCTCGGCGGGCATGCTGGTCAGCGACTCGACGTAGTCGTGGATGGAGACACCGGAGAAGACGCCGATGTTGCCGCCCCGCGCCGTGCCGGGGTTGATGCCGGCCCGCTCCAGCGCCTCCCACGAGGCCTCCAGCAGCAGCCGCTGCTGCGGGTCCATCGCCAGCGCCTCCCGCGGCGAGATCCCGAAGAACTCGGCGTCGAACTCCCCGGCGTCGCGCAGGAAGCCGCCCTTGTGGACGTAGGAGGTGCCGGGCTTCGCGGCGTCGTCGTCGAAGAGCTCGTCGAGGTTCCAGCCGCGGTTGTCCGGGAAGCCCACCATGCCGTCGCGGCCCTCGTGCACCAGGCGCCACAGGCCCTCGGGGTCGACCACGCCGCCGGGCAGCCGGCAGGCCATGCCGACGATGGCGATCGGCTCGTCCGGGTCGGCCGCGACCACGGTGGGGGCGGCGGCGGCACCGGCCGCGGTGTCGCCGAGCTCCTCGCGCAGGAAGCGGGCGAGCGCCACCGGCGTGGGGTAGTCGAAGATCAGGGTGGCGGGCAGCTTGACCCCGGTCGCGGCGCTCAGCCGGTTGCGGAGCTCGACCGCGGTGAGCGAGTCGAAGCCGATGTCGCTGAAGCCCCGGGTGCCCTGGGCCAGTTCGTGGCCGTTGAAGCCGAGCACCGCGGTGGCCTCGGCCTGGACGATGCCCAGCAGGATGCTCTCCTGCTCGGCCTCGGACTTCCCCGCCAGGCGGCGTACCAGCCCGCTGCCGTCCCCGGCGGCGGTCCGTGCCACCCGGCGCCCGCTCCGCACCAGGCTGCGCAGCATGTGCGGGACGGCGCCGCCGGACGCGGTGTCCGAGCGCAGCGCCCGCAGGTCGAGCTTGATCGGGACGAGCAGCGCCTGCTCGGCCCGCAGACCGGTGTCGAAGTGGGCCAGGCCCTCGGCCGGGGTCAGCGCCAGGACGCCGCCGCGGCTCATCCGGGCCTGGTCGACCTCGCTCAGGTGGGCGGTCAGGCCGGTGCTCTGCTCCCAGAGGCCCCAGGCCAGCGAGAGACCGGGCAGTCCGCCGGCCCGACGGCGGGTCATCAGGGCGTCGAGGTAGGCGTTGGCGGCGGCGTAGCTGCCCTGGCCGGCCGAGCCGAGCAGCGCGGCGGCGGACGAGAAGACCACGAACGTCCGCAGCTGCGGGGCGAGTTCGCGGGTCAGCTCGTCCAGGTGGCGCACCGCGGTCGCCTTGGGCGCGAAGACCCCGGCGATCCGCTCCGGCGTCAGCGCGCCGAGCACCCCGTCGTCCAGGATGCCGGCCAGGTGGACGAGGCCGGTCAGCGGGTGTTCGGCCGGGACGGCGGTCAGCAGCGCGGCCACCGCCTCCCGGTCGGCGACGTCGCTCGCAACGACCGACACCGTGGCGCCGAGTCCGGCGAGTTCGTCGGCCAGTTCGTCGGCGCCCTCGGCGGCGGGGCCCCGGCGGCCGGCCAGCACCAGGTGCCGGACGCCGTGCTCGGTGACCAGGTGGCGGGCGACCACGGCGCCGAGCGAGCCGGTGCCGCCGGTGACCAGGACGGTGCCGTCCGGGTCGAAGGCGGTGGCAGAGGCCTCCTCCGGGGCTGCGTCGGCGCGCACCAGGCGGGAGGCGGAGAGCGCCGTGCCGCGCACCGCGACCTGCGGCTCGCCGGAGGCCAGCACCGCCCCGAGGACCGCTCCCGCCCCGGCCGCGGCGGCGGGGTCGAGGTCGACCAGGACGATCCGGTCCGGGTTCTCCGCCTGGGCGGCGCGGACCAGGCCCCAGACGGCGGCGCCGGCCGGGTCGGTCACCGCGGCCTCGCCGCCGGCCGGGACGGCGCCCCGGGTGGCGACCACCAGGCGGGCCTCGGCCAGGCCCGGCGCGGCCGTCCAGGCCTGGATCGCGGCCAGCACCCGGCAGGTGAGCTCCAGCGGGTCGGCCTCGGCGTCGGCCGCGGTCGCGTCCAGCACGGCGACCGCCGGCACGCTCTCGCGGTCGGCCAGCGCGGCCACGTCCTCCGGTCCGGACAGCGGGGCCCAGACCGGCGCGGCCGTGGCGCCCTCGGGCGCGGGCAGCCCGGTCCACTCGACCCGGAACAGCGAGTCCCGGCCGTCCTGGCCGGCCGCGCTGCCCAACTGCTCGGCGGAGACCGGCAGCGAGACCAGCGAGTCCATCGTCAGGACCAGCTCGCCGGCCTCGTCGGCGGCCTGGAAGGACAGCGCGTCGGTACCCCGGGGGGCGACCCGCACCCGCAGCGCGGAGGCGCCCAGCGCGTGCAGCACCAGCCCGTTCCAGGCGAACGGCAGCACGTTGCGGCCGTCCTCCGGGTTGGTGAACGCGTTGGTGTGCAGGGCGGCGTCCAGCAGGGCGGGGTGGATCCCGAACCGGTCGGCGTGCTCCCGCTGCTCCGGCGGCAGCACGGCCTCGGCGAAGAGCTCCTCGCCGCGCCGCCAGACCGCCCGCAGGCCCTGGAACGCCGGGCCGTAGGAGTAGCCGCGGACGACCAGGTCGGTGTAGAAGTCCTCGATCTCCACGGGCTCGGCGCCGGCCGGCGGCCAGGCGGCGAAGTCCACGGCGGGCGTGGTGCTGCCGCTCGGGGCGGCGGACGAGAGCAGACCGGTCGCGTGCCTGGTCCACTCGCCGTCGCCGTCCTCGCCGGCGGCGTCCTCGCGCAGCGAGTAGACGTCCACCGTGCGGGAGCCGGTCGGGCCGGGGCCGCCGACGGCGACCTGGACCCGCACGCCGCCCTGCTCGGGCAGCACCAGCGGGGCCTCGATGACCAGCTCTTCGAGGATGCCGCAGCCGAACTCGTCGCCCGCGCGCACCGCCAGGTCGACGTAGACGGTGCCGGGGACGATCACCACGCCCTGCATGGCGTGGTCGGCGAGCCAGGGGTGGGTGCGCAGTGACAGCCGGGAGGTGAAGACCAGCCCGTCCGACTGCGGCAGCCGCACCACCGCCCCGAGCAGCGGGTGGTCGGTGCCGGTGAGGCCCAGCGAGGCGGCGTCAGTGGCCGATCCGGTCAGCTGGAGCCAGTAGTGCTGGTGGTCGAAGGCGTAGGTCGGCAGGTCGACCAGGGCGGTGTCGGCCCCGGCCGGCAGCTGGCCGGTCCAGTCCACGGCGACGCCCCGGACGAAGAGTTCGGCCATCGAGGTCAGCAGGCGGCGCGGGCCGCCCTCGTCCCGCCGCAGCGAACCGGTGACCACGGCCGAGGCGTCGGCGGCGTCCACCAGCTCGCTGATCGGCTGGACCAGTACCGGGTGGGCGCTGGACTCGACGAAGACGGTGTGGCCCGCGCCGAGCAGCGCGGTGATCGCCGGGCCGAAGCGGACCTGGCCGCGCAGGTTGCGGTACCAGTACCCGCCGTCCAGCACGCCCGCCCCGTCGATCCACTCCCCGGTGACGGTGGAGAAGAACGGGACCAGCGGGGCCTGGCTGCGGATGTCCGCGAAGGCCTCGCCGAGGGTCTCCTGGATCGCCTCGACGTGCCGGGAGTGGGAGGCGTAGTCCACCGCGATCCGCCGCACCCGCACGCCCTGGTCCTCCAGCGCGTCGAGGGCCTCGTCGAGGGCCTCGGCGTCACCGGCGACCACCACGGACGCCGGGCCGTTGACGGCGGCGACCTCGACGCGGTCCGCCCAGCGCTCCAGCCGCTCGACGGCGTCGGTCTCGGAGAGCGCCACCGAGGCCATCCCGCCGCGCCCGGCGAGGCTGCCCGCGATCACCTGGCTGCGCACCGCCACGATCCGCGCGGCGTCCTCCAGCGACAGCGCACCGGCCACGCAGGCCGCCGCGATCTCGCCCTGGGAGTGCCCGACCACCGCGTCCGGCAGCACGCCCACGGACGCCCAGACGGCGGCCAGACCGACCATCACCGCGAAGCTGGCCGGCTGGAGCACGTCGACGCGCTCCAGCAGCTCGGCCGGGGCCTCGCCGCGCAGCACGTCCTCCAGCGACCAGTCCACCCAGCGCTCCAGCGCCGCCGCGCACTCCGCGACGCGCGCGGCGAACACCGGGGAGGAGTCCAGCAGTTCACGGCCCATGCCGACCCACTGCGAACCCTGCCCCGGGAAGACCAGGACGAGCTTGCCCGCCCCGGTCGCGCTCCCCGTCACCAGCCCGGCGGCGGATTCGCCCCGGGCCAGCGCGGCCAGCCCGGCCAGCGCCTCGTCCCGCGAACCGGCCACCAGCACCGCCCGCTCGCCGAGCACCGCGCGCCGGGTGGCCAGCGTCCCCGCCACACCGGCGAGGGAGACCCCCTCCGCGGCGTCGAGGAAGGAGACCAGCCGCTCGGCCTGGCCCGTCAGGGACCCCTCGGAGGCCGCCGAGACCACCAGCGGCACCACGGCGTCGGGCGCGGCCCCGGCCTGGGCGGGCTCGTCCTCGGGAACCTGCTCCAGGATCAGGTGCGCGTTGGTGCCGCTGGCGCCGAAGGAGGAGACCCCGGCCCGGCGCGGCCGCCCGGTCTCCGGCCAGGGCCGGGTCTCGGTCAGCAGCTCGACGGCGCCCGCCGTCCAGTCCACCTGCGGGGTGGGCGCGTCGACGTGCCGGGTGGCCGGCATCACGCCGTGCCGCAGCGCCTGCACCATGTTGATCACACCGGCGACCCCGGACGCCGCCTGGGTGTGGCCGATCACCGACTTGACCGAGCCGAGCCGCAGCGGTTCCCGGCCGTCCACGCGGTCCTGCCCGTACGTGGCCAGCAGCGCCTGCGCCTCGATCGGGTCGCCGAGGACGGTGCCGGTGCCGTGGCCCTCGACCATGTCGATGTCGCCCGTGGACAGGTTGGCGCTGTCCAGCGCCTTGCGGATGACCCGCTGCTGGGCGGGGCCGTTGGGCGCGGTCAGACCGTTGGAGGCGCCGTCCTGGTTGAGCGCGGAGCCCCGGACGACCGCCAGCACGCGGTGGCCGAGCTCCCTGGCCCGGGAGAGCTTCTCCAGCAGGATGACACCGGCGCCCTCGGCCCAGCTGGAGCCGTCGGCGCAGGCCGCGTAGGACTTGCAGCGGCCGTCGAAGGCCAGGCCGCGCTGGCGGGCGAAGCCCACGAAGCCGCCCGGGGTCGACATCACGGTCGCACCGCCGGCCAGCGCCATCGAGCACTCGCCGCGGCGCAGCGCCTGCGCGGCCAGGTGGATGGCGACCAGCGACGAGGAGCACATGGTGTCGACGGTGACCGCCGGGCCCTCCAGCCCGAGCGAGTAGGCGACCCGGCCGGAGGCGACACCGCCGGCGGTGCCCAGGGCCCGCTCCAGGCTGAGGAAGCCCTCGTAGCCGCTGAGGTCCGGGGCGTAGTCCTGGTGCACGATGCCGGCGAACACCCCGATGTCGGTGCCCCGGACGGAGTGCGGGGCGATGCCGGCCCGCTCCAGGGCCTCCCAGGACACCTCCAGCAGCTGCCGCTGCTGCGGGTCCATGGCGAGCGCCTCGCGCGGCGAGATGCCGAAGAACCCGGCGTCGAACTGGCCGGCGTCGTGCAGGAACGCGCCCTCGCGGACGTAGGTGGTGCCGGGGTTGTCCGGGTCCGGGTGGTAGAGGCCTTCGAGGTCCCAGCCCCGGTCCTCGGGGAACGCGGTGTACACGTCGGTGCCGTCGGTGACGACCCGCCAGAGGTCCTCGGGGGTACGGATCCCGCCCGCGTACCGGCAGGCCATCGACACGATGGCGATGGGCTCGGCAGGGGCCTCCAGGAGCTTCTGGTTCTCCTGCTGGAGCCGCGCGTTCTCCTTCAGCGAGGCACGAAGTGCGTTGACGATCTGCTCGTCCGGCGTCGTCATGTTCCTACGTCCTCCGTGTCAGTCCGCTGTCAGTGGTCAGCTGGTCGTACCGGGTCATCGGGGCGGTTCGGGGTGGTTCTGGGCGGTTCGGGGTGGTTCTGGGCGGTTCGGGGTGGTTCTGGGCGGTCGCCGGGCGTCCGGGTCAGTTCCGGCCGAGGGCGCGCTGCACCAGGTCGGCGACGTCCATGGCATCGATCAGGTCGGCGTCGTCCTCGGCCGGTTCGGCCGCCGCGTCAGGTGCGGGGGCCTCCTCGGTCTCGACGAGGGCGAGCAGGGTGTCCAGGAGGCCGGCCTCCTTGAAGCGGGCGAACGGGACGTCCGCGAGCGCGCGCCGCAGGTCGTCCTCCCGCCCGTCGAGGTCGTCGCCGGTGTCCCGCAGGAGTTCGGCGCGCAGGTAGCCGACGAGGGCGTCCGGGGTGGGGTAGTCGAAGATCAGGGTCGCGGGCAGCCGCAGGCCGGTGGCGACGTGCAGGCTGTTGCGCAGGTTGACGGCGGCCAGCGAGTCGAAGCCGACCTCCTGGAAGGCCTGCAGCGGGCCGATGCTCTCGGCGCCGCTGTGGCCGAGGACGGTCGCGGCGTGGCCGCAGACCAGCTTCAGCAGGATCCGGCCCTGCTCCGCCTCCGGGACGGCCCGCAGCGAGTCCACCAGCGAGGAGGTGGTGTCGCTGTTCCGGCTGTCCGGCTGGGAGGCCCGCAGTGCGGCGTCGGCCTCGGGGAGGTCGGCGAAGAGCGGGCTGGCCCGGACGGAGGTGAACGCCGGGATGAAGGCGTCCCAGTCCATGTCGGCCACCGTGACGAACTTCTCGTGCGCCCGCACCGCCTGCTCGAAGGCGGTCATCGCGACCTGCGGAGCCATCGGCAGGACGCCCCGGCGGCGCAGCTGGGCGAGGGTCGCCTCGTCCATCCCGGCGCCGACCTGGTCGAGGGCGCCCCAGGCGATCGAGGTCGCCCGCAGGCCGCGTCCGCGACGCCACTCGACCAGCGCGTCCAGCACGGTGTTGGCCGCGCCGGAGACGCCCTGCCCGCCGCCGCCCCAGACGCTGGCGATCGAGGAGAAGACGACGAACGCGTCGAGCGGGGTGTCGGCGAACAGCTCGTCGAGCCAGAAGGCGGTGTCCACCTTGGCGGCGAAGACCTCGGCGAGGTCCGCCGCGCCGGTGTCGGTGACGGAGCCGGTCCAGGCCATGTCGGCCGCGTGCAGCACGGCGGTGAGCGGCTGGTCCGCGGGCGCCTCGGCGACCAGCCGGGCGAGTGCGTCCCGGTCGGCGTCGGCGCAGGCCACCACGGTGGTGCCGGTGCCCAGTGCGGCGAGTTCCGCCCGCAGCCCGGCCAGGTCCTCCTCGCCCGTCCGGGGGCCGGTGGTGACGATCAGCCGGCTCGCGCCGGACTCCGCCAGCCAGAGCGAGGCGTTGCGGCCGAGCCCCTCGGCCCCGCCGGTCACCAGCACGGTGCCGCTGGGCTGCCAGCCGCCCGTGGTGGGCTCCGGCGCGGCCTTGCGGACCAGTCGGCGGCTGTAGACGCCGGAGCGGCGGACGGCGAGCTGGTCGTCGCCGGCGGCGCCGTTCAGCGCGCCGAGCAGGTACTGCGCCGTCCGGGCGTCGTGCGCGGCGGGCAGGTCGATCAGACCGCCCCAGCGGTCGGGGAACTCCAGCGCGGCGGCCCGGCCCAGGCCCCACAGCGCGGCCTGCGCCGGTGCGGTGAGGGTGTCCTGGATCCCGATGTTCACGGCGCCCCGGGTGAGGCACCAGAGCGGACGGCCGGGCGCGGCGTCGCCGAGCGCCTGGATCAGCGCGAGGGTGGCCACCGTGGCGCTCACGTCCGGCCCGGTGGTCCCCGGGTCGAGCGCGAGCAGCGAGAGCACGCCGGTCACGTCCCGCTCGGCCAGCACGGCGGTCAGCCGTTCGGTGAGGCGGGCACGGGTGGTCTCCTCGGCCGCGACCTCCAGGGTGACGAGGTCGAGCCCCTGCGCGGCCAGCGCGGCCGGCAGGCCGTCGACGGGTGCGTCCACCGGTCGCCCGGACGGGACGACCACCAGCCACCGCCCGCCCGGCACACCGACGGCCTCGCGTTCGAGCGGCCGCCAGGTGACGTTGTAGCGCAGCTTCTCGGCGCTGGACCGGCGCCGCCGCCGGCCCCGCCAGTCGGCCAGGACGGGGGTCAGCGTGCGCAGCGCCTCGCGCTGGTCGGCCGCGGCCAGGTCGAGCAGTCGGGCGAGCGAGTCGGGGTCGGTCTGCTCCACGGCCGCCCAGAAGTCGGCGTCCGCGCCCTCGGCCGCCGAGGCGGCGGCGTCGGGCGTCCCGCCCTCCTGGAGCCAGAAGTGCCGGCGGTCGAAGGCGTAGGTCGGCAGCTCCGCCAGCGGGGCGTCGGCCCCGGCGGGCAGGATGCCGGTCCAGTCCACGGCGACGCCCCGGACGAAGAGTTCGGCCATCGAGGCCAGCAGCCGGCGCGGCCCGCCCTCCTCGCGGCGGAGCGTGCCGCCGACGACGGCGCGCAGCCGGACGCTGTCGTCCTCGGCGGTGTCGAAGATCTCGTTGACCGGCTGGACCAGTACGGGGTGCGCGCTCGCCTCGACGAAGACGGTGTGGCCCTGGCCGAGCAGGGCGGCGACGGCCGGCCCGAAGCGGACCTGGCCGCGCAGGTTGCGGTACCAGTAGCCGCCGTCCAGCACGCCGGCCTCGTCGATCCACTCGCCCGTGACGGTGGAGAAGAACGGGACCAGCGGGGCCTGGCTGCGGATGTCCGCGAAGGCCTTCGCCAAGGTGTCCTCGATCGCCTCGACGTGGCGGGTGTGGGAGGCGTAGTCCACCGCCACCCGGCGCACCCGGACACCGTCGGCCGCCAGGACCTCCAGCGCCTCGTCCAGCGCCTCGGCGTCACCGGCCACCACCACGGACGTCGGACTGTTCACCGCGGCGACCTCCACCCGGTCCGCCCACGGCGCCAGCCGGACCAGCGCGTCGGCCTCGGAGAGCGCCGCCGAGGCCATCCCGCCGCGCCCGGCGAGGCTGCCGGCGATCACCTGGCTGCGCACCGCCACGATCCGCGCGGCGTCCTCCAGCGACAGCGCACCGGCCACGCAGGCCGCCGCGATCTCGCCCTGGGAGTGGCCCAGCACGGCGTCCGGCACCAGGCCGACCGAGGCCCAGACGGCGGCCAGGCCGACCATCACCGCGAAACTCGCCGGCTGGAGCACGTCCACCCGGTCCAGCAGCTCGGCCGGCGCGTCCCCGCGCAGCACGTCCACCAGCGACCAGTCCACCCACGGGTCCAGCGCCCGGGCGCACGCGGCCACCCGCTCGGCGAACACCGGGGAGGCGTCCAGCAGTTCACGCCCCATCCCGACCCACTGCGAACCCTGTCCCGGGAAGACCAGCACGGTGCGGCCCGGTCCGCCGGAGGACGCGGCGGTCCCGGTCACCACGGCGGGGCTGCGCTCGCCCCGGGCCAGCGCGGCCAGCCCGGCCAGCGCCTCGGACCGCGAACCGGCCACCACCACCGCGCGCTCGGCGAGCACCGCCCGCCGCGCGATCAGTGCCCCGGCGACTCCGGTGAGCGGCGCGGCCTGCGCCGACTCCACGAAGGCGACCAGCCGGCCGGCCTGGCCCGCCAGCGAGGCGGCGCTCCGCGCCGACACCACCAGCGGCACCACCGCGTCCGGCGCGGGCCCGTCGGCCGGCTCCGCCGGGACCGGCTCGGGGCCCTCCTCCAGGATCACGTGCGCGTTGGTCCCGCTCGCACCGAACGACGAGACCGCCGCGCGGCGCGGCCGGCCGTCGCGCGGCCACTCCCGCGCCTCGGTGAGCAGCTCGACGGCGCCCGCCGCCCAGTCCACCTGCGGGGTCGGCTCGGTGACGTGCAGGGTCGCGGGCATCACGCCGTGCCGCATCGCCTCCACCATCTTGATCACGCCGGAGACACCCGCCGCCGCCTGGGTGTGGCCGATGTTGGACTTCAGCGAGCCGAGCCGCAGTGGCCGGTCGGCGGGCCGGTCCTGGCCGTAGGTGGCCAGCAGGGCCTGGACCTCGATCGGGTCGCCCAGCGAGGTGCCGGTGCCGTGGCCCTCGACCACGTCCACCTCGGCGGCGCTCAGGCCCGCGTTCGCCAGCGCCCGGCGGATCACCCGCTGCTGCGAGGGGCCGTTGGGCGCGGTCAGGCCGTTCGACGCGCCGTCCTGGTTCACCGCGCTGCCGCGCAGTACGGCCAGGATCCGGTGCCCGTTGCGCCGCGCCTCGGAGAGCCGCTCCAGCACCACGACGCCCACACCCTCGGCCCAGCCGGTGCCGTCGGCCGTCGCCGAGTAGGCCTTGCAGCGCCCGTCGGCGGAGAGGCCGCGCTGCCGCGAGAACTCCAGGAAGGCGTCCGGGCTGGACATCACGGTCGCCCCGCCGGCCAGTGCCATCGAGCACTCGCCGCGCCGCAGCGCCTGCGCGGCCAGGTGCATCGCCACCAGGGACGACGAGCAGGCCGTGTCCACGGTGACCGCCGGGCCCTCGAACCCGAACACGTAGGACACCCGGCCCGAGGCGACGCTGGAGGACGTCCCGGTCATCACGTAGCCCTGCACGTCGTCGGGCACCTGCCGCAGCCGGGTCACGTAGTCGTGGTGGACGATGCCGGTGAAGACGCCGATGTCGCGGCCCCGGGTGGAGAGCGGGTCGATCCCGGCCCGCTCCAGCGCCTCCCAGGAGGTCTCCAGCAGCAGCCGCTGCTGCGGGTCCATGGCGAGTGCCTCACGCGGCGAGATGCCGAACAGCCCGGCGTCGAACTGGGCCGCGTCGTGCAGGAATCCGCCGACCCGGGTGTAGCTGGTGCCCGGGTGGGCCGGGTCCGGGTGGTACAGCTTGTCGACGTCCCAGTCCCGGTCGGTGGGGAAGGCGGAGAGCCCGTCCCGCCCCTCCGCGACCATGGTCCAGAGCTCCTCGGGGGTGTTCACGCCGCCCGGCAGCCGGGTGCTCATGGCGATGATGGCGATCGGCTCGTCCGGGTCGGTGGCGGCCGCCGTGGCCGCCTGCCCGTCCGCCGGCCGCTCGCCGAGCAGTTCGCCGCGCAGGTGGTCCGCCAGTGCGGCCGGGGTCGGGTAGTCGAAGACCAGGCTGGTCGGCAGGGACAGGCCGGTGAAGTCCTGCAGCCGGTTGCGGAGTTTGACGGCGCTGAGCGAGTCGAAGCCGAGCTCGCGGAACGGCTGGCCGGCGTCGAAGGAGTCGGCGCCCTGGTGGCCCAGGACGGCGGCGGCGCTCTCCTGCACCAGCGCCATCAGCCGGCGGTGCTGTTCCGCCGGGGCGAGGTCGGCGAGGCGGGCGGCCGTCGAACCACCGGCCGCCGCACCGCGCCGCACCACGCGCCGGGCCAGCGGGGCGTCCGCCGGGGCCGCCGGAACCGCCACGGGAACGGCGTCGGCACGGGTGGCCCCGTCGGTGCCCGCCGTCGTCAACGGCCCGATGGTGGCGACCGGTTCGCCCTCCGCGTCGGCCAGCTCCAGCAGGTGGCGGCCGCCCTCGGCCGGGGTGATCCGCAGCCGCAGGGTGGCGGCGCCCTCCGCGTACACGGCGAGTTCGGCGCAGGCGGCCGGCTCGCGGTCGCGCCCGTCGGGGTCGCCTCCGGTGTGCGCGGCGAGGACCTTCAGCGCGGTGTCGACGAGTGCCGGGTGGAGCGTGAACGCCTCGGCCTCGGCCAGGAGTTCGGCGGGCAGCTCGATGTCGGCGAGGAGCCCGCCGTCGCGCTGCCAGAGCCTGCGGACGCCGGCCACCTTCGCGGCGGGGGACGCGGTGTCCGCGGCCTCGCCGGTGTCCGCCGCCTCGCCGGTGTCCGCGGTGTCCGCTGCGTCCTCGGCGGACGGCCAGTCCCGCAGGTCGAAGCCGGGCTGCGGCAGCCCGGGGGCCAGCAGGGCGCGGGCGTGGCAGACCCAGGGGCCCTGGTCCGGTCCGGCCGGCCGGGAGTGCACCCCGGCGCGGCGCAGGCCGTCCGTACCCGGGGCCTCCACCGAGACCCGCAGCTGGAGGTCCCCGTGGCCGGGCAGGACCAGCGGCGTCACCACGGTGAGCTGCCGGACGGCGCCGCTGGCGGCCTCGCTGCCGGCCAGGACGAGCAGGTCCAGCAGCACGGCCGCCGGGACGGCGGTGTCACCGGCGTCGGCCGGGTCGACCAGCAGGCCCCGGCTGCGCCGGGTCAGCCGCCCGGTGAGCACGACGCCGGTGCCGCCGTCCTCGCCGGGGACGTCGACGACGGTGCCGAGCAGCGGGTGCCCGGTGCTGCGGGCGCCGAGTGCCTCGGCGTCCGCGGCGGCGCCGCTCTCGACCCAGTACCGCTCGTGCTGGAAGGCGTACGTGGGCAGTTCGGCGCCGACCGCCGTGACCGGCCGGCCGAGGACGGCGGGCCAGTCCACGTCCCCGCCGCGCACGTGCAGTTCGGCGAGCGCGGTGAGGACGGCGGTGTCGTCGGGGGTGTCGCCGCGCAGGGTGGCGACGCAGCCGCCGGCCTGCCGCTCGCCGAGCGTGCCGAGCGCCATCGCGGTCAGCACCCCGCCCGGGCCGAGTTCGAGGTAGGTCGCGGCGCCCTGGTCGCGCAGCGCGGTGACCGCGTCGCCGAACCGGACGGCGTCGCGCACCTGGTCGACCCAGTACGACGCCGTCCCGAAGTGCCCCTCCTCGGCGAGCCGGCCGGTGACGGTGGAGACCACGGGGATGCTGCCCGGCCGGTACCTCAGCTTGGCCGCGACCGCCTCGAACTCCGCCAGCATCGGCTCCATCAGGGCCGAGTGGAAGGCGTGGCTGACGGTGAGCCGCCGGGTCTTGTGACCGGTCCGGGCCAGCTCGGCCGCGACGGCGAGCACCGCGTCCTCGGCGCCGGAGAGCACCAGCGAGTCGGGGCCGTTGACCGCCGCGACACCGACCACGCCCGCCGCGCCGGCCAGCAGCGGCGCGACGTCGGCCTCGGTCGCCCGCACCGCGACCATCGCGCCGCCGGCCGGCAGTGCCTGCATCAACCGCCCTCGGGCGGCGACCAGTTCGCCCGCCGAGGCGAGGTCGAGGATGCCGGCGGCGTGGGCGGCGGCGAGCTCGCCGATCGAGTGCCCGGCCAGCAGGTCGGGCCGTACGCCCCAGGAGGTGAAGAGCCGGAACAGCCCCGTCTCCAGGGCGAAGAGACCGGCCTGGGTGTACAGGGTCTCGTCGAGCAGCGCGGCCTCCGCCGTACCGGGGTCGGCGAAGACGATCTCGTGCAGCGGGCGCGTCGACGCGCCGTCCAGGTGCCGCTCGACGGCGGCGCAGGCGGCGGCGAAGGCGTCCCGGAAGACCGGGAAGGCCTCGGCGAGGCGGCGGCCCATCCCGGCCCACTGGCTGCCCTGCCCGGTGAAGAGGAAGGCCAGCCTGCCGCCGGCGGCGGCGTTGCCGACCACGGTCGTGGCGTCGGGCGTGCCCGCTTCGAGGGCGCGCAGGGCGCCGGCCAGCTGCCGGCGGTCACCCGCCAGCAGCACCGCGCGGTGGTCGAGCCCGGCCCGGGCGGTGGCGAGCGCGTGGGCCGTCCCGGCCAGCGGGACGTCGGACCGGTCGTCGACGAAGCGGGCGAGCCGCCCCGCCTGGCCGCGCAGCGCGGCCGCCGACCTGGCCGAGACCGGCACCGGGACGAGCACCGGCGGCGCCTGGGCGGCGTCGGCCGGGTCCTGCGGCGGTGCGGGCTCCGGCACGGCGGCGGCGTCGGCCGGCGCCTGCTGCACCAGGACGTGCGCGTTGGTCCCGCCGATGCCGAAGGAGGACACCCCCGCGCGGCGCGGGCGGCCGGTCTCCGGCCAGTCCCGGGCCTCGGTCAGCAGCTCGACCGCGCCCACCGACCAGTCCACATGGGTCGAGGGCCGGTCCACGTGCAGCGTCCGGGGCAGGACGCCGTGCCGGATGGCCATCACCATCTTGATCACTCCGGCCACCCCGGCCGCGGCCTGGGTGTGGC
The DNA here is from genome assembly GCF_036226505.1 of Kitasatospora sp. NBC_01246. Classification (NCBI taxonomy): domain Bacteria; kingdom Bacillati; phylum Actinomycetota; class Actinomycetes; order Kitasatosporales; family Streptomycetaceae; genus Kitasatospora; species Kitasatospora sp. NBC_01246. The sequence goes on along the minus strand of NZ_CP108484.1, from coordinate 7,773,383 downwards.
CGATGTTCGACTTGACCGAGCCGAGCCAGAGCGGCTCCTGCCCGTCCACGCGGTCCTGCCCGTACGTGGCCAGCAGCGCCTGCGCCTCGATCGGGTCGCCGAGGACGGTGCCGGTGCCGTGCGCCTCGACCGCGTCCACCTCCGCCGGCGAGAGGCCCGCGTTCGCCAGCGCCGTGCGGATCACCCGCTGCTGGGAGAGCCCGTTCGGCGCGGTCAGACCGTTGGACGCGCCGTCCTGGTTGACCGCGCTGCCGCTGATCACCGCCAGGACCTGGTGGCCGCGCCGGCGCGCCTCGGAGAGCCGCTCGACGAGCAGCACGCCGACGCCCTCCGCCCAGCCGGTGCCGTCCGCGCCGTCCGCGAAGGCCTTGCAGCGGCCGTCCGGGGCCAGCCCGCGCTGCCGGGAGAACTCCACGAAGGTCTCCAGGTTGCCCATCACCATCACGCCGCCGGCCAGCGCCATCGAGCACTCGCCCCGGCGCAGCGCCTGGGCCGCGAGGTGCAGGGCGACCAGCGAGGAGGAGCAGGCGGTGTCGACCGTGACGGCCGGGCCCTCGAAGCCGAACTGATAGGCGACACGGCCTGACAGGACGCTGCCGGAGCCGCCGGTGAGCCGGAAGCCCTCGACGCCGGCCGCCTGGTGCATCCGCACGGTGTAGTCGTGGCTGTTGACGCCGACGAAGACGCCGATGTCCTGGCCGCCCAGCCCGGTGGGGTCGATCGCGGCGCGTTCGAAGGCCTCCCAGGAGGTCTCCAGCAGCAGCCGCTGCTGCGGGTCCATCGCCAGCGCCTCGTTCGGCGAGATGCCGAAGAAGCCGGCGTCGAACCCGGTGGCGTCGTCGAGGAAGGCGGCGTGGCGGACGTAGGTCTTGCCCGCGCTGTCCGGGTCGGCGTCGTAGTGCCGCTCGATGTCCCAGCCGCGGTCCTCGGGGAACTCGGTGACGGCGTCGACCCCGTCGGCCACCAGCCGCCAGAGGTCCTCGGGGCTGTGCACCCCGCCCGGGAGGCGGCAGGACATCGCCACGATCGCGATCGGCTCGTCGGGGTCGACGGCTGCGGCGCTCGCGCGGCCCGTCCCGGCGCCGTCCGGGGCGGTGCTGCCGAACAGCCTGACGCGCAGGTGCTCGGCGAGGGCGACCGGCTTCGGGTAGTCGAAGACGATGGTCGAGGAGAGCGTGAGTCCGCTCGCGGAGGCCAGCCGGTTCCGCAGCTCCACGGCGGTCAGCGAGTCGAAGCCGGCCTCCTTGAAGGCCCGGTCGGCCCGGACGGCGTCGGGGGCGGCGTGGCCGAGCACCTCGGCGGCGTGCCGGCGCACCAGGGCCACCAGTTGCTCGGTCCGCTCGGCCTCACCCAGCCGGGCGAGCCGGTCCCGCAGGGAGCCGGTGTCGGGGCCGGCGGCGGCGCGGACGGTCCGCCGTCCGGCCGGTGCCAGGCCGCGCAGCAGCGGTGCCACGGGGCCGCTGCGGGCGGCCGCGCGCAGGGCGGGCAGGTCGAACCTGGCGGCCACCAGGGCGGCGGGCGTCCCGGCGCCGGCGCGCAGGGCGGCGTCCAGCAGGGCCATCCCCTCGGCGTCGGACAGCCCGGCCATGCCCAGCCGCCTGGTGCGCCGGAGGTCGGCGGTGCCGAGGTGGCGGGTCATGCCGCTGGCCTGGCTCCAGTAGCCCCAGGCGAGCGAGACGCCGGGCAGGCCGAGCCCGCGACGCAGCTCGGCCAGGGCGTCCAGGCAGGCGTTGGCCGCCGCGTAGTTGCCCTGGCCGGGGTTGCCCAGGACGCCGGCGGCCGAGGAGAACAGCACGAAGGCCGTGAGGTCCAGGCCCCGGGTGAGCTCGTGCAGGTGGAGCGCGGCGTCCAGCTTGGGCCGCAGCACGGTGTCGACCCGGTCCGGGGTCAGCGCGGTGACCACGCCGTCGTCCAGGACGCCGGCGGTGTGCACGACGGCGGTCAGCGGGTGCTCGGCCGGTACCGCCGCGAGGAGCGCGGCGAGCTGGGCGCGGTCGGCGGTGTCGCAGGCGGCGACGGTGACGGTGGCGCCCAGCGCGGCGAGTTCCTCGCGCAGCGCCTGCGCGCCCTCGGCGGCGGGGCCGCGGCGGCTGACCAGCAGCAGGTGGCGGGCGGCGTGCGCGGTGACCAGGTGCCGGGCGACCAGGGCGCCGAGCGTCCCGGTCCCGCCGGTGACCAGGACGGTCCCGGCGGGGTCGAGGCCCGCGGCGGGGTCGAGGCCCGCGGCGGTCCCGGCTCCGGGCGCCTCGGCTCCGGGCGTCCCGGCTTCGGCGGTCCCGGCTCCGGGCGTCCCCGTGGGGCGCTCCGGGACGGTGGCCCGGACCAGCCGGGGTACCTCGGCCAGGCCCGCCCGGACCCGCACCCGCGGTTCGCCACTGGCCAGCACGGCCGGCAGCAACGCGGCGGCGGAGTCGTCGAGTTCGGCGATCACGATGCGGTCCGGGTGCTCGGACTGCGCCGAGCGCAGCAGACCGGACACGGCGGCGGTCGCGAGGTCGGTCCCGTCCCCGCCCACCGAGACGACCAGCCGGGACTGCGCCAGCGCGGGGGCGGACAGCCAGGCCTGGAGGACGGCCAGCGCGGCGGCCACGGCGGCCCGGGGGTCACCCCCCGGGTGCTCCACGGCGTACCGCAGCACCTCCGGGGCCGGACCGTCGGACGCGGCGAGGGTCTCGACGTCCCCGGCGGTCGCGATGGTCGCCGTACCGGGGGCGGCCTCTGCCACGGCGGGCAGCGGCAGTTCGGACCACTCCAGCCGGAACAGCGCGTCCTGCGTCAACTCCCCTGCGACAGCGTCCTGTTCCGGCGCGTAGGGCCGGGCGAGGACGGCATCGGCGATCAGCACCGGCGCACCGGTCGGGTCACTCAGCTCCAGCCGGGCCCCCTCGTCCGTCGTCCCGGAGGTGCGGACCAGCAGCTCGGTGGCGCCCGAGGCCAGCAGGGTCACCCCGCGCCACTCGGCGGCGAACGCGCCCTCCGGGAGGGCGGTGCGCACGGCGGCGTCCAGCAGCGCCGGGTGCAGGCCGAATCGGTCGGCGGGGCCGGCCGCGTCGTCCAGCGAGACCTCGGCCACCGGGCCGTCGGCGGGCCCGGCGGCCCGGGTGTCCGCCGGGGCGGGTGCCAGGGTGCCGTGGGCGTGGCGCGTCCACTCCGCGTCCAGCGGCGCGTCGTCCGCGCGGGAGTACACCTCGACGGCGCGCCGCCCGGTGTCGTCGGCCGCTCCGACGGTCATCTGGACGGCGCGCCCCCCGCGCAGCGGGAGCACCACCGGCCGGTCGACGGTCAGTTCCGCGACGGTCGGGGTGCCGACCTCGTCGCCGAACCGGACGGCCAGCTCGACCAGCGCCGCGCTGGGTACCGGGACGGTGTCGCCGACCACGTGCTCGGAGAGCCACGGGTGCGCACCGAGCGACCACCGCGCGGTGGTCATGAAGCCGCCCGAGCCGGGCACACCGACGATCGCGCCGATCAGCGGGTGGTCGGCGGCGGCCTGGCCGAGCGAGGCCGCGTCGGTGGCCCGGGTGGTCCGCAGCCAGTAGTGCCGGTGGTCGAAGGCGTAGGTCGGCAGCTCGACGCGGGCGGTGCCGGTGGACAGCACGCCCGTCCAGTCCACGGCCACGCCGCGGACGAAGAGTTCGGCCATCGAGGCGAACAGCCGGCGCGGACCGCCCTCGTCCCGCCGAAGCGTCCCGGTGACCAGGGCCTCGGCCCCGGCCTCGTCCACGATCTCACTGACCGGCTGGACCAGCACCGGGTGCGCGCTCGACTCCACGAACACCGTGTGGCCCGCTTCGAGCAGCGCGGCGACGGCCGGGCCGAACCGGACCTGACCGCGCAGGTTGCGGTACCAGTAGCCGCCGTCCAGCACGCCGGCCTCGGTGACCCAAGCACTCATGACGGTCGAGTAGAAGGGAATCCGCGGGGCCTGGCTGCGAATGTCCGCGAAGGCCTCGCCGAGGGTCTCCTCGATCGCCTCGACATGACGGGTGTGCGAGGCGTAGTCCACCGCCACGCGGCGCACCCGCACGCCGTCGGCCGCCAGCACCTCCAACGCCTCGTCCAAGGCCTCGGCGTCACCGGCCACCACGACCGAGGCCGGTCCGTTGACGGCCGCGACCTCCACCCGGTCCGCCCAGCGCACCAGCCGCTCGACGGCGTCGGCCTCGGAGAGCGCCACCGACGCCATCCCCCCGCGCCCGGCCAGGCTGCCCGCGATCACCTGGCTGCGCACCGCCACGATCCGCGCCGCGTCCTCCAACGACAGCGCACCGGCCACGCAGGCCGCCGCGATCTCCCCCTGCGAGTGCCCGACCACCGCGTCCGGCACCACACCCACCGACGCCCAGACCGCCGCCAGACCGACCATCACCGCGAAACTCGCCGGCTGGAGCACGTCGACGCGCTCCAGCAGCTCGGCCGGGGCCTCACCGCGCAGCACGTCCTCCAGCGACCAGTCGACGAACGGCTCCAGAGCCCGGGCGCACTCCGCGACGCGCTCCGCGAACACCGGCGAGGCGTCCAGCAGTTCACGCCCCATCCCGACCCACTGCGAACCCTGCCCCGGGAACACCAGCACCGTCCGGCCCGCACCGGACACACTGCCCGTCACCAACCCCGGCGCCGACTCCCCGCGCGCCAACGCGGCCAGCCCCGCCAGCGCCTCCTCCGAGGTGCCGGCCACCACCACGGCGCGCTCGTCCAGCAGCGCCCGCCGGGTGACCAGCGCACCGGCCAGGGCCGCCCGGTCACCGGCCGTCACCAACGGCGCCAGCCGCCCGGCCTGGCCCGCCAGCGAGGCCGCGCTCTTCGCCGAGACCACCAGCGGCAGCACACCCGCGGGGCCGGCCTCGACCTCGGCCGGCTCCTCCTCGGGGGCCTGCTCCAGGATCAGGTGCGCGTTGGTGCCGCTGACACCGAAGGAGGAGACGGCGGCCCGCCGGGGGCGCCCGGTCTCCGGCCAGTCCCGGGCCTCGGTCAACAGCTCCACCGCGCCGAGCGACCAGTCCACCTGGGTGGACGGCGCGTCCACGTGCAGGGTGGGCGGCATGACGCCGTGCCGCAGCGCCTGCACCATCTTGATCACACCGGCCACCCCGGCCGCGGCCTGGGTGTGGCCGATGTTCGACTTCAGCGAGCCGAGCCGCAGCGGCCGCTCGGCGGGCCGGTCCTGACCGTAGGTGGCCAGCAGGGCCTGGGCCTCGATCGGGTCACCCAGCACCGTGCCGGTGCCGTGCCCCTCGACGACGTCCACCTCGGCGGTGGACAGGCCCGCGTTGGCCAGCGCCTTGCGGATCACCCGCTGCTGGGAGAGCCCGTTGGGTGCGGTCAGACCGTTCGACGCACCGTCCTGGTTCACCGCGCTGCCGCGCAGCACCGCCAGGACGTGGTGCCCGTTGGCCCGCGCCTCGGAGAGCCGCTCCAGCACCACGACGCCCGCGCCCTCGGCCCAGCCGGTGCCGTCCGCCGCGTCCGCGTAGGACTTGCAGCGGCCGTCCGTCGCCAGCGCCCGCTGCCGCGAGAACTCCACGAAAGTGTCCGGGGTCGCCATCACGGTCGCGCCGCCGGCCAGCGCCAGCGAGCACTCCCCGCGCCGCAGCGCCTGCGCGGCCAGGTGCATCGCCACCAGCGACGACGAGCACGCCGTGTCCACCGTCACCGCCGGGCCCTCGAACCCGAACACGTAGGAGACCCGGCCCGACGCCACGCTCGACGCCGTACCGGTGGCGGTGAAGCCCTCCAGCTCCGCCGGCGCCGCGCCGCCCGCGCCGTAGCTTTGGCCCATGACCCCGGAGAACACCCCGACGTCCGCGCCCTTCAGACCGGCCGGGTCGATACCGGCCCGCTCCATCGCCTCCCAGGACGCCTCCAGCAGCAGCCGCTGCTGCGGGTCCATCGCCAGCGCCTCCCGCGGGCTGATGCCGAAGAACCCGGCGTCGAACAGACCGGCGTCGCGCAGGAACCCGCCGCGGTCGGCGGTGGAGGTGCCGGCCTGCTCCGGGTCGCCGGAGAACAGGGCGTCCAAGTCCCAGCCACGGTCCTCCGGGAAGCCGGACAGGGCCTCCCGGCCCTCGCTGACCAGCCGCCAAAGTTCCTCCGGGCCGGTCACACCGCCCGGCAGGCGGCAGGCCATGCCGACGATCGCGATCGGCTCGTCCGGATCGGCGGGCACCGCCCGGCCGGCCGGCTCCGGGGCCTCCCGCAGGCCGAGGACGCGGGCCCGCAGGTGGGCCGCCAGCGCCTCCGGCGTCGGGTGGTCGAAGCTCACGGTGGCGGGCAGGCGCAGCCCGGTGCTCCCGGTCAGCCGGTTGCGCAGTTCGACGACGGCGAGCGAGGTGAGGCCCAGGTCGCGGAAGGCCTGTCCGGCCGGGACGGCGCCGGTGCCGGGCCGGTTCAGCACGGCGGCGGCCTGGGTGCGGACCAGCTCTTCGAGCAGGGCGAGCTGCGCCCGCTCGTCCAGGACCGACAGGCGGGCGCGCAGGTCGGCGGTGACGGTCTCGTCGGGCCGGGCGGCGGGCGGCGGCGTGGCCGCGAGGGCGCGCAGGACCGCCGGCACCCGGCCGTCCGGGTCGAGCGGGCCGGTCCGCAGCGCCACCAGTGCCGGGGCGCCGGTCTCGATCAGCAGGTCGAAGGCGGCGAGCCCGTCCCGCAGGTGCCGGGCCCCGGCCTCCTCGGTGGCGTCGGCCACCGGGTAGCCGGTGCTCCAGGCGAGGGCCGAGCCGGCCTGCCCGCGCAGCCGGCGGCTGTGCGCCAGTGCCTCCGTCAGCGCCTCGGCGACGGCGGTGTCCGGGGCCCCGGGGGAGCCGAGCACGGCGGCGGTGCCGGTGACGGCGACGAAGGCGGTGAGGCCGGTGTCGGCCGTGAGCTCGTCGAGGGCCCGGGCGAGGGCCTGGTCCCCGGCGGCGTGCACGACGGCGGTGACCGGGTGGCCGAGGCCGGCGAGCGCCGTCCGCAGTGCGGCCCGGTCCGTGCCGTCGGCGGTCACCCGGGCGAGCTCCAGCCCGGTGGGGAGGTCGGCGTCCAGCGGCTCGCCCGCATCCGGCGCGTCGACCAGCAGCAACCGCTCCACCCCGTACGCGGTGGTCAGGTGGCGCACCAGAGCGGCGCCGGCCGGGGTGTCGGCCCCGGTGACCACCACGGTCGCGCCGAGTCCGGCCGGGCCGGCGCCGAGCGGACGGTCGGCGACCGGCACCGGGAGCAGTCGTGGGACCAGCGGTTGCCCGGCCCGCAGGGCGAGTTGGGGTTCACCGGAGGCGACGGCGGCCAGCAGCTCCGGGGCGGACACCTCGACGCCGGGCCGGGCGTCGAGATCGAGGACGGTCACGGCCTCGGGGCGGTCACTGCCGGCCTGGACGGAGCGCGCGACGGCCCAGAGCGGGACGCCCGCGGGGTCGGGCGCGGCGTCCCCCTCGGTGGCGGTCACCGCGCCGCGGGTGAGCAGGACCAGCCGGGCCCCGGCTGGTACCGGCCGGGTGGCCGAGGCACGGCCCTCGGCGGCGGTGGCCACCGGGTCGAGCAGGGTCACGCCGGGAGCCGGCTCGCCGGCGGCCACGGCGGCGTCCAGGGCCGCGAGGTCGGGGTGGTGCCGGACGTCGAGACCGGCGGCCCGCAGGCCGGTGACGAGCGCGTCGGCCGGGCCGACCACCGCCCAGCCCGGTGCGGCTGTTCCGGCGGCCGCCGGGAGTGCGGGCGGCGCCGGCACCCAGGCCGGTGCCAGCAGGGCGTCATGGTGTCCGTCGGCGGCGTAGCGCAGCCGGGCGGGCTGCTCGGCCAGCAGGCGCCGGACGATCTTCCCGGAGGCCGTCCGGGGGATCCCGGCGACCTCGTAGACCCGCTCGGGCAGCTTGTACGCGGAGAGCCGCTCGCGGCAGCGGTCGATCAGCGCGGCGGTGTCGAGGCCGGCCGGCCCGGGGACCACCCAGGCGACGGGCACCTCGCCGAGCGTGTCGTGCGCCACCCCGGCGACCCCGGCGTCGGCCACGCCCTCGACGGTGCGCAGGACGGCCTCGACCTCGTCGGGGTGGATGTTCTCGCCGCCGCGGATGACCAGGTCCTTGAGGCGGCCGCAGATGGTGAAGTACCCGGCCTCGTCCCGCCGGGCCAGGTCGCCGGTGTGGAACCAGCCGTCCCGCACCGCCGCGGCGGTGGCCTCCGGGCTGTTGTGGTAGCCGACCATGACGTTCGGTCCGCTGACCCAGACCTCGCCCTCCTCGCCGGCCGCGACGTCGAGGCCGGTGCGCGGGTCGACGATCCGCACGCCGACGCCCGGCACGGGCAGGCCGCAGGAGCCCTCGACGCGGGCGGCGTCCGGCGGGTTGATGGTGATCGCGCCGCAGGTCTCGGTGCTCCCGTAGGCGTCGACCAGCGGCACCCCGAAGCCCTCCTCGAAGGAGCGGCGCAGTTCGGAGCCGGTGACGGCGCCGCCGACCAGCCCGATCCGCAGGTCGGGCAGCGACAGACCGGTCCGCCGGGCGGTGGTGACCAGGTGGTGGTAGGTGGTGGGGACGCCGGCGAGGAAGGTGGAGCGGTCCTCGCGGAGCGCGGTCAGGATGTCGTCCGCGGAACTGCCGTCCATGATCCGGGCGGTGGCGCCGGCCACCGGGACGGAGAGCACGCAGGCGATGTGCGAGAGGCTGTGGAAGAGCGGCAGCGGCCACAGCACCCGGTCGTGCTCGGACAGGCCCGGCACGGGCACGTAGCAGGAGGCCACGGACCAGAGGCAGTTGCGCTGGGTGGACAGCACGCCCTTGGGCCGGCCGGTGGTGCCCGAGGTGTAGAACATCCAGGCCACCTCGTCCAGTCCGAGGTCGTCGGGGGCCTCGGTGACGGGTTCGGTGACGGCGAGTTCGTCGAAGGAGAGGGTGCCCGCCGGGGCCGGGGCCGGGCCGGCCACCAGCACGCCGGACGCACCGGCCGGGGCCGGCAGCAATCGAAGGAACGTTTCTGCGTGACCGGTGTCGGTCAGCGCGAAGACCGCGCCGCTGTCGGTCAGCAGGTACTCGGTCTCGGCCGCCGTGGCCCGCGGGTTCACCGGCACACCGATGCCGCCGGCCCGCACGACGGCGAGATAGCCCTCCACCATGGCCACGGAGTTGCCGAGGCAGAGTGCCACCCGGTCCCCGCGCCGGACGCCGAGGCCGGCCAGGTGACCGGCCAGCCTCCGCGTCCGTGCTTCGAGCTCTCCGTAGGTGACCGCGTGCCGGTCGTCCTCGAAAGCGATCTTGTCCGTGAAACGGACCGCGTTCTCCCGGAGGATGACCGGGAGCGGGGTGATCAGATCGGGGCGCACCTTACCGCGAACTCCTTCCGGAGAGCAGGGAGTTACCAGGAAACGGGCAGGGACTTCACAGCGAAGACGGACCCGTGGGTCCGCAGCGGGACGTCGTCCGCCGGCACCGCCAGGCGCAGGTCGGGGAAGGCCTCCAGCAGGGCCCGCAGGCCGACCCGCAGCTGCAGCCGGGCCAGGTTCTGGCCGATGCACTGGTGGACGCCGTAGCCGAAGGCCACGTGGCCCGCGGTGTCCCGGGAGAGGTCGAGGTCGGCGGGGCAGCCGAACTTCGCCGGGTCGCGGTTGGCGGCCGGCAGCGAGACGGTGACCGTCTCGCCCTTCTTCACGGCGTGGCCGCCGAGTTCGAGGTCCTCCAGGGCGGTCCGGAAGATCTCGTACTGGTTGACGGTGATGTAGCGGAGAATCTCCTCCACCGCGTCGTCGATCTTCGAGGGGTCGGCCCGCAGGGCGGCCAGCTGCTCCGGGTGGTGCAACAGCGCGAACACGCCGACCGTCAGCGCGCCCTCCGTGGTCTCGTAACCGGCGAACAGCAGCAGGGCGGTGATGTTGCCCAGCTCCTCGTCACTGAGCTCCCCGGTGGCGATCAGCCGGCTCAGGATGTCGTCCCCGGGCTCCGCCTTCTTGCGCGCGATGGTCTCGTGGATGAACGCGCCCACCTGGGCGAACGCGGCCATCGACTCCTGCGCGTCACCGAACGGGTTGTTCATGACCGCCGGCGCCTCGGCGTAGCGGTCCCGCTCGCTGTAGGGCAGGCCGATCAGGTCCGACAGCACCCGCAGGACCAGCGGGTTGGCGAAGGTCTCCAGCAGGTCGGCGGAGTTGCCGTGCTCGCGCATGACCTTGATCTGCTCGGCGGCCACCGCCTCGACCTGCGGCGTCAGCTGGTTGATCGTGCGGCCGGTGAACTCGCGCGTCAGCAGCTTGCGGAACCGGGTCTGCTCCGGCGGGTCCATGTGGATGAACATCCCCGGCATGGCCGGGAACTGCGGTACCGGGCCACCGTACTTGGTGACCGGGAAGTGCCCGATCTCCAGGTTGTGGCTGAACTTCGGGTCGCTCAGGACCTGCCGGGCGAGCTCGTGGCTGGTGGCGATCCACCCGACGTGCCCGTCGGGGTAGACCATCCGCGCCAGCGGGCGCTCCTTCCGCAGCTCGTCGAAAATCGCCGGCGGGTCGAACTTGTCAGTCCGCGCCCAGGCATCCTCGTAAGAGATCGCCTCGCTCATGACGCACCTTCTCCGTTTCGGGTCGAAATATCCCTGCGCACGAAAACGGCAGCCCCGCCGGTTCGGTACGGAGCCGTTTCCCGGACAATTCACCGGGCCCGCACCGGTGTGCGGGCACGGCGAATCACGCGGCGAATCCGGCACAAGCCCGCCGCGATGTTCCCGCCGGCCGCGAATGACGGCCGGGCCGTTCCGTGGAATCAGAGAGCCAGCTTCTTGAGCGTCTCGTTGGCGTTCGCCAGGGACTGCTCGCCCAGCGGCTTGAGCGCCGCCATCGCCGGCACGATCGCCGCGAGGGTCAGCTCGGCGTGCACGAACTTCAGGTCGTCGGCGAGGCCGATCGAGCTCAGCACCGCGCGCAGGTAGGGCTCCTGGTGGTCCCAGCCCTCCCGCGGCGTGCCCGGCGCGTACGAGCCGCCGCGGGCGGTGACCACGATGACCGTCTTGCCGCTCAGCGGGCCCGACTCGGCGCCCGGGGGCACCATGTGGGCCGGGCTGACCAGCAGGTCGATCCACGACTTGATCGTCGACGGCACGGCGTAGTTGTACATCGGGACGCCGAGCACGATCGTGCTCGCCTCGCGGACCTCGGCCACCACGGCCTCGGTGAGCGCCTTCTCCGCCGGCGCCAGCCCGTGGTCACGGCTGGGGTCCAGGAGCGACTCGCGCACCGCGTGGGTGATGTGCGGGACCGGCTGGGCCGCCAGGTCCCGGTAGGTGTAACCGTCACCCGGGTGGTTCTGGCGCCACTGGGTGGCGAAATACGACGACAACTGCCTCGTCACGGAGCCGGTGGCGCGGATGCTCGAATCAATGTGGAGAAGAGAAGACACAAAGGGCCCCTGGATTGTCCTGAGCGATTCACCGAGAACTGCTTTTCCAACGCTCTTCGAGTCTAAGGAGAAGCGCCCCGGACGGGCATCCCTCAGTCTGGTAGCGCGGGTGGCCACCGGCCCGTGAGGAGCCGCGCGGCGGGCCCACGCGCCGGCCCGGACGGCCGGGCGGCACGCCGCGGCGGCCCCGTCGGAAGGGCCCGTTCCGCGACCGTCCGCACACCGTCGCACCGGCGCGCGGGCCTCACACGGCCAACCGCCCGGCCGGTACCTCGGGCACGAACGCGGACTCCGCGCCCAATTCGGTCGTCCGCTCCTCCACGAGCCGGTTCCAGGTGCCGGCCAGCTCCACCCGGGAGGCGACGTCGAGCTTGCGGAAGATCTTCTTGAGATGGAACGCCACCGTGTGCGGGGACATGAAGAGCTGTCGCCCCACCCGCCCGTTGGTGAGTCCCTGGCTCACCAGCTCCGCCACCGCGTACTCGGTGTCGGTCAACTGGCTGGCCATCGTTCTGGTCCGGCTCGGGCGGCGCGAGAACTGCCCGCTGTTGCCCTCCAGTTCCCTGAGCTTGCTGCGCACCCGCAGGACGTCCCGGGAGGCACCGACCGCCCCGTAGCCGTCCGCCGCCCGTTTCAGCAGCTCGACGGCCTGGTCCTGCTCGGAGCGGCGGGCGAACCGCACCGCACTCGCGTCCTCCAGCGCGGAGGCCTGCGCCCACCGGTCCAGGTGCAGGCCGGCGGCCCGCTCCAGGGCCGCGGCGTTCCGCTCGAACAGGCCGATGGCGTGCGCGGACGCCGCCTGGACGGTGCGGAAGCTGGGGTTGCGCGCCGCCAGTTCGTTGACCTGGGTGACCGTCCGGACGGCGATCTCGTCGTCCGACAGCCGCTGCGCGGCGCGGACCAGCCAGGCCGCCGCCGCCGGCTGCGAGACCAGCAACTCCCGGGCCAGCGCACCGTCGTGCACCAGCCCCTTCAGGAGGTGGGCGATGCTCTCCGTCCCGTCCCGGGCCTCCAGCACCTGGGCGACGGCCCAGGCGCACTGCCCGGCCATCAGGTTCGCGCGTCCGAGCAGGGCGTGGTCCCGCAGCCGGTTCGCGTACTGGAGGGCGGTGGTGAGGTCCAGCTGCCGGGTCGTACTGACCGCCATGACGAGGAACCCGCTCGGGTTCAGCGACCGGTTGCCGGCCTGCTGGGCCAGCCGGAGACCGGCCTGGGCCGAGGCGACCGCCCGGTCGAGCTCGCCCTTGGCCAGGCTCAGCTCCGCCTCGCACAGCAAATGAGCGGCACGCTTCTCAACTTGGTTCGATCCGTGGACAGGTGACGTGTCGTCGGCGAGCATGTTGGTAGCCGCCCCCAGACCGCGGACGCGGGTCAACAGCGTCGCGTGCCAGATCCTCGCCTTCAGCGAGCAGGAGCCCGGCGCTCCGGCCTGCGCCCGGCCCGTGGCGGCGGCAGCCAGATCCATACTCCTACCGAGCTGGCCGTCGAGCCACGACTGGGCGGAACGCGCCGCCAACTGGACGACTTCGTCGGATAACTGCAGGGAAGGACCGGGCGCCGCGTAAGTCCGAAATGACACTGTATCCTCCGACTCGGAATCGGTACCGCCCTGTCCTGCCCGGCTGCTCGGCGGGCATCGTCGGACGCCACTCGATTCGACATGGGAATGTGGGGCCTGCAACACGATCGTGCCGGTGGTGCCTGGTCGGTCGCGGACGAGCGGCGGCCCGGCGGTCCGCGACGCATGGTCGGGCCCCCGTGTCCCGAGCCCGTCGACCGGCGGGCCGGGCCCGGTCCGCAGGACGGAAGGGCCGGTTCCGGAGCGCCGGAACGTCTGGACAACATTCGGCAACCCCCTTCCACAGAGCCGTCGTTCGACTCCAGGAAGACCTGCCGGGGCCGCCTGGGGCGCTGACGTGAGATTGACCACTGCGCGACGGCGCGTCGGCCGCCGAACGCGCGGCGGCGCGCAGCCGATGAGCCGGAAGAGCCCGCTCCGGTCACGAGGTGCCGGGTGCGACCACAATGTCGTCGGGGCTCTGAACAGCCGCCCGACCACCGGACGGGGCCGGCGGGAGGAGACGGGGAGAGGAATGCGCGATGACCGGGTCGTCGGTCATCCGCGAACGGTAGGGCAGCGAACACCGTCCGATCTGTAAGAGGCCTTCGCCGCAGGCACCCTGATGTCCCGTCGGCCGGTGACCCGGGCTGCGACAGCGACCCCGGTCGCCGTGACCGGCGAAGGCGGCGCCCCCCCGGAGGCCCCCCACGAGCATGCCCAGAACACCGAGGCCTTGGAAAGGGCTGGCCACATCGTGGAACAGATCGTCTCGCCGCCGCAGCTGTTCAGACACGTCGCGACCCACCACGACCACCGACTCGATCCGCACGCAGCATCCACCCCCTCGGCCCGCAGCCTCGCCCGCTGTGCGACATGCCGGAAAGACCCGTCCCCGCCCGCACCGCGGGCCGTCGCCCCCCGGCCCCCGCCGGAAGACGCACTCGGACGCGCCCCCTGGCCTGTCCATGCCGATTCAGACTCTACGTCATGTCGAACACGATCGGGTGATGATCGTGATCATTTCTGTGACCGGAGTGACGCCTGTGGCATGTCGCTCTCCGTGTGCACAAAGGGCGGCCGGCCGGTCCGAGCCATGCCGACGACCGGCGCGGCGCAGGCCGCACCGACCGTTCGACGTTCAGCCCGTCACGGCGAGTTCGGCCACCACCGCACGGTGATCCGTACCCGGCACGCGGTGCCCGGACACCGCCACGGCGGTCAAACCTTCACCACGGAGGACATGGCCGATCTGAATCATCGGCGGTAGGTGCGGGAAGTCCGCATTGTCCTCCGGCCAGGCGGGCGAACCGCCCCGGCCGAGTTCGGCGTGGGTGTTCGTCAGACCGGTGGCGAGCAGCCCGGCCAGGGCCGCCGCCCACCACGGGCGCAGGGCGAGCAGCACACCCAGCACCACCAGACCGGCGACCGCCGCGTAGGGCAGCAGCAGCACCCTCGGGAGCGCCGGCGGGGTGCCGTCGTCCCAGCCGCGAGCCGGATCGCGACCAGCGCCACCGGAAGCAGCAGGACCGCCCCGCAGAGTCCGATCAGCGCCCTGCGCGTCCACGTCCACGTCCACGTCCACCAGCTGATTCCGGCCACCCGCTCTCCCACCGGGTGCTCCGCTCCCCACGGTCCGGTGCGGCCGGCGGGCTGCCCGGTGGCCCGCCCGCGCGGCCGTCGGCCCGGTTCTCGCCTTCGCCTTCGCCTTCGCCGGAAGACGCGGTGGGCGGGTGCGGCGGTTCCGGCCCGCGCAGGCCCCGTCCGGCGCCGGGCGGGGCCTGCGCGGGGCGGGACGGAGCCCGTCAGGCGGAGGCGAGGTGCGCCGTCCACTTGGCGCGCCAGGCGAGGGCGTCGGCGACGGCCTCGGCGATGGTGCGCCGCGCGGTCCAGCCGAGGAGTTCGCGGGCGGTGTCGACGGCGGCGTAGCAGCCGATCACGTCGCCGGGCCGGGGGTCCGCCTCCCGGACCTCGACCTCGGCGCCGACGGCGGCCTCGAAGGCCGCGATCAGCTCGCGGACGGTGGTGCCCTCGCCGGTGCCGATGTTGATCACCCGGTAGCGGTCCTCGGCCGCGGGCTTGATCACCTCGTCGAACCGGGTGAGCGCGGCGACATGGGCCTCGGCGACGTCCTGCACGTGGATGTAGTCCCGGATGCCGGAACCGTCCCGGGTCGCCCAGTCCGCGCCGGTGACGGTGAACGGCACGCCGTCGGCATGGGCCTCGATCAGCTTGCCGAGGGCGTGGGTCGGCCGGAGGTCCTGCAGGCCGGTGCGCAGCCGCGGGTCGGCGCCGACCGGGTTGAAGTAGCGCAGCGCGACGACCCGGAGGTCCTCGGCGCCCTCGCCCCGGGTCCAGTCCTGGAGGACCAGCTCCATCATCTGCTTGGTCCGCGCGTACGGGCTGCCGGCGGCGACGGGGCAGCTCTCGTCGACCCGGGCGTCCGGAGTGGGCGCGTAGATGGAGCCGGAGCTGCTGAAGACGACCCGGGTACAGCCGTTGCGCTGGAGGCCCTCCAGCAGCTCGACGGTCTTGGCGACGTTCTCCCGGTAGTAGAACAGCGGCTTGGCGACCGACTCCGGCACCACGATCCGGGCCGCGCAGTGCAGGGTGGCGCCGATGTCGGGGTGCTCGGCGAAGACGCGGTCCAGGAGGTCCGCGTCGGCGATGTCGCCCCGGTAGAACTCCCGGCCCTCGACGAACTCCGGCCGGCCGGTGGAGAGGTCGTCGAGCACGACCGGCGTGATGCCCTGGTCGAGCAGTGCGGACGCGACGGTGCTGCCGATGTATCCCGCGCCACCGGTGATCAGGACCTTCTTCATACGCGGACGCTCCCTTGCTCCCATCGGACGCCGTGGCGGCGTCCGGTTGAGAGGGGGGACGGTGGGTTCGGGCCCGCCGGTTCCGCTGACCTGCGGATCCTTCGACCGGGAGTCAGCGCCGGCGGCCCCGGCGGAGCGCGAAGCCGGTGGCGGCCAGGACGACGGCGGCCACGGCGGTGCCGACGGCCAGCCGGACCGCCGTGGACGAACCGTCGCTCCCGGCGGCGGTGTCCTGCGTGGGGGGCACGGTCTGCCCGGCGGTCGGGCCGGCCGTCGGTCCGGCGGAGGGGGACCCCGCCGGAGGGGTCGGTGCGGGCGTGGCTCCGGACGTGAGCGTGGGCGTGGGCACGACGGTGGGCCCCACCGTGGGCCCGGCGGTGGTGGGCTGCGCGCCGGACGTCCCGGTGGGGGTCGGCAGGGGCGGGTCGGAGATGACCGCCGGTTCGATGTCGAGCTCCCGCTCGCCGTGCCCGAGCGAGGGGAACGCGCAGTCCACCGTGATCCGCCAGTGGCCGGCCGGCAGCATCTCCCGGGTGGTGTAGGAGCCGGGGTGCCCGGGCACGGCGACCAGACGCCAGGGCCCGGCCGAGCGGCCGTCGGCGGAGGTCGCGGCGAGCGACCCGGCGAACTCCTCGGTGACCGGGTCGTGGTCGTTCTCCCAGGTGGCCACGGTGGTGACGTGTCCGCTGTCCTGCCCGGTGACCTCCAGGTGGACGGTGTCGCCGTGGGCGGCGGCGGGCAGTGCGGCGGGTGCGAGAACGACCGCCCCCGCGAGGGCGAGGGCGGTGGCGAACGTTCGGGTGCGCATGGTGGGGCATCCTCGGGGGTGGCCGGGTGCGGCCGCCACCGCTGTCGAGCGGTGGCGGCCGCACCCGGGGTCATCGGGACGGGCGGGGGAACGGGTACGGCGGGGCGACCCGCCGTCGGACGGTCCTCGGCGGGGCCGCCGTCAGCTGGTCTTCTGGAGCGTCCAGGACTGGTAGGCCTGGCCGTTGGGCTTCTGCAGCTCCAGCAGCCAACCGCCGTAGTACCAGCGGCTGCTGACCCCGAGGACGAGGCTCGAACCCTCGGCCGTCAGGGTGACCCCACCGCCCGACTGGGTGAGCCGCCACTTCTGCGCGCCGGAGTCGGAGCAGGGCTGCTGCGCGAGGTACTGGCCGGCCACCGGGGTGCCGCCCAGCTGGAGGCACTTGTCGGAACGCGCCGACTTGATCCGCACAGTGCCCGAACCGGCGTCCTCGAAGCTCCACTTCTGGTTGGCGTAGCCGGTGCGCTGGTACGCGATGGCCACCGTGCCGTCGTTGAGCGAGCTGCCCCAGAGGTCGGCGGCCTGACCGGTCAGCCCGTTGACCATCGTGTAGCGGGTGCCCGGCTGCGGCTGGCCGGCGTCGGCGAGGGTGCGGAAGGTGGCGGAGCGACCGGGCTTGGAGACGCTGCCCGCGCTGTCGCGGACGGCGATGGCGACGGTGTACGAGGTGTTGGGCGCCAGCCCGACGACACCGACGACGGTGGAGCGGACGGTGCCGATGGTCTGGCCGTTCAGCAGGATGTCGTACCCGGCGGCCGCCGGCGCGGCCGTCCAGCTCAGCATGACCGAGTTCTGGGTGAGCTGACTGGCCGTCACATCAGGCGCGGTGCCACCGGTGGGCGAGGCGGTCGGGGTCGGCGTGGGCGAGGCGGTCCGGGTCGGCGTACCGGTGGGCGACGGGGTGGTGGTCGCCGTCGGGCTCCCGGTCGGGGTCGGCGCCGGCGTCTTGGTCGGCGTGCCGGTCGGGCTCGGCGTGGTGGTCCGGGTCGGCGTGGCCGTCGGGGTGGCGGTGGGGCTCGGGTTGGGGTTCGGGCCGGTGCCGCCCCCGGGGATCAGGAACCGGTTGTTGGCGACGTTCCAGTGCGTGGCCAGGTAACTGCCCGGCGCGGGAGCGGTGTTGTAGTAGTCGTCGTGGTGGCAGTCGAGCCGGTTGTCACTGGCGTTGTCCGGGCAGACCGTCTTCATCGCCGGGTAGTACGGGGTGTCCGAGTAGCACATCAGGTCCCACTCGTCGACGCAGTGGCCGCCCTTGCTGGAGTTGGGTGCGCTGTTACTCACCGCACCCAGGTTGTGGCCGAGTTCGTGCGCCGCCGTGGAGCCGCCCCAGCAGCCGGAGTCGGTCCGGCCGTACGACGGGCCGAAGTTGCTCAGGTTGTCCTGCCCGGGGCGCTCGTCGCCCGCGAAGGTGCCGATGCCGCAGTAGACCTTGGCATCGGTGAACATCATGTACTTGCGGTCCTTGCGGTTGAACCCCTGCGCCGCGAGCGCGCGGTTGCTCGCGTTGAAGTCCTTGATCTCGGAGTCCGAGATCTGCACGTTCAGCACCGAGGCGGTGCAGTCGGGTTCGGTGACGAAGCGGACGTGCCGCACGCCGCCGGTCTCCTGGGCGCTGGCGTTGTAGATGACGTCGACGTCCGCGGCCCACTTCTTGAACGAGGCCAGGTACTGGGCGAACCGGTCATTGCCGGGGGCGTGGACGTACACCGCCTGGACCCGGTTGCCGGTGCTGCCGTCGCCCTCGCAGACGAGCGCGGAGCCGGCGGCGGCCGCGGCCTGCTGGGGCGCGGGCGCTCCGGCGGCGGCGTCACCCAGCAGGGCCTTCTGCCCGGCGTCCAGGACGGGCGCCGCACCCTTCAACAGGTCAGCGGCGGCGGGCGGTTGGGCGTCCGGGGCCGGGGTGAGCACCGGCGCCCGGTCGGCCGCGGCGGCCACCGGCGGGATGTCCTTGCGGATGTCCACGTCCTTGGGCGGCGCGTCCGGCCCGTGGCTGCAGAGCTGCCCGCCCGAGACCTCCAGCGAGCCGGCGCACCGGTCGCCGCTCGGCAGGGCCAGACCGGCGTAGACGAGACCGCGCTCCGGCTGGTCCTTGGGTATCTCCTGCAGTGGGGCGGCCTTCTTCTCCCGCTGCGGAGCGGGCGCCTGGGTGGCCCCCTCGGCGGTGCCGGTCTCCCCCGGGTCGTCGCCGTCGGCGACCACTCCGGCCATGCCACCCGCCGCCCGGTCGGCCGCGGCGTCCGCCGCCACCGACACGCTGCGGTCCGCGGCCGGCTCGAACGCGGTCTGGATCCCCAGTGCGCCCGCGACCAGCCCGGCCACCACGGCCGCGGCCAGGAGCGCCGTCCGGCGCCCGGGCCTGCCGCTCCGGCGGCGACGCCGCTCGGTACTCCGGCGCTCGCTGCTCCGGTCTCCCATGTGTCCGTCTCCTCTCCTCGGTGCGACGGTCCGCCTGCCGCTGCTCGCGGCGGCCGGACCGTCCGACACCAGGGAGACCACGGCCGACCGGGCCGGATAACAGAAACCTCCTTTCGAAACTCGCGCAGATCTGCGGATGGCTTCGAACCGGCGCGCGAACGGGCCCACCGAGCACGCGGCGAACCCCGCGGCGCGGGCCGGTGCTCGGGCCGCCCGGCCCGCACCGCACCGGCTCCCGGACGGCCCCGCCCGACCGGTCCGGTCGCCCGTGTGACCGCCGTTCACCCGGGGGCCGTGGTCACCCGTGCGAGGGAAGAACGAAGGTTGTCCTTTGAACAGTTGCGGCCGCTGGCCAGAATGGGCTTCCTCGGCCGACCGACCGGTGGCCGATGACCGGTGACCGCCGGAGTGCGGTGACCGGCGGCCGGGGACCGGCGATCGAAGAGCGGGGGTGGGGGCATGGAGCCGGGTTCGCCGGGCTCCGGTCGGGGGGTCGGGGCGGCCGCCCGTCCGGCCGCCACCGATGCCACCGCCACGGGCTGCCCGGGCGCCCCACCCCGCCGGCACCCCCCTCGCGGCTTCGCGAAGTCGGCTCCCCCGAAGCGGAGTTCGTGCACGAGCGGAACCCGTTCGTCCGCACCCTCGTCCACTGGGCGGCCCCGCCGTCCGCTACCGCACGGAGGCTCCTCGATGATTCCCCGGCCGCCCGTCGGGCACCTGGTGCCACTCCCGCACGACCCGCCGGACGCCCCACGCCCGACCGCCCACCGCGGCTCGGCGCACCCCGACTCCGAGCGCCTCACCGCCCACCGCACGCCCACCCACCGCTTGTTCGACCACCGCGCGTCCGACCGCTCCGCCGGAGCGCGGTGAGCACCGCTGTCGTGCTCGGCGGCGGACTCGCCGGGCTCCTGGCCGCCGCGGCCCTCGAACCGCACGCCCGCCGCGTCACCGTCGTCGAACAGGACACCCTCCCCGACGGGCCGCACCCGCGCCGGGGGTTACCGCAGGGCGACTTCAGCCACATCCTGCTCGGTGGCGGAGCCGACGCCCTCGACGCGCTGCTGCCGGGAACCGTCGACGCGCTGCTGGCCGCCGGAGCACACCGCCGGCCGATGCCCTCCGGCATGCTGATGCGCCTCGGCCCGGGCTGGCTCCAGGCCTTCGAGTCGACCGCCTATCTGATCGCCTGCAGCCGGCACCTGCTCGACCACATCGTCCGGCAGCGGCTGCGCGGCCGGGCCGCCGTCACGATCCGCGAGGGCACCTCCGTCCTCGGCCTGACCGGCGACGCGGCCCAGGTCCGCGGGGCGCTGGTGCGGAACCCGGACGGATCGCGCGAGACCCTCCCGGCCGACCTGGTCGTGGACGCGACCGGCCGCCGCTCCCAGGCCCCGCGCTGGCTGCGCGCACTCGGCTCGACAGGTCCGCGGGAGGTCACCGTGGATGCCGGACTCGCCTATGCCGCCCGCCTGTTCGACGCGCCGCGCGGCAACCAGGGCTTCCCCGTCGTCAGCATCGTCCCCGTCCCCGGCCGGCGGACACCCGGGCGCGGCGCCACCGTCGTCCCCATCGAGAACGACCGCTGGATCATCACCCTCTCCGGCACCCGGGCCGGCGAACCCTCCCGCACCGAGGCCGAGTTCCACACCTTCCTCAAGGGCCTCACCCACCCGGTCGTGCACGACCTGGCCCGCGCCGCCCGCCCCGTCGGCCCGATCCGCACGTGTCGCGGCACGCTGAACCGCCGCCGCTGCTACGAGAGCGGGACACCCGCGGGGTTCGCCGCGACGGGCGACGCGCTGGCCGCCCTCAACCCGGTCTACGGCCACGGCATGGCCGTCGCCGCGCAGTGCGCCGTCGCCATCCGGACCACCCTCGACGCCGAAGGGCTCCACCCGCACGTCAGCGCCACCGTGCAGCGGCGGATCGCCCGCGCCGTCGACACCCCGTGGAAGATGGCCGAGGAGCAGGACCGGGACTTCCCCGGCGCACGGTCGAACGAACCTCCCGCCCAGCGGCCGACCGCGCGACTCGGCCGCTGGTACACCGAGCGGCTGCTGCGCGCCGCCCTCACCGACCCGGCCGTCTCGGCGGCCTACTTCGACGTCTTCTCGCTCGCCGCCCCCGCCGACCGGCTGACCTCGCCCGCGGTGGCCCTCGCCACGCTGCGGCCCCGCCGGACCGTCCCACCGACCCTCGGCGAGGCGATCGCCCGGTTCCCGCGGGTGGCCGAACTGACCGGACCGTACTGACCGGACCGTACTGACCGACCTGTTCTTACCGGCCCGTACCGACCGCCCGGCCCCGGTCGCCGACGGCCCCGCCGACGGTCGGCCGGCGGCGCCGGGAAGCGCGCTCGGGGGGTACGCGCTCCCCGGCATGAGGTGGCGGAGCCACCCGGCCGGCTGGTCCGAATGCCCGGACCACGGCTGCCGTGACCGGAATGCTAGACCTGAGCCGGCGCCGTGACCAGAACTCCGACCAGCCAACTTCCCGCCCAGGACATGCCATTCGGACCGCCCCGGCAGGCCCGCCCGGCCCCTGCTGTCACTCCGACCACCACGGCAGGCCCGCCGCCCAGCGCGCGACCCAGCCCGCGAAGCCCGGCTCCCCCGCCGACCCGCCGTCCGGGGCGCGGTAGGGGACGGCGCCCTCACCCGTGATCAGCCAGATCTCGCCGCGCCGGGGGCCGGAGACCACCAGGTGCCAGTACATCCCGCAGCCGTCCGTGCCCAGCACGATCGAGCCGTGGTGGAAGACCCGGTCCAGGAGCGCCTCGACCTCCTCCTCGGGCCGTGGATCGTCGTCCCACAGCCAGGCGGCCGACAGCGGGAACGGCTCGGCGAGGACCTGCCCGGGACGGCCGGCGCCCCAGTCGGCCGGGAGCGCGGCGGCCGGTATCAGCCCGTGGTGCGGCGGGCCGTCCGAAAAGCCGTCACAGATCTCGGCCACGAACGTCCGGTACGGCTCTGGCAGCACGATGCCGTGCTCGGCCTCGAAGGCGCGCACCCCGCCGCGGCCGAGTGGTGGTGTCCGCGACGACCCGGCCCGGTCGGCACCGAACGCGGCGCGCAGCAGGGCGAGGTCGGCGGCCGAGGCGTGTTCCGTCATGCCGTCAGGAGTACCAGAGGGGTACGACAACCGCGGCCCCGCACGAAGGGCACGGGCTCAGGGCAGTTCACGGCGGGTCGGGGCTGCTCAGGGCTGCTCAGGGCTGCTCAGGGCTGCTCAGGCCGCGACGCCCAGGTGTCCCACGCCGTAGGAGTGGACACCCTGCGCGTGCATGGCGGCGAGGGAGGCCGCCAGGCGGTCCGGGTCACCCGCCAACCAGAGCCGCAGCCCGGCCGCCAGCGCCGCACTGGCGGGGCCGACCGGCAGCCCGGCGGCCCGGGTGACCCGCTCACCGACCAGCGGGAGCAGGTCCGCGACCGGCAGGGGCAGCCAGAGGGTGACGGCGCAGGGCGCGGGCCGGGCGAGAACGCGCAGCAGCCCCGGCACGCCCGCGTCGTCGTGCAGGGCGGGGATGACGTCCAGCAGGCCGTCCACCGCGACCTCCGACACGTCACCGCGGTGGCCGCGGGCCAGTGCGCGCAGCAGGGCCCGCTCGGCCGCGGAGATCCGGACGGTCAGCATGACTTCTTCGCAGTCCATGGTCCCAGTTCCCGTCTTGCGCTAGGGGTGTGCCGGTCGGTCGGGTGCTCGTCTGCTCGTCACTCGTTCGGGGCGGTGCCGTGCCGCGTCCTGCGTCCTGCGCTTTGCCTCGTGCGTCCTGCGTCTCGCCTCGTTCGTCCTGCGTCCTGCGTCCTGCGGTACCGGACCGGCCGGGGTCGTCCCGGGCGACCGGTGCCGTCCGATACCTGCCCCTCAGCAGGGCCGCGCTACCGCCGTGATCAAGCCGTAGTGGCCGTCGTAGCGGCGGTAGAGCACCCGGCCCCGCGCATCGCCGGGATCGGTGTGGAAGACGAACGGCCGACCGGTGAGCCAGAGCCGGCGGGCCGCCTCGGCCAGGTCGGACGTGGGCGCGGGACGCGGGCTTTCGGTCGTGAGGAGCCCGGAGCCGCCGGCGCGCGCGCCGGCGTGGGTGCGCACCACCCGGAGGCCGCCGCTCACCGCACCGCGGTGGACGACGGCGTCCTGGCCGGTGAGCGCGTCGACGAAGAGGTGGAAGCGGTGGTCCAGGGCCAGCATCGCGCGGGCGGCCTCGTCGGGGGTGCAGCGGGCCGGCGTGACCGATTTCCGCCGGACGAGCTGCCGTTCGGCCAGCGGGCGCGGCGCGTACTGCGGCCGGTAGGCGCTCTCGTACACCGCGGCCAGTCCGATCTCCCCCTGCTCGCGCAGCCGCGTGGCGCGCCCGGCCAGCGTGCCGAGCGCGACGTCCACCGCCTCGGCCCCGGTCGCGGCGGCCAGTTGCACCCGGACCGGGCCGACACCGTCCAGCTCGACCGCGGCCTGCGCCACGACCGGCCGGGTGAGCGAGCGGTGGCGCAGCCGGGTGAGCCGGATCCGGACCGCGTGCGCGCCCGGCCCGAGGGCCGTGCCCAGCCCCAGTGCCCGCGCCCGCGCGTACTCGGCATCCGCGCGCGGCAGTTCGCCGCGGATCTCCACCCGCAGGTCGGGGGCCGGCGGGTGGTGCAGACGGGTCATCAGGTCCTCCTCGGTCCGGGACCATGCTGGACCGCCCGGGGCCCTCCCGCCGAGGGCCGAAAGACCTGGTCTGTGCGGCAGCCCGGGACCACCCGGCCCGGGCCGGACGACCGGGCCGGGCCCGGCCGCACCGGACCGGCCGCACGGGCCTCCGGGGTCCCCGTCACGCGCCTCCGCCGTGTCCCCGGCAGCCGGGGCGCCGCTCGCGGGCCGCACGCCACGCGCTCCACCGATGGGGTGATCCACCGGAGTACGGCGCAACGCCCGCCGGACCGGCGCGTTTCCCATGTCGTGCGCCCTCTGGCAGTGGTGCGCGCGGGGTCCGCTCCGCGGAGCCCCCGATTCCCCCCGGTCGCGGCGACGACACCGGCGGTGCCGCCGCGACGGTTCATCTGGTGAGAGGTAATGTCATGGTCCTGACGACTGAGACCCGGAGATCGACCGTTCCCTCCAGAAGCACCCCCCGGAGAACCCCCGCGGCCCCTCCCCCGCTCGCGCCGGGCGCGCTGCCCGGCCTCGGCCACGCCCCCGCTCTGCTGCGCGACCCGCTCGGCTTCCTCGGCTCGCTCGCCCGCCACGGCGGCGTGGTGCGGATCCGGCTCGGCCCGCGCACCGTCTGCGTCGTCACCGACGCCGGCCTGGTCCACACCCTGCTGGTCGCGCTCGCGTACGACTGCCCGCGCGGCGCCGTCCAGGACACCCTCAGGACGGCGTTCGGTGACGGCCTGCTGATGTCCGAGGGCCAGGCGCACCGCGACCGCCGCCGGACCGTCCAGCCCGCCTTCGGCCCGGAGCGGACGGCCGAGTACCTCGCGGTGATGCACCGGGTCGCCGAGGAGCGGGCCGGGAGCTGGCGGGAGGGCCAGGTCCTCGACGTCGCGAAGGAGATGAACCACCTCGCGCTGGAGATCGTCACCAGCACGCTGTTCGACGCCCGGCTGAGCGAGGACGCCACGCTCGCCTTCCACCGGGCGCTGCCCGACCTGGTGAAGGGCCAGATCGTCCAGTCGCTGTACCCGCACCCGGCGTTCGCCCGGCTGCCGCTGCCGGTCAACCGGCGGTTCGACGCCGCCGTGCGGGTGCTGAACCAGGTCGTCGACCAGGCCGTCGACGGCAGCACCCGGCCCGGCGGCGCGCCGGCGGGCGGCTGCCCGTTCGGCGGTTCCGCGGGCGGCGGGCGGCCCTCCGGCCCGGCGGACCGCACCCTCCCCGCGCTGCTGCGCGCGGCCACCGACCCCGCCACCGGCCGGCCGCTCACCGAGGCCGACGTCCGGTCGGAGGCGATCACCATGTTCGGCGCGGGCACCGAGACCGTCTCCACCACGCTCACCTGGCTGCTCGACGAACTGCTGCGCCACCCCGGGGTGGAGGCCCGCGTGCTGGCCGAGCTGGACGAACACCTCCCGGCGGGCACCGTCCCGACCCCCGAGGCGCTCGCCCGGCTCGGCTACACCCGCAGCGTCACCCAGGAGGTGGTCCGGCTGCACGCGCCGAACGCCTTCCTGATGCGGACGGCGACCGTGCCGGTCGAGCTCGGCCCGTACCGGATCCCGGCCGGCACCGAGTTGCTGTACAGCCTCACCGCGTTGCACCGCGACCCGCACCTCTACCCGGAGCCGCTGCGCTTCCACCCCGGCCGCTGGCGCGAGGGCGGCTCGGCCGCGACCGCCGGGCGGCAGGCGTTCCTGCCGTTCGGCGCGGGCAAGCACAAGTGCATCGGCGAGGCGTTCGCCTGGGCGGAGCTGACCGTGGCCGCCGCCGCGATCCTGCGCCGCTGGCGGCCGACGGCGGTGGCGGGATCCCGGGCCCGCGAGGTGGTCTGGACGACCGTCCAGGCCCAGGACTTGCGCGTCCGCCTCGCCCCGCGCACCTCCCCCGCCCCGGACCGACCGGCCGGCCGGCCGGACGACCGGGCGCCGCACGAGGTGCCGGCCCGCCCCGCCGCGGTCGCCGCCCGGGCCGCGCTCGGCCCCCGGCCTGCCCCGCCCGCCTACCCCGCCGCCCGGCCGCCCGCCCCCGGAGGCCCACGCCGGCCCGCCGAACTGCGCGCCTCCACCGCCCGGCACGCCGACTGGGTGGTCGGCCACGGCCTGCTCACCCCGGCCGACCTGCCGCGCTACCAGGCCTACGCGCTCCCCGAGCTGATCGGCCACGCCTACCCCCGGGCCCGCGGCGCCGAACTCGACCTGCTCGTCGACGTCCTGGGCTGGTTCACCATCCTCGACGACCGCTTCGACGGTGCCCCCGGCCGCCACCCCGACCGGGCCCGCGCCCTCGTCGATCCGCTGCTCGCCGTCCTCACCGGCCCCGACCGCGCGACCGCGCCCGCCGGACCGGCCCCCGGCGACGACCGGCTCCTGGGTGCCTGGCGGGAGCTGTGGCTGCGGCAGAACGAGGGCATGTCACCGGCCTGGCGCGCGCGCGGCGCCACCGAGTGGCGGTCCTGCCTGGACACCTTCATCGCCGAGGCGGTGCACCGGTCGCGGGGCACCTCCCCCGGCCTCCCCGAGACGATGCGGCTGCGCCGCCACGCCAGCTGCCTCTACCCGTTCATGAACATACTGGAGCGCGTCCACGGCGCCGACGCGCCCGCCGGGCTGCACGCCGATCCCGAACTGCACCGGCTGCGCGCCCACACGGCCGACGCCGCGACGCTGATCAACGACCTCTACTCGCTGGAGCGGGAGGAGCGCCAGCCGGCCGCCGCCTTCAACACCGTGCTGACCCTGCAGCGGGTCCGCGGCTGCACCCGCCGCCGGGCGGAGCTGTCGGTGCGCGCCCGGATCGCGCGGCTGCGGGAGGAGAGCCGGACGCTGCGCCGCCGGCTGCGGCGCCGCCACCCCGCCGGGCACTGGTACCTCGACGGCAGCCGGGAGTTGGTCGACGGCGTCTACGCGTGGACCAGCACCAGTCGCCGTTACCTCAGTGACGGTCGCCGAGGGTGAACAGCAGGAGCACGAACCCGGCGAACAGGTGGGTGGCGAAGATGTAGATGCCCGCGCGGATCAGCATCGCCCTGCGCCTGCTCTTCTCGTCGCTGGTGCCGCTGGCCATGGCCGGGTTCTCCTTCGGTCGGGGGCCGGGTGCGCGATCGGACGGCCGGGCGGCGGCGTCGGGCCGGACGGCCGTCATCCGCTCGTCACCCGCTCGGCACGGGGGCCCGGCGCCCCGGCGGCGTCCGGCCCCCGGAGCTCCGTGAGCAGCGCGCCCTGGTCGGTGATCAGGTCGGTGAGGATCCGCCGGGCGGCCCGCAGGAGTTCGGCGACGTCCGGCGTGCTCAGCGCGTACACCACGGTGTTGCCCTCACGGGTGGCCGTGACCAGCCGGGTGCGGCGCAGTACGGCGAGCTGCTGGGAGAGGTTGGACGGCTCGATCCCGATCTCGGCCAGCAGTTCGCGCACCGGCCGCGGCCCGTCCTGGAGCAGCTCCAGGACCCGGATCCGGACGGGGTGCCCGAGGGTGCGGAAGAACTCCGCCTTGGCCTGGTACAGCGGGACCGCCATCGTCCGCTCGCTCCCTGCTGCTCGGTGGTGCCGGTGTGCACGCCCGCGCCGGCGGGGCCGTGCCCCGGCCGCCACGACCGGGAAGCATCATCCTGACAGATGAAGATTTCTTCAAGTCATCATCATCCGGAGCCCGAGCACCCCGGGGGCGCGCCGGGCCGAGCCCGGGGCGCCCCCCGGGAAACGCGGTGGCCGGGCCCGGGGGTTCGCACCACCCCCGGGCCCGGCCGCCGCGCACGCGTCGCCTAGCAGGCCACCACCACGTCGACGGTCACCGGAGCCGGGTTCCACGGGAAGGACGCCACGCCGAAGCTGCCGTGGACGGTGGACCCGCAGGGCACCGTACCGCCGACGCCACGGACCTGCACCGTGCTGGCGGTGAACAGCGTGCGCCCGTTCGACGAGCCGAGCGAGGCACCGCCCACGACCTCACCGGACAGCGTGGTCAGCAGCTCCTTGGTCTGCGGGGCGGGACCGCCCGGGGTCGGCGGACCGGCCAGCGAGACCTGTCCGTACAGCTGGACCTGGTCACCGGTCACCTCGACGCACACCTTGGTCGCCAGGCCGGCCTGCAGCCCGGAGGCACCGCAGGTGGTGACGGTGCCGGTGGCGGTCGTGGTGGCGGCACCGGCCTGCGCCGGAACGGCCAGCAGGGTCGCCGCCCCGGCGACCCCGGCGGCGAGCAGAGCGATTCGGTTCATCGGATTCTCCGTCTTCTGAAACATCGACTCATTCACATGTGACATTTCACATGTGCCATGCCTCAACCCTGGCATGGGATTCGAACACCTGAGTGGTGATCCACCCCGGAAAACCTGAACAGACCAGAAATCGACCTTCGATGGCGCGATCACTGCCGCCCCGCCCGTCCCGACCGAGACCGACCGAGCCGCCCGGGGTCCGGGCGCACGGGACACCCGGTCGGCGGTGCGCCGCGTGCCCCGCCCGGTCCGGACGCGTTGGGCAGGCGTGAAGCCCTTCCGCACGACCTTCGCCGCCGTGCTCGCCGCCCTCGCCCTCGTCGCCGCCCGGCCGGTGCCCGCACCGCTGATGGGTGCGGAGGTGCGCCTGCTCCCCACCGGGGATCGCGTCCTGGCCCTGACCTTCAACGCCGCCTGGGACGAGACCGGCCTGGACACCGTGCTGAGCACCCTGCGGGAGCGCGGGGCGCCGGCCACCTTCTTCCCCACCGGCCAGTACGCCGAGCGGCACCCGGACGCGGTCCGCGCGATGGCGGCCGCCGGGCACGGGCTCGGCAACCACTCGTACAGCCACCCGCTGTTCACCGAGCTCGACGCCCGGCAGGCCGGGGCCGAGGTGCTGCGCGCCGACACCGCGATCCGCAAGGCCGCCGGGACGGACCCCCTGCCGTTCTTCCGCTTCCCCTACAGCGAGACGACGCCGCAGCGGATCGCCGACGTCAACGCGCTCGGCTTCGCCGACCTGGAGTTCACCACCGACACCAACGGCTACCTCGGCACCGCCGGCGGCATGACCACCGCCAGGGCCGTCGACCGCGCCCTCGCCGCCCTCGCCCCCGGCGCCATCCTCCAACTCCACGTCGGCACGTCCGACGCGAGCGCCGAGCGGCGCTGCCTGGACGCCGAGGCGCTCCCCCTGATCATCGACGCCGTCCGCGACCGCGGCTACCGCATCCTGGACCTGCGCACCCTCCTGGACGGCTGAGCCGCCCTCCCCCGGCTCCCGCTCAGCTCCCGGCGACCGAGTCCCGGAGGGCGTCGATCCGCCGGACGGACTCCAGGAAGGCCGTCCGGTCCAGGCCGCCCGCGTCGAGGGCGGTCGCGAGGGCGGTCGCGGCGGCCTCGCCCTGGCCGGCGTCGCGGGCGGAGCAGAGCAACAGGTCCATGCCCGCCCCGGCGGAGGCCAGGGCGCGGGCGCCGGTGTCGCCGTAGGGGGCGAGGGCCCCGGCCTCCAGGGCGTCGGTGACGGTGACGCCCCGGAAGCCCAGCCGGTCGCGGAGTTCGCCCTGGACCACGGCCGGGGAGAAACCCGCCGGACGGTCGGGGTCGAGGGCGGGGTAGACCGCCCAGGAGGTCATCACCAGCCGGACCCCGGCGGCGATGGCGGCCCGGTACGGCTCCTCGCCCCGGGCCCGGAGGTCGGCGAGGGGGACGGGCAGGGTGACGGGGCCCTCGTCGGTGTCCAGGCCCCCGGGGGCGGAGCCGAGGCCGGGGAAGTGCTTGGCGGTGGCGGCGACGCCGAGGTCCTGCTGGGCGGTGAGGAAGGCGCTCCCCAGCCGGGCCACGAAGGCCGGGTCCTGGCCGTAGGAGCGCTCGCGGTGGTCGATGAAGTTGTCCGGGGCGTCGTAGACGTCGAGGACGGGGGCGAGGTTGACGTTCAGGCCGGCGTCCGCGACCGTGCGGGCCGCCCCGGCTCCCGATCGGGCGGCCTCGCCGACGGGATCGGCCGACGCCCCGGTGCGGCGCGCGGAGAGCACGGGCGCGCCGGGCAGGCGGCGCACCTGACCGCCCTCCTGGTCGGTCAGCAGCAGGAGCGGGCGGGGGTCCGGCGCCTCGGCCGCGGCCTGCCGCAACTCGCCGACAGCTGACTTGAGTTGCTCCGGCGAGGTGACGTTCTCGCCGAACAGGATGACACCGGCCGCCCGGCCCTCGCGGATAGCCCGGAGCACGGTGGGCGACGGCGTCGGGCCCGGGTAGGAGTAGACGATCCGCCGGCCGGCGAGCTGCCGGGAGTCCAGACCGGCGGTCCGGTCGGTGGGCGAGGGGGAGCCCGCGGTGGTGGGCGACGCGGCATCCGGACCGGTGGCCATCGACGAGGTCCTCTCCGCCGCCGACGGCGGTCGCTGCCCTCCCTGCGCCGAACAGGCCGGCACCAGGGCCGCCGCGGTCAGCAGCAGCACCGGGAGCACGACACCGGCGGTCCGCGGCAGCGACGGCATCGGGCCTCCCCGGGACTGGGACGAGTGCGGACGGGTACGGGCGGACGGGTACGGGCGGACCGGGCGAGGTGCCCGCCCGGTCCGCCACGCTACCGGGGTGGCGGCCGACCGGCACGGCGGACGGCACCCGCCTTCCCCCGGCCCCGGGCGCCTCCACGGCCCGTCACCTCGGCCCGCGCAGCAGCCGGCCCAGGACGGCGATGCCCTCCTCGATCCCGCCCGGCGTGCCCGCCGCGTAACCGAGGACGAGCCCGGGCGGGTGCGGCAGCCGGGCGTGCCAGGAGAGCGGCTGCACCTTGACGCCGTGCGCGAGCGCCGCGGTGGCGAGTTCGGCGTCTCCGCAGCCGAGCCCGGCCGGGAAGTTGACCATCAGGTGCAGCCCGGCCGCGGCGCCGTGCACGACGGCCCCCGGCAGGTGCGCGCCGATCGCGGCGATCATCGCGTCCCGGCGGCGCCGGTGCCGGGGCCGCAGCAGGCGCAGGTGCCGCTCCAGCTCGCCGGAGTCCATCAGCCGGGCCAGCACCAGCTGGGGCAGCACGGGATTGCCGAGGTCGGCGAAGCGCTTGGCCGCGAGGGCGGCCTCGCGGTAGCGGGGCGGGACGAGCAGCCACCCCGTCCGCAGCGCGGGGGCGAGCAGCTTGGAGACGCTGCCCATGTAGCAGACCTGCTCGGGGAGGACCGCGCGCAGGGCGGGCACCGGCGGGCGGTCGTACCGGTGCTCGGCGTCGTAGTCGTCCTCGATCACCAGACCGCCCTCGCCGGCCCAGTGCAGCAGTTCGCGGCGGCGCCGGCCACCGAGCACCACGCCGGTCGGGAACTGGTGGGCGGGGGTGAGCAGCACGGCCGGGGCGCCGGTGGCGCGCAGTGCGTCGACCCGGATGCCCTCCGCGTCGACCGGGACGGGCGGGGTGGCGCGGAGCCAGTGGCCGAGGTGCTGGCGGGTGCCGAGCGAGCCCGGGTCCTCGACGGCGACCTCGCTGATCCCCGCCCGGCCGAAGACCTGGCCGAGCAGGGCGAGGGCCTGGGCGGCGCCCGCGACGATCAGCACCTCGTCGGGGTCGGCGCCGATGCCGCGGTTGCGGGCCAGCCAGCGGGCGACGGCCCGGCGCAGCGCGGCGCTGCCCCTCGGGTCGCCGTAGCCGAACTCGTGGGCGGGGAGCGCGTCGAGGACGGCGCGTTCGGCCCGGAGCCAGGCGGCCCGGGGGAAGGCGGCGAGGTCGGGCACGCCGGGCGAGAGGTCGATCCGGGCGGGCGCGGCCCGCAGCGCGTCGAAGCTGGCGGGGACGGGGTCGGCCGCGAACAGGGCGGGCTCCGGCGCGGCCGGCACCGGGGTCACGAACGGCGGCGGCGGTACGGAGACGGCCGCGGCGAGGACGACCGTGCCGCCGCGCCCCCGACCGGCGAGCCGGCCCTCCTCGGTGAGGCGCCGGTACGCGTCGGTGACGACCCCCCGGGAGATCCGCAGCTCCGCTGCCAGCACCCGGGTCGCGGGCACGCGGCTGCCCGCCGGGAGCCGGCCGTCCGAGATCGCCTCGCGCAGGCGGTGGGCCAGCCAGTCGCCGAGGCCGCCGGGCGGGGCGTCGGCGGCGTCGAGCTGGAGGAAGTCCGCACCGGCGGTTATGGACCCCTGAGCGGGCGTCACTTTGGACCTGTTCACCGGGCCATTGTGCGGGCCAGGGTGGGGTCATGACCACGGAGACGACGGACACCGCAGCAGCCCCCACCGCCGGACGGGCGAGCACCCCGCTCCCGCACGACGACCGCCGGCCCCGCGCACACGCCCACGAGCGGGGCGGTGAACAGGCCGGCGAGCACTCCTACGTCCACGGCTACTCGCCCACCGAGGCGCTGCGGCTGGGCGACCAGGCCGACACCCTCGCCGAACTGCTGCACGCCGGTACGGCCTACCCGGCGGGCAGCCGGGTCCTGGAGGCGGGCTGCGGCGTCGGGGCGCAGACCGTGCACCTGCTGGCGTCCAGCCCGGGCGCGGAGCTGACGGCCGCCGACATCTCGGCCGACTCGCTCGCCCAGGCCCGCGCCCGGGTGGCAGCGCAGGCGCCCGGCGCGCAGGTGACCTGGCACCACGGGGACCTGCACGAACTGCCCTTTCCGGACGACTCGTTCGACCACCTCTTCGTCTGCTTCGTGCTGGAGCACCTGGCGGATCCGTCGGCCGCGCTGACCGCGCTGCGGCGGGTGCTGCGGCCCGGCGGCACCGTCACGGTGATCGAGGGGGACCACGGGTCGACGTTCTTCCACCCGGACAGCGCCGCCGCGCGGGCGACCGTGGACCACCTGGTCCGGCTCCAGGCCGACGCGGGCGGCGACGCGCTCCTCGGCCGCCGGCTGCACCCCGTCCTGGCGGCCGCGGGCTTCCGGGACATCGCCGTCCGCCCGCTCACCGTCTCGGTGGACGACAGCCGGCCGGCGCTGGTGGAGGGGTTCACCCGGCGGACCTTCGTCGCGATGGTCGAGTCCGTGCGCGCCGACGCCCTCGCCGCGGGGCTCAGCACCGCGGCCGCGTTCGACCGCGGCATCGCCGACCTGCGGCGCACGGCGGAGGAGGGCGGGACGTTCCACTACACCTTCTTCAAGGCGGTGGCGGTCAACCCCTGACCGTCCGGCTGCCGTTGCCGCCCGGGGCCGGTGGCGCCCCGGTCCCACCCCGGTCCCGGTCCCGCCCCGGTCCCGGTTGTGCTACTCCGGGCTGTCCCCGAGGGAGGCGAGGAGGGTTCGCAGGGCGTCGATCAGCGCCTCGGTCTGCCGCTCGTCCAGGCCGGCCAGCAGCCGCCGTTCGGTGACCAGGTGGTCCGGGAGCGCCCGGTCGACCAGGGCGCGGCCCTCGGGGGTCAGTTCGACGTCCCGGCTCCGCCCGTCGGAGCCGCTGGGGGTGCGGGTGACCAGACCGCGGGCCTCCAGCCGGTCGAGCCGCTGGCTGATGGCACCGGAGGTGACCATCGCGGTCCGCATCAGGCCGGTCGGGGTGAGGCGGTAGGGCGGGCCGCTGCGGCGCAGGGTGGCGAGGACGTCGAAGGAGGGGGCGTCCAGACCGTGGGTGGCGAAGTTCCGCTTGAGCTCGGCCTCCACCAGGTAGGTGAGCCGTTTCAGCCGGCCGATCACCTCCATCGGGGAGACGTCGAGGTCGGGGCGCTCGGCGCCCCACTGCTTGACCAGCCGGTCCACATGATCTGCCACGCCCCCAGCCTAAACGATGCCTTAGCGGTGAGATACCTCACACGACCGAACGGCCGACGCCGCCCCGAGATGCCTTAGTGCTGAGATACATTGGCTTAGTGCTAAGGAATCGACGACTCGGAATCGTCCTGCTGACCGCGCTGGCCCCCGCCATCTGGGGTTCGACCTACCTCGTCACCACCGAACTGCTCCCGCCCGGCCGCCCGCTGCTCGCCGGGGTGATCCGCGCCCTGCCCGCCGGGCTGCTGCTCATCGCCCTCACCCGCCGGCTCCCGAAGGGCAGTTGGTGGTGGCGCTCACTGGTCCTGGGCGCGCTCAACATCGGCGCGTTCTTCGCCCTGCTCTTCATCGCCGCCTACCGACTGCCGGGCGGGGTCGCGGCCACCGTCGGCGCCGTCCAGCCGCTGATCGCCGCCGGGCTCTCGGCCGGTCTGCTCGGTGACCGGCTCTCACTGCGCACCCTCCTCTCCGGCATCGCCGGGATCGCCGGCGTCAGCCTGCTGGTCCTGCGCGCCGGCGCCCAGCTCGACGCCCTCGGGGTCGTGGCCGCGCTCGGCGGCGCGGTCGTGATGGCCACCGGCGTCGTCCTCTCCAAGCGCTGGACCTCACCGGCACCACTGCTCGCCACCACCGGCTGGCAGCTCACCGCGGGCGGACTGCTGCTGCTGCCCGTCGCCCTCGTCGTCGAGGGCGCCCCGCCCTCCCACCTCACCGGCGACAACCTGCTCGGCTACGGCTACCTCGGCCTGATCGGCGCGGCCCTGTCGTACGCGCTCTGGCTCCGCGGCATCCGGGCGCTGCCCGCCACCTCGGTCACCTTCCTGGGACTGCTCAGCCCGGTGGTCGCCACCGCCCTCGGCTGGCTCGTCCTCGGACAGAACCTCACCCCCGTCCAGGGGCTCGGCGCGGTGATCGTGCTCGGTTCGCTGGTCGCCGCCCAGACCCAGCGACCCCGCACCGCCGCGGCCCCGGCCGACCCGACCGACCCCGCAGACCCGACCGGCCCGGAACCCGCGCGGGACGGCGAGCGGCCCGCGAACCACTCCGCCGCCGTACGCGCCTGAACCGTCGTCAGGCACTCCCGCAGAACCCCTCACCCACACCACCCCTCACCAACACCAACCAGAGAACCGGAGCCATCCCATGCGCATCACCGTCTTCGGCGCGACCGGCAACGTCGGCAGCCGGGTGGTGACCGAGGCCCTCGCCCGGGGCCACGAGGTCACCGCCGTCCTCCGCGACCCGTCCCGGCCGCACGCGCTGCCGGCCGCCGCCGAGATCGCCACCGGCGACGCCCGCAACCCGGAGGACGTCGCCCGTCTCGCCGCCGGCCGGTCCGTGGTGATCAGCGCCACCCGCCCCGCCCCCGGCAGCGAGCCCGACCTGGCGCTCGCCACCAAGGGCCTGCTGGCCGGCCTGGCCGGGACGGACGTCCGCCTGCTCGTCGTCGGCGGCGCGGGCAGCCTGACCCTGCCCGGCGGCGACGGCGCCACCGTCATCGACGACCCCGACTTCCCGGCCGCCTGGCTCCCCATCGCCCTCGCCTGCGGCGAGCAGCTCGCCCTCTACCGGGCCGAGACCGAGGTCGACTGGGCCTACCTCAGCCCCGCCGCGCTGCTCGAACCGGGCCGGCGCACCGGCCACTACCGCCTCGGGCGCGACGAGCTGCTGGTCGACGAGGCCGGTGTCTCGGCGATCTCCATGGAGGACCTCGCCGTCGCCCTCCTCGACGAGGCCGCTCGGCCGGCCCACCACCGCACCCGCTTCACCGTCGCCTACTGAGCCCCGCCGTCACCGCTCCCGGGAGTGCCCGGTGCCCTCGGCACCGGGCACCCGCACGTCGCGGGCGGGTCGGTGGCGGGGCCGGCCGCGGGAGCGTCCTACGCGTTCCGGATCGCCGTCACCAGACCGGCGACGAGATCCGCCCGCTCGGCCATCGACGCGACCTCCAGGTACTCGTGGTCCGCGTGGGCACCCCCGCCGACCGCTCCGAGTCCGTCGAGTGTCGGGATCCCCAGGGCGGCCGTGAAGTTGCCGTCGCTCCCACCGCCGACCCTCATGCTCCCCACACCGGGCAGCAACCGCTCCGCCAGCGCGAAGAGTGCGGCCGACGCCGACGCGGGCATCGGCGGCCTGCCGACGCTCCCCCGCACCGTGATCCGCGCCCCGTCGAGATGCGGGGCGAGCGCCGCGAAGGCGGCCTCGATCCGCTCCTTCTCCCCGGCCGACTCGACCCGGACGTCGACGGTGACGGTCGCCCCGGCCGGCACGACGTTGTCCAGGGTGCCCGCCGAGGCCACGGTCGGGACCACGGTCGTGCCGACCTCCGGCCGGCCGAGCGCCGCGATGTCGAGCACCTGGTGCGCCGCCTCGACCAGGGCGTTGACGCCCGCCTCGGGTTCGAGGCCCGCGTGCGAGGCCCGGCCCACGACGGAGACCTCGAACGTGCCGCAGCCCTTGCGGCCGGTCTTCAGCGCCCCGCCGTCGGCCGCCCCCTCGAAGACCAGCACGGCGCCGCAGGCCCGCGCACGTTCCTCGATGAGGGCCCGGGACGAGCCCGAGCCGACCTCCTCGTCGGCGGTCACCAGGATCTCCACGCCCGACAGGTCGTCGAGGGCCGCCAGCCCGTGCACGGCCTGGACCAGGCCGCCGAGCATGTCGAAGACCCCGGGACCGGTCGCACGGCCGCCCTCGACCGTGAACGGGCGGCGCCGGATGGTGCCCAACGGGAACACCGTGTCGTGGTGGCCGAGGATCAGGACCTTGGGCTCGCCGCCGCCCGACCAGTGGACGTGGGGCCCGGCGTCGGTCCCGACCAGCACCGCGCGCCCGCCGAGACGGCTCTCGACCACACCCGCCACGGCGTCGGCCGAGGCCTTCAGCGCGTCGAGGTCACGTGACGGGGACTCGACCTCGACGAGTGTCCTGAGGTCCTTGAGCATCTCGTCGACGTTCACCGGTGCGGCCTTGTGCGTAGTCATGCCCGCCACGCTACTGAACCCGCCCGCCCCCTCGAACCGCCGGCCCGCCCCGAAGGCCCCCCGAGCCCGACCCGTCGACCCGCCCGCCGCGCCCGGGGAACGCGCCCGGGCGCGATCAGCGGAGGGGAGGCGCGAGGGCGTGGGCGAGGAGGGTCTCCGCAGCCGCGCGCGTGCCGGCCGTAGTCCGTCTCGTTCAACACCATGGCGCGACTGGCCGCGCCGTCCGCGAGGGTCACCGACTGCTCGGCGAACGGCGGGCTCGGCGCACCCCAGCTCCGCCACGAGCGTGGTGACCAGATGGGCCATCAGCCGTCAGCGGAGGGAAGCTGCTCGTCGGGGTCTCGTTCGGCTACGCCGAAGCCGCCGCACCGGTCAACCGCGTCAGCACCGGACGCGTGGCACTGACGGCGACCACGACGTTCCACGACTAGGTGACCGGGACGACGGCGACGATCCGGCCGCCCGCCAGGAAGCACAGCCGCTCGGCCCGGGTCCGGTAGCCCCAGGCCCGCACCCGGTGGAAGCAGAGGTCGGCCGGTATCGGCGCCTCCCGCAGGTCCGCCACCAGGGCGTCCCCCGGGAGCGCGGCCGCCGCCGCGGCCCGCAGTGCGTCGCCGGCCGTGGCCCACTCCCGCGCCGGGGCCGAGAAGACCCAGGGCTCGCCCGTGTTGGGCAGGAAGTGGTGGAGGGCGGACCGCACCCGGCTCGCGAACCGGGCGCCGTCCACACCGCCGTCCGCCGTCGCCGCCCGGCGCGCCGCACCGCGGGCGGCCCGGGCGAGGACGAGCAGCAGGTGCGGCAGCGATTCGGCGAGCAGGGACACCTCCGGCCATTCGGCGAGCCGCTCCGCGTCCCCCGGGACGGAGACGACATGGCCCCACTCCCCCGTCTCCCGGTCGATCCGCACCTGCACGGAGACCGGGTCGCGGCCCCGGTCCAGCCAGGCCACCGGCCAGAACGAGCCCGGGCCGCCGACCATGTCCACCAGCGTCGGCGAGTGCCGGTCGGCCACCGCACCGGGGCGCAGTTCGACCGGCTCCAGACCGGCGATCCGGACGCCGGTGAGCTCCCGCAGCACGGCGCGCACCTCGCCGGGCAGCGGCACCGGCCAGTCGTCCAACTCCGCCTCCGTGCAGCCCCCCTCCAGGACCACCAGGCCGGGCAGCTCCGCCGCCAGGGCGCGCAGTTCGGCCACCGCCCGCTCGGGAGCGTCGGCGGGGACGGCGGGCCGCTCGACCGGGCGGCCCAGGAAGTCCCCACTGACCAGGCTCCGGACCAGCAGCGCCCGCCCGTCGCCGACCAGGGTGAACGAGACCTCGCTGCCGCTGGTGTCCGCGGTGGCGTGCGCGGTCGAGTAGTACGGCTCCCAGCCGAGCGTGCACGGGTAGCCGGGCAGTTCCCGCAGGTCGACGACGTCGGTCAGACTGTCGCCGGGGCCGGCCAGCCGGGCGAGCCCGGGATCGGCGGCCGCCGCCCGCAGCGAGGGCACGGCGAGCACCGTCGAGGCACCGGCCGGCTGCTGCCAGGCGTCCTCACCCTCGGCCAGCCGGCCGGCCAACTCCGGCAGCCAGCCGACGAATCCGGGCGCCTCGACGACGCTCTCCTCGTCCCCCCAGGGTTCGAGGCGCAGCACCGGGCCCCAGTCGGCACGCGCCGCCGCCCCGACGCCGACCACCAGCTGCCCGCCCTCGTAGCCGGTCTCACCGACGACCAGGTAGCCCTCGGCCGGTGCCTCCCCGCCGACCGGACCGAAGGCGTAGGTGCCCCACTCCTCGCTCTCGACCCCACCGACCTCGCGCAGCACCGCGCGGCAGGCCGCCGGCACGAAGACCGGCCAGGCGTCCATCTGTTCGTCCGTGAAGCCGCCCAGCAGCTCGATCCCACCGGACGGTTCCTGCGCCAGCGCGCGCAGCGCGGCCAGCGCCTCGCGGGCCCCGCCCACCCCGTCGTCCGTCGTCGTCATACCGCTACCGCCTGCCCCGTGCCCGTGCTGGTTCCGTTCCGATCACTGCGGACGGCAGCCTAACGACCTGCACCGACAATCGCTCCTCCGGGCGGCGCGACCCCGACACACGACCGGGCCGTCCCCCTCGCGCGCCCGCCGTTCGCCCGGCCGACGGCCCGTCAACAGTGCTGTCCGGGCGACCTGGAGGAGCCCTGCGCCCTCGGCGCCCCCGCCGTTCGGCGGGTGTCGTCCGCACCACCCCGAAAAGTGGTGCGTGCCGGATCGACCGCACCCGCTCCGGGCCCCGAGGATC
This sequence comes from Kitasatospora sp. NBC_01246, assembly GCF_036226505.1. Classification (NCBI taxonomy): domain Bacteria; kingdom Bacillati; phylum Actinomycetota; class Actinomycetes; order Kitasatosporales; family Streptomycetaceae; genus Kitasatospora; species Kitasatospora sp. NBC_01246. The sequence continues at coordinate 7,734,934 of NZ_CP108484.1, read as the reverse complement.
AAGACGTGAACGAATCCGTACCCAGCACCCGCCGGCGCCGGGGGGCGCTCGCCACCGCGGTGGCCGCGCTCCTCGCCGCCCTGTCCCTGCCCGTCACCGGCGCCGCCGCGGCCGCGGCCGCCGCGGCCCCGGTACCGCCCGTCCCCTCCCGCTACACCCAGCAGCGACTCGCCTGGCAGCCCTGTGCGGAGGCGCCCGATCTGGAGTGCGCCACGATGGCCGTCCCGCGCGACTGGCACCACCCGAAGCGCGGTCCGGACCTCTCCGTCGCGGTGTCCCGGCACCGGGCGGACGACCCGGCGAAGCGGCGCGGCACCCTGCTGATGGCCGCCGGCGGCCCCGGCGGGACGGGGCTGCTGCGGCCGGGCAGCTTCGTGCGCGCGGCGCCGGCCGTCGGAGCCGCGTACGACGTGGTGGGCTTCGACCAGCGCGGGGTGGGCCGGAGCACCCGGCCCGTCTGCCAGACACCGGAGGAGTTCCAGGACTTCTTCGCCGGGGACTTCCGCGACGACGACCCGGCCGCCCGCGCCCGCGTGATCGACAACTCCCGTCGCCTCGGCGCCGACTGCGCGCGGCGCAGCGGCGGTCTGCTGCCGTTCCTGACCACCGAGCAGACCGTCCGCGACCTCGACCTCTTCCGCGCCCTGCTCGGCGAGCGGCGGATCACCTACTACGGCCCGTCCTACGCGACCATGATCGGCGCGTACTACGCGACGCTCTTCCCGCGGCGGGTGGAGCGGATGGTGCTGGACAGCAACGTCGGCTTCGACGGCAGCTGGGAGCGGTTCCAGCTGGGGCAGCCGATGAGCTTCCAGCGCCGCTTCGAGGAGGACTTCCTGCCCTGGTTGGCGGCCCGGGACGACACGTACCACTACGGCGCCACCGTCGCCGAGGCCGGGGCCCACTGGGAGCGGCGGCGCGCGGCCCTGCACGACGGCCCGCTCGTCGACGGCGCCCTGACGGTCGGCCCCAACCAGCTGGACAACGGCACCGTCCAGGCCGTCTACCGGGCGAGCGACGGATTCCCCGCGCTGGCCACCGCCCTGACCGCACTGGACGACTGGCCGGGCGCGAGCCCGGCCGCCCGGGAGACGGCGCGGCAGGTCTTCGGCCAGTACCTGAGCCCCGGGTTCCTCGCCGAGTACTTCGCCGTGACCTGCAACGACACGCCCTGGACGGGTAATCTGGACACCTGGGTCGCGCGGGGCCGCGAACTCACCGCCCGTTGGCCGCTGGCGGGCGCCCGGACGCTGGCCTTCGCTGCCGTCTGCGCCACCTGGCCGGCGCCGACCGCACCCCGGGTGCGGGTGACGGGGGCGGGCCTGCCGCCCACGCTGATGCTCAACTCGGTGCACGACCCGGCCACCTACTACGAGGCGGCCCGCTCGGCCCACCGGGCCTTGCGCGGCTCCCGGCTGGTGACGGTGACCGGCAGCGGCGACCACGGCCAGTACCCGGGGTCCAACGCCTGTGTCCGCGAGGTCGTCGAGTCCTACCTGCTCGACGACCGCGTCCCCGCCCGTGATCTCAGCTGCCCCTCCCCGCAGTCGGGTTGACCGGCACCCAGGCGCCCCCCGGCGCCGGGTGCGGTCCGGGCGGACGGGTGGTGGCCCCGGCCTGCCCGGAGTGCGTTGGTGGCCGCCGGGCCCGGCGACCACCAACGCATCCTCGGCGGATCGGAGCCGGCGGAGCTCAGGGGCGGTCGAGGGTGATGGAGTTGACCGGGCCCAGGTCGGCCCAGACGCCGTTCTGGGCGGCCATGTCGTAGTTGCAGTTGGTGCCGTTGTAACCGAGGCACAGGCGGGCGTGGGCGCCACCGGTCTGGTTGTTGAGGACCCAGTGCCAGCCCGTCTTGTTGCTCAGGTTGTGGGCTCCGTAGCTGTAGAAGACATCGGTCGGCGGGGTGGAGGTGGGGGCGCCCTCGCCGTAGATGCAGACCGCTCCGGACGGGCAGCCGTCCCAGCTGCCGGCGGCCTGGGCGCCGGTGGCACCCAGGGTGGTGACGGCGGCGGTCGCCAGGGCGAGCGCGGCGGCGGCGTGCAGGATCCTGCGCATGTGGTTCTCCCTCTGGGGTCGCGGGGCCGGCGGTGAGTGATCCGGCCACTGATCAGCAGCGTAGGAGCGGTGCGGCGGCAACGGTCCCTGACGGATGACAGGGTGTGGCGGGCGGCGTGGCGCGCGGGACGATACGCACCGAGCAGCTTCGGACCAGCCCGATACGGATACCGATACCGGTACCGGTCGGCGTGAAGTCCGAACAGGGTCAGCGCGGGGTCGCGAAGGTGTCGCAGTCGCTCATCGAGCCCGTGCGGTAGCCGGCGGTGAACCAGGCCTGGCGCTGCGCCGAGGAGCCGTGCGTCCAGACCTCCGGGTCGATCCGGCCGGTCGCCTGCTTCTGGATCCGGTCGTCGCCGACGGCGGCCGCGGCGTCCAGACCCTGGGCGATGTCCTGGTCGGTGAGGGTGCTGATCAGCGGCCGGCCGGTGGAGGCCTGCGGGGTGGTGGTGGCGTGGTGCGCCCAGACCCCCGCGTAGCAGTCCGCCTGGAGTTCGAGCATCACCGAGGCGCTGTTTTGGCCCTGCCGGTCCCCGCCGACCCGCTGGGTCGTGCCGGTGAGGTTCTGGATGTGGTGCCCGTACTCATGGGCCACCACGTACGCCTCGGCGAAGGGGCCGCCGCGGGCGCCGAAGCGGGTGGAGAGCTCGTCGAAGAAGCCGAGGTCGAAGTAGGCCTGACGATCGCCCGGACAGTAGAACGGGCCGACGGCGGACGTCGCCGCGCCACAGGCGGTGGAGACGCGGTCGGTGAACAGGACCGTCTCGGCGGGGCGGTAGGGCGTGCCGCGCCGGGGCAGTTCGCCCCGCCAGTACTCCTGGAGGCTGTTGGTGACGGCGACGATCCGGCAGTCCTGACGGCGGTTCGCGTCCGCGCCGCTCCGGCAGACCTGCTGCACCTCGCCGGCGGTACTGGGGCGCGCGTCCGCACCGGGACCGCCTCCCTCGGAGAGACCGAGCAGGCTCGGGTCGACCCCGAAGAGCACCGCGACCAGCGTGATCAGCAGGCCCGCCGCGCCACCGCCGATGGCGACCCGGCCACCCGGGCGGCCGCGCCGGTCGTCCACCTGCGAGGTGTCGAGGTCCCCCTGCTCGTCGAACTGCATGTCCCTCCGTCCGTCGCACCCGCCGCGACCCGGGTGCGGCCGCCCGGCCACGGTAGCCCGCCGGACCACCCCGGGCGGGGCAGGACGCGCAGGTCAGAACGGGTCTGCCGCACCCGGCCGCCGGGGTGAACCAGCTGAGCCGGCTCACCCACGTCGCCGGGCCCGGAACGCCCCGCCCGCCCCGCGCCCCGCACCCCGGCGGGCCCCACCCTCGACCGTCTCGACCGTCTCGACCCCCTCCACCGGCGCCCCCGGCCGTGGGCGTTCCGCGCGCCGCCCCGCCGCACGCGGCCGCCCGAGCAGCACACCCACCAGCACCAGCAGCAACCCGCCCGCCTGGACCGGCCCCAGCTCCTCTCCCGCCACCGCCGTACCGAGCAGGACACCGGTGATCGGGTTGAGCAGGCCGACCAGGCCGACCGTCCCGGCCGGCAGGCGCCGCAGACCGGCGAACCACGCGAGGAACGCCAGCGCCGTGGCCACCACGGCGACGTACCCGAACGCCAGCAGCTCCGCCAGGGCGGGCACCGGCGGCGCCCCCTCGGCAACCGCGGCCACCGGGAGCAGGACGAGGCCGCCCGCGATCAGCTGCCAGGAGGTCGAGGCCAGGACGTCCGCACCGTCGCGCCAACGGCCGGCGAGGACGTATCCGAAGGAGGAGACCAGCATGGCGGCCATCGAGGCGGCCAACCCGGCCGGGCTCACCGCACCCGCCCGGCCGAGCACCATCAGCCCGACCCCGCCCAGCCCCACCAGCGCGCCGACCAGGTGCGCGCGGGCCGGCCGCTCGGCCACCAGGGCCCAGGCGATCAGCATCATCGCCAGCGGGGAGGCCGCCATGACGGTCGAGGCGACGCTGGTGGCGAGCAGTTGCGAGGCGACGTAGAGCAGGACGAAGAAGACTCCTGTGTTGAGCAGTCCGAGCACCGCCGAGCGCCACCACCAGGCCCCGCGCGGCAACCGCCGGGCGAGGGCGAGCAGGATCAGGCCGGCCGGCAGGGCCCGCAGGGCGGCACCCCAGATCGGGCGGTCCGCCGGGAGGAACTCGTGGGTGACGTAGTAGTTGGCACCCCAGGCGACCGGCGCGACGGCGGTCACCAGGATCCACCGAATATTCGCTTCCATGGAAGCAATATTAACTTCCCAGGAAGCTATCCCGCTAGGATGGCGCCATGGAACAGCAGCGCGACCCGCTCGGACCGCCGCCCGGAGCCCCGGACCACGTGGCCGCCATCCAGGCCGAATGGCGGCGGGAGCGGCCCGACCTCGATGTCTCGCCGCAGGCGGTGATCGGCCGGCTGCACCGCCTCGCCGCCCGCCTCACCGACGAGCTCGGCCTGGTGTACGCCCGCTACGGCCTCGGCGAGGGCGAGTTCGACGTGCTCGCCGCGCTGCGCCGAGCCGGCACCCCCTTCGAACGGGCCCCCGGCGAACTCGCCGCCCACACGATGGTCACCACCGGCGCCATGACGAAGCGGATCGACCGCCTCGAGCGGGCCGGGCTGGTCACCCGCCGTCGCAGCGACGAGGACGGGCGCGGGCGCGTCGTCGCACTCACCCCGGCCGGCCGGCGATTGATCGACGAGGCGTTCTCCGCCCACATGCGCAACGAGCACCGCCTGCTGGAGCTGCTCACTCCCCAGGAGGCCACCGCCCTGGAGGGCCTGCTGACCAGCTGGCAGTACCGCCTGGACCACCCCCCGAAGTCCACCGAGGCGTGACGAGGATCCGCCCGCCCTCCCCGGGAAGCCCCGGCGGGCCAGAACTCCGACGGCCCAGAACTCCGACGGCTCAGGGCTCGGCAACCGAGGAATCGGCAGCTCAGGGCTCGCCGGCTCCGGACGCCGGCGGCGTCAGACCGGCGTCCGCCAGGATCCGCGCCACGGTCTGCTCCAGGGTGCTGTCCTCGCCGACGACCTGCTCCGCACCACCGGGCAGCAGATCGCCCCCGACGTACCAGCCGGTCATCTCCTCGGAGCCGAACTCGGCGGCCTGCGGCCGCAGCGAGTGCCGGCGCAGAGTCTCCGCCAGGTCGACGTCGAGGTAGTACAGCAGGGTGCGGCCGCGGTGGTCCGCGGCCAGCCGCCCGAGCATCGGGCCGTACCGCGCGGCGGCCAGGATGCCTTCGACGACGACGTGGAAGCCGTGGTCGAGGGCGTAGCGGGCGACGGTGTCGATCAGGCCGATCGAGGCGCAACCGTCCGTGTCCCGCTCCTGCAGCACGGTCCGGCGCAGGTTGTCCTGGCCGACCAGCGCGAGCCTCCCCCGCCCGCACCGGGCCCGCAGCGCGGCCGCGATGCTCGACTTGCCGGATCCGCTGTTGCCCCGCAGGACGATCAGCACGGTGTGCTCACTGCCTGTCATCCACCCCACGCTAGTGGACGCCGCCCGAGCCCGCCGGGCACCGCCGCCATGCGGCCGGGCCGGCCCGCCGCCGCACCGGCCCGGTGGATTGCGGGTGATCCCGCCCCTCGGCCCGCGATACGGTCCGCCGCATGACGACCTTGTGGTGGGACATCGTGCTGATCGGCGGAGCCTCGGGCATCGGGAAGAGCCGGGCAGCCGCGCGACTGGCCCGGGAGACGGGCGCGTTCGTGGTGGAGTTCGACGACGTGGTCAGCGCCGTCCAGGAGATCACCACAGCCGCCCAGCACCCGGGGCTGCACCACTTCGACAGCCCTGACCCTGCCGAACCCCGCACAGCGGAGCAGGAGTTGGAGCTGCAGATCGCGACCGCCGGGGCGCTGGAGCCCGCCGTCCTCGGTGTCGTCCGCAACCGCCTGACGGTGGACGTGCCCGCCGTCGTCGAGGGCGACTACCTCACCCCGGCCGCCGCCGCCCGGGCCGTCGAGGCGGGGCGGGCGGCCGGGCGCCGCGTCCGGGCGGTGTTCCTGCACGAGCCGGACGCGGCCCGGATCACCGCCAACTACGCCGCCCGCGAGCCCGGGTGCGGCCCGCAGGTGCGGCGGGCCGAGGTCGGCGCCCGGTACTCGCACTGGCTCGCCGAGCAGGCGGACCGGTACGGCCTCCCGGTGGTCGACTGCCGCCCCTGGGACACTCTCGCGGTCCGCCTCGACGAGGCGCTCCGCCCGCCCTCGGGCCGGCCGGGCCCTCAGCCCCCCGCGCCGCGTACGTCCGGCCGGGTGTCGTAGGCGTCCCGGGCGGCGAGCACCTCGGGCATGTTCTCCTCCGCCCAGGCCTTGATCGCCCGCACCACCGGCAGCAGTCCGGTCCCCAGCGGCGTCAGCGCGTAGTCGACCCGGGCGGGCACCGAGGGCGTGACGGTGCGGGTGAGCAGGCCGTCCCGCTCCAGGGCGCGCAGGGTCTGGGTGAGCATCTTCTCGCTGACCCCGGCCAGTCGGCGGCGCAGCTCGCTGTACCGCTGCGGGCCGTCGGCCAGCGCGTTGACGAGGAGGCTGACCCACTTGTCGCCGATCCGGTCGAGCAGTTGCCGCGCCGGGCACTGCGCGAGGTAGGCGTCGAAGCTCGCGCGCTCGGCCGAGCGGCGCTGGGCGGCGGTCATGGTGGCCATGGGCTTCCCTCCCCGTACGGTACGCACTTCGCGGTGCGTGCTTCCGACCGGAGAGCAACTCTCCCTAGCGTGGGTGCCGTTGGCAAGTCCGATCGCCCCGGGACCGCCGGGTCCCGCCGTCCCCTCCCCGAGGAGTGCCCCGTGCGCGCCGTCGTCGTCCGCAGCCATGCCGGTCCGGAAGCCCTGGAGCTGGTCGAGGTGCCCGTACCCGAGGCCGGCCCTGGCCAGGTACGGGTCCGGGTGTCCGCCGCCGGGGTCAATCCGGTGGACGCCGTGACCCGCTCCGGGGCCCTGGTGGCGGCGGGGCTGATGGCACCGCGCGAGGTGACCGGGCTGGGCTGGGACGTGGCGGGCACGGTCGACCGGGTCGGCCCTGGAGTGTCCGGCTTCGGCCCGGGCGACCCGGTGATCGGTCTGCGCGACCGTCTGGACGTCCCGCTCGGCACCTACGCCGAGTACGTGGTGCTGGACGCCTCGGCGCTCGCCCCGGCCCCGGCGGGGGTGCCGGCGGTCGAGGCGGCGACGCTGCCGTTGAACGGACTGACCGCCGCCCAGGCACTGGACCTGCTCGGCCTCCCGGCCGGCGCCTCGCTGCTGGTGACCGGCGCGGCCGGCGCGGTGGGCGGCTTCGCCGTCGAACTCGCCGCCCTGCGCGGCCTGCGGGTCGTGGCCCTGGCCGGTGCGGCGGACGAGGCGCTGGTCCGGGGTCTGGGGGCCGAGTGGTTCGTGCCGCGCGGTACCGCCGATCCGGCCGCCGCCGTCCGGGCGCTCGTCCCGGGCGGGGTGGACGGCGCCCTGGACGCCGCCCTGCTCGGGGTGGTCGCACTCGGCGCCGTCCGCAACCGGGGCAGCTTCGTCACCGTGTCCGGAAGCGCGCCCCAGGGCCTGCGCGGCATCCGGGTCGCCACCGTCTGGATCGCCGCCGACGGCCCGGCGCTCGCCGAGCTGTCCGCCCTCGCCGCCGCGGGCCGGCTCACCCTCCGGGTCGCCGCCACCCACCCGCTGGCCCGGGCCGCCGACGCCCACCGCCGACTGGCCGGCGGCGGCCTGCGCGGCCGGCTCGTCCTGGTCCCCTGACCACCGCCGGCGCGAGAACGGAGCGACCTCGGCCCGCTTTACCACCGCACCGACGGCGCCATCGGCCTTTACACCGGTCTCGCCGACACCACCGGCCGCATCACCGCCTTCCAGGCCGGCACCTACACCGTCCCCGCCAACGCCGACTGGGACTGAACGCCATCCAGCTGCCGTGGCCCCGGTCCCCGTCCCGCCCCCGGCGTGACGGCACGAGGGCGTCGGCGTGCGGACGACGGCGGAACTACCCGCGTGAGGCGTGCCGTTGGCGGAGCCAGGCGAGGGTACCGATCAGGCCGACCGCGCCGCCGGCGCAGAGTTTGACGGCGCCCTTGGCAAGCAGCCAGCCGATCCCGGGGGCGGTCCAGCCCAGCCAGTGAAGAACGGCCAGCAGGACCGCCACCGCCCCCAGCGCCGCCAGGACGGTCACCGCCACCGCCGCCCCGGTGGAGAGTTCGGTCTCCCCGTCCGTGGTCGCCCGTATCTCCTTCGTGCCCCCGTCATCCATGGGAGCGATCATAATCCGGCTCAGCGCGGGGCGTGGTGGGTGTCGCCGCTGTGCTCGCCGGTCTCGTGGTCGGGGAAGCTCACGGCCAGCGTGACGCGGTACTCGTAGACGTCGTCGCGGTGCCCGGGCACCCGTGCCCAGGCCAGCGAGTGCACCTCCGCCTCGGGTGCCTGGCGGCACCACGCGGCCGCCTCCTCCAGTGCCCGGGCTGCCGAACGGCCGGTGCACACCACGGCGGTGTACGCCGCGACGGCGACGTCGCCGCCGCTGCGCCCCGCCCGCGAGACCGCCCGGACGGCGGCGGCGGCATGGGTCAGGTCACGGGCCAGGTCGTCCACGACCCGGGGCGGCGCCGGGAGGACCGGCCCCTCCGCCACGGTCTCCGGCAGGTTCGTGCTCACCGTCTGGGCCTCCATCCGCCTGGTCTCGGGATCCGCCGATTGCGGGATCCGCCTGGTCACCGGCCCAAGGATGCCGGGCCGCCATTCCTGGCATGACCACTTTCACCAGAACATCACCCGTCCGGGGAGCTGAGGAAGGAGAGCTCGACACCGACCGCCCGGTACTGGTAAAGGACTTGCGTCGCATCGGTCCTGGTCAGACCCTCCCGTCCCGGGCGCCGCCGGGAGCCCGGCCGCACGTGCGCGTACCACCCCCGCACCCCGGACCGCCGGTCCGACCGCCGGACGCGCCGGGTCGGGCTCGTGACGCAGCTGTGCAACTCCCGTTTCCGGAACGGGAAATACCGGACCGGCCCGGCCACTAGGATCCCTGGAGCACCACAGTCCGCCGCACCGGCGGGCGCCGGACGAGGGGGTCCCATGCAGCTCAAATCAGCGGTCCGGTACGGGCGTCGGCAGCTCTGGCTGCCCGCGTTGGCCCTCGCGGGCGTCGCCGTGGCCGGCTGCTCGTCCTCCGGCGGGGCGACGGCCGCGCCCCCGCCCACCACACCCGCCGCGGCCGCGACGACGCCCGGCGCGGCCGCGCCCACGGCGGCGACGACACCCGGATCCAGCGCCTCCGCGCCCGCCCCCGCGAGCACCGGAGCACCCACCGCCGCGCCCGCCGGGCGGCCGGCGGACGCCTGCACGCTGCTGCAGTCCCCCCAGGTCGTCGCGGCGGTGGGCACCTCGGGCCCGTTCCGCGGCACCCACCCCGACCCGGCGAGCGACGGCAGCCCGGTCTGGGGCTGCACCTGGGGCTCGCCCGACTCCTACGCCTCGATCCGCGAGACCACCCCGACCGCCCTGGCCTCGGCCAAGGCGGACGGCCAGCTCCAGGTCACCACCCTGCCGGGGGTCGGCCAGGAGGCGGTACTGACCCAGCGTAAGGACGGCACCCACCCGAGGGCCCTCTTCGTGGCCGGCGGACGCGTCTACGCCGTCGAGGTGGTGAAGGACCGCGGCCCGGGCGACGGCGTCAACGCCCCGGCGGAGGCGCTCGCCGAGAGCGGGCTGGCGATGGTGCTGGCCAAGTCGCTCGGCGGCTGAGCCCACGGCGAACCGGCGGCCCCCGAACCGGCAGATGCCGCCCGGCGGCCCCCGAACCGGCCGCCGAGGGGACGCCGGGCGGCGCAGCCGGTTCCCTCCGGGGCGTGAACGGCGCCGGGCGGGGGCCTGCGGGCGGATGCGGGTACGGCACGGGCGTTCACAGAATGACGCCACCGTGCCGTACCCGGTACTCCCCCGAAAGCCAAGGCGGACCGCATGAGCCGACTCCACCCATCCCCGCCCCCGGGCCGCCCGCGCGACACCCCTCCGGGGGGCCGAACGGCGGTGTCACACGCCGCCACCCGCCGGGCTGAGCGTGCACGCCACCGAACCGGTCCGTGCCGCGCTGCACGGCGCCTTCCCGGTCGGCCCGCTGCTCGCGCCCTACACCAAGGCCCGCTGGCAGTCCGTCGCGCCGGGCACCGCCTTCGACCTGGCCGGCGGGCTGCGCGCCGAGCCGCTGGCGCTGGGCGGAAAGCGGCCGCGGTACGCCGCCGACCTGCCCGGCAAGGCCTGGGACGGCCGGGCGGACTGGGTGACCGGCTACCGCTTCACCGCCGCCGGGAGCCGGTCGAGCGCGGTGTACGCGCCCGGACTGGCCGCCTGGACGCCGGAGCTCGACCGGGCGGTGGCCGGTGCGGCCGTGGTGATCCTCGACGGCACCTTCGCCACCGACGACGAACTCGCCGAGCGCACCGGCGGCTCGCGCTCCTCCCGCGGCATGGGCCACCTGGCGGTCCGGGACTCGCTGGTCCACCTGGGCCGCCACCCCGGCCCGCGCTACCTCTACACCCACCTCAACAACACCAACCCGCTGGCCCACCCGGGCTCCCCCGGCGCCGCCGCCCTCGCACCGGCCCTGGCGGCGGCGGGCGCGGCCGTCGCCGAGGACGGTCAGCTCGTCGAGTTCTGAGCCCCGGCGCCGCTCCCCGGCCCGCCGGGTACCGCCGGGCGCACCCTCGCCACCTGCCCGTTCACCGGACGGTGGGGCCCGGGACAGCCGCTGCTCACCCGGGTCCGGTCAGATCATCGTGATACTAATCATTCCGGTAACACGAACTGTCATGCACTGGCAGGCACGATGGTGACAGCCCGTCCGTTCCCCCGGGGTCCGGACGGTGACGGGGAGGGCACGGCATGAAGGCACGGGTCGACAGCGGACGACAGACGGGGCGCCGGATACGGCTGGGCAAGCGGGTGACCGGGACGGCCGCCGCGTTCACCGCGCTCGCGGCCCTGACCGGCTCTCAGGTGACGGGACTCGGCCTCTCCGGTGTCGCGGCCGCCGAGCCGGTGCCGCCCGTGATCGACCCGACCACCTCCGTGGTCGCCACCGCTCCCGGCACCACGCCGCCCGGCTCCGAACCGCCGTCGCCCGCCGGCGGGCCGACCGTGCCGGTCGACGGCGGGGGCGCCGTCCCGCTGCCGCAGCCGCCCACGACCCTGCCGGGCGACCCGTCCGCCGGACCGTTCCGGACCGGGCCCGCCCTGCCGGCGACGGTCTTCGCCGCCTACCGCAAGGCCGAGGCCGCGCTGGCCGTCCGCTCGCCCGGCTGTCACCTGCCGTGGCAGTTGCTGGCCGCGATCGGCGAGGTCGAGTCCGGCCAGGCCAACCGGGGCGGGGTGGACGCCGCGGGGACGACGTACCGGCCGATCCTCGGCCCGGCGCTCAACGGCAACGGCTTCGCCGCGATCTCCGACACCGACGGTGGCCGCTACGACGGCGACCGGCTCTGGGACCGGGCCGTCGGACCGATGCAGTTCATCCCCTCCACCTGGGCCTACTGGGGGGTCGACGCCAACGGCGACGGCCGGGCGGACCCCAACAACGTCTTCGACGCCGCCGAGTCGGCCGGCCGCTACCTCTGCGCGGGCGGCCGCGACCTCGGCAATCCGGCCCAGCTGGACCGGGCGATCCTCGGCTACAACAACTCGGGCGAGTACCTGCGGACCGTCAAGAACTGGATGGCGCACTTCGGCAGCGGGACGGCGACCACGACACCGGACCGGCCCGCCCCGGCCGGCGCGCTGACCGCGCCGTCACCGTCGCCGACCGTGCCCGTACCGGCGACCGGCCCCACGACGCCCTCGCCCTCGGCATCCCCGGCGCCGTCGACCGGCACGCCGACCGGTGGCCCGAGCGGGACGCCGACGGGGGCGCCCACGCCCACCGCGTCGGCCTCGCCCTCGGCCGGCCCGAGCCCGAGTGCCACGCCGAGTGCCACGCCCAGTGCCACCCCGACCGGTACGCCGAGCACCTCGCCGACCGCCACGCCCAGCACCACCCCGACGGCCACCCCCAGCACCACCCCGACGGCCACCCCCACCGCCACGCCCACCACCTGTGCCACCCCCACGGCGACGGCGACGCCCACCGACGGCGCGAGCCCGACGGCCACCCCGTCGGCCACCGCCACCGCGACGCCCCCGGCGCCCGGCTGCCCGACGCCGACCGGCACCCCGACCGGCACCCCGTCGGCCACCGCCACCCCGAGTGGCTCCTCCTCGGCCGCCGCCTCCCCCTCGCCCTCGGCGCACTGACCACGCGCCGAGTACGAACCGAGCACGCACGGAACACGCATGGAGCACGCGTGACCCCGGCCCGGGCGCCCCGATCAGCGGGCGCACCGGGCCGGCGGCCGTTCAGTCCTCGTCGTCCTCGTCGTCCGGGTAGCGGCCGGCCGCCCGGTCCTGCTCCTCCTGGGCCTTGACCGGGAGGTCCGGGTCCCAGTCGGAGGGCCGCGGCCGTTCGGGCCCGTCGGGGCCGAGACGGAGCACCGGCTCGACCCGCACCAGCCGGAACCGCCGGTCGGCCGCCCGGAGTTCGTGTCCGCGCTCGGCGTCCAGCCGGTCGGCGGCGGCGGCGTACCGGGCGCGCTCGTCCTCGCCGAGGTCCGGCAGCAGCCGCGGGGCGAACTCGCGCAGGTAGGCGGCGAGGCTGTCGCGGGCGGCCTGCGGGGTCTCGTAGGCCCCGGTCATCGGGCCCCAGTGGCCGTCCTCGTACTCGGCGACGGCGCAGTGCACCGGGAGCACGAACACCTTGGGGTAGCGGCTGGAGGCGTGCCGGGCGTCGGCGCGGACGTTCTCGGGGATGCCCCGGCCGGCCGGCACCAGCGTCATCATGTCCAGCCGCAGGATCCCGTCGACCAGGGTGACGTCGGCACCGGGGTCGACGACGAAGCCGTCGACCCGGGACGGCAGCCGGTAGGCCTGGCCGACGGCGGCCGGGTCCGGGTCGGTGGGGCGCGGCGGTTCGATGCCCTCGGGGCCCGAGCGCAGCACCTGTTCGGCCCGGAAGATCCGGTACTCCCGCCCGGCGACGGTGATCTCGTCGAGCGCCTCCCACTCCATCCGCCGGTACGCCGCCGTGTAGGCGGCCCGCTCCTCGTCGGTGATGTCCCAGGTGGCGGCGAACCGGGCGCCGCGCTCGGCCCGCGCCCAGCAGCGGAACTGGTGGCCGAGGTCGTCGCGGGCCATCTGCGGGGTGGTCCCGCGGTAGCCGAGGATCCGCCAGGTCCCCTCGGGGGTGCGCTCCAGACTGCCGAAGGCGGGCGCCATCATCATCAGGCTCGGATACCGCTCCCGGGAGGCCCACGCCTCCAGACCGGCCACGGCCGCGACCGGGTCGTCGGTGTGCGCGACCCGGATGGTGAGGTGCCCCGGCAGCTGCGCAGCGTCATCGTCCATGCGGCCAGTGTTAGCGGACGCGGTGAGTGGGCCGCAGGGATATCGGGGAAGTGCACCCGACCGGGCAACGGCGGCTGACCGGAGGGCCGTCCGCGCGACCGCGCGGGACGGGGACAGCGGGCGCGGGGCCCGTCCGGGGGGAGATCGGACGGCCCCCGCGCCGCCGGTCGACGGACCGGCCGGAGGGCCGGTCGCGGGCGGCGCGGCGCGGGCGGGCCCGCGGCGCACCGTCAGAGGTGCTTGGCCAGCTCCGGCATCAGGTCCTGGAAGGTCCGCCCGCTGGCCGGCTGGCCGATCGCGGCCATCTGCCACCCACCGGCCGTGCGCTGCACCTTGGCCATGATCTGGGCGGTGTACGGGCCGCCGCCGGTGAGCGTGTACCGGGCCAGCTCGGCGCCGGTCTGCTCGTCGACGAGCCGGCAGAAGGCGTTCTCGACCTCCTGGAAGGTCTGCCCGGTGAAGGAGTTGACGGTGAACAGGATCTGGTCGACCTCGCTCGGCACCCTGGTGAGGTCCACCGTGATCGACTCGTCGTCGGTGGCGTCGCCGGCGCCGCCGGTCAGGTTGTCCCCGCTGTGCCGCACCGAACCGTCGTTGCTGGTGAGGTGCTGGAAGAAGACCACGTCCACCGGCTTGCCGGCGGCGAACAGCACCGCCGAGGCGTCCAGGTCGATCTCCTGCGAGGCCAACAGCTTGGCGAAGAACCCCTTCCGCTGGGCGGCCCGCCAGCCGAGGCCCATCCGCACCACGCCCAGCTGCCCCCCGCCCGGCTTCTCCAGGCTCAGCTTCTGCCCCTTGGCCAGCGAAACGCTCATCGCGTCCTCCTCGTTGCTCCGCCCTGCGTCCTGAATCTACAGCACTGTAGAGATTCCCGGGTGCGCAGGGTCGGTCCTGGGAATCCCCGTACCCCGCTCCTACGATCAACACCACATCATCCGGACACGGAGGGATTAGCGACGACCCACCGGCCTCCCGGCCGCGATTCCGCAAGCGGGCTCCGGCGCAGGTCCCGCACGCGGCGCCCGGCGACGCCGACGGACCCCCGCTACGGCCGCTCCAACGGCCGCTCCAGCCGCACCAGGGCGTCGACCGCGGCAGCGCGCCCGCCGGTAGCCCCGTCGCGGTGTCCGGCCTCCGCGGCCACCGGGCGGAGCACCCGCTCGGCGCGGACGGTCCGCAGCCCGGCGTCGGAGAGGTCGGCGAGCACGTCGTCCGGAGTGAAGAGGACGCGCGGGTCCTGCGGGCCGCCGACCCCTTCGGTGAGGTTGCTGCTGTCGTGGCCGACCACCAGCAGGGTGGCGCCGGGGGCGAGCGCGGCGGCGGCCCGGCGCAGCGCGGTGCGGCGGTCGGCGGCGGGGAGCTGGAGGTAGGCGACCAGCACCAGGTCGTAGCCCTCGGCCGGGAGCGGGAAGCCGCGGGCGTCGTCGTGGCGCCAGGTGAGCCGGTCGGCGACCTCGTCGGGCAGGTCCGCGGTGAGCCGCTCGGCGCGCTCCAGGGCGACGGCGGAGAAGTCGAGGCCGGTCACCCGCCAGCCCTGCCGGGCGAGCCAGATGCTGTTGCGCCCCTCGCCGGCCGCGACGTCCAGGGCGCGGCCGGGAGTGCGGCCCGTCAGCTCGCCGACCACCCAGCGGTTGGGCTCGGCGCCCCAGACCAGCTCGCTCGCGGCGTAGCGGTCGTTCCAGTCCTGGCTGTCCATGGCTCGTCCTCCGTTCGGCGGGGCTGCTCCGTACGCCACCGTACCGGCGGGGGGCCGCCGACCGTCCAGCGGGCGGACACCCTTGACGGCGAATATTGGTCCAGTCCAATCTGTGATGTCGTCGATGCGTACGGGCCCGGCCCGACGGTCTCGACGCGTCGTACCGAAGCATGTGTCACCCCGCCCGCGCGCCCCCACAGCGCTCGGCTCGGCTCCCTTCGGCCCACCCGGGCCACCGCACCGCCGGAACCCCCACTCATCCGGAGGACACCGCATGCACGACCGAGTCACGCCCGCGCGCCCCGCCGAGCGCCGGGCCGCCGCACCACGCCGGCGAGCCACCGCGCTGGCCCTGGCGGCCACGCTCACCACCGGCACCGCCGCCCTCGCGCTCTCCCTGAACACGGCCTCCGCGGCGCCCGTCAACCTGCTCGCCAACGCCGGTCTGGAGACCGGCTCGCTGGCCGGCTGGACCTGCGTCAACGGATCCGTCGTCACCACGCCGGTGCACGGCGGGAGCTACGCGCTCAGCGGGGCCGCATCGGCCTCCGACACCGCGCAGTGCCAGCAGACCGTGACCGTGCTGCCCAACACCCAGTACACCCTGTCGGGCTGGGTCCAGGGCAGCTACGTCTACCTGGGCGCGACCGGCACCGGGGTCAACTCCTCCTCCTGGACGCCCAACGCGACCGGCTGGACGCAGCTGAGCAGCACCTTCACCACCGGCGCCGCCACCACCTCGGTGACGGTGTTCACGCACGGCTGGTACGGCACCGGCACCTACCGGGCAGACGACCTCAGCCTGACCGGCCCGGCCGGGCCGACCAGCAGCAGCAGCCCGACCGCGACCAGCAGCCCCACGGCGACCAGCAGCCCGACCGCGACCAGCAGCCCGACGGCGAGCACCAGCCCCACCGCCTCGAACAGCCCCACCGCGAGCACCAGCCCGACGGCCTCGAACAGCCCGACGGCGACCACCAGCCCCACCGCGACGGCCACCGCCACGGCGACGGGCACCGGCCCGGCCGGGGACGGCAAGGTCACCGTGCCCGGCGGGCTCACCGTCGGCAAGGTCACCGGCAACGCCGTGGTGCTCAGCTGGCAGCCGTCCACGCTGACCGGCGGCGACGGCCCGGTGGCCTACAAGGTCTACTCCGGCAGCCAGCTGGTCGCGACCTCGATGGGCACCTCGGTGGCCGTCAGCTCGCTGCTGCCGAGCACCAACTACCGGTTCACCGTCCAGGGCTACTCGGGCAGCCACGCCTCCGCGCAGTCCGCGCCGGTGGGCACCACCACCGCGCCCGCCCCGGCCGCGAGCCCGTTCCGCTCGGCCTACTTCGACCAGTGGGGCGTCTACGAGAACGCGTACCACGCGAAGAACGTGGACACCAGCGGCGCGGCGGGCAAGCTGGACGTGATCACCTACGCCTTCGCCAACATCCACCCGACCACGCACACCTGCTTCCAGGCCGTGAAGGCCTCCGACTCGGCCAACGAGTCCAACCCCAACGCCGGGGACGGCGCCGGGGACGCCTACGCCGACTACCAGGCCGACTACAACGGCGCGGCTAGCGTGGACGGCAGCAGCGACACCTGGGAGCAGCCGCTCAAGGGCAACTTCAACCAGCTGCGCCAGCTGAAGGCCAAGTACCCGAACCTGCGGTTCACCATCTCGATCGGCGGCTGGACGTACTCCAAGTACTTCTCGGACGCGGCCGCGACGGACGCCTCCCGCAAGGCCTTCGTCTCCTCCTGCGTGGACATGTTCCTCAAGGGCAACCTGCCGACCGGCGTGGCCGGTGACGCCTCGGGCGGCCAGGCCTCGGCGGCCGGACTCTTCGACGGCGTGGACCTCGACTGGGAGTACCCGGGCTCGGCCGGCGGCCACACCGGCAACCACTACTCCGCCGCCGACAAGCAGAACTTCACCCTGCTGCTGAAGGAGTTCCGCACCCAGCTGGACGCCCTCGGCAACGCCCAGGGCAAGCGGTTCCTGCTGACCGCCGCACTGCCCAGCGGCCAGGACAAGATCGCGCAGCTGGAGACCGACAAGATCGGCGCCTACCTGGACTACGCCGACGTCATGACCTACGACATGCACGGCGCCTGGGACGCCAAGGGCCCGACCAACCACCAGGACCCGCTGCACGACAGCCCGGCCGACCCGACCACGCCGATCACTCCCGGCACCCGCAAGTACAACGTGGACACCACCCTCGCCGCGTACACCACCGGCCTGCCGGAGTACGGCATCGCGGGCGGCTTCCCGACCAACAAGCTGGTGCTGGGCATCCCGTTCTACTGGCGCGGCTGGACGGGCGTGCCGGCCGGCTCGAACTACGGCCTGTACCAGAGCGCGACCGGTCCGACCCCAGCCAAGCCGCTGAGCGCCGAGGCCGGCCTGGCCGCCTGGAAGGAGCTCAACGCCAGCGCGGCGAACACCCACTGGGACCCGGTGACGGAGACCTCCTGGGTCTACGACGGGACCAACTTCTGGACGGGTGACACCCCGCAGGCCATCCAGGCCCGCGGGGCGTACGCCAAGAGCAAGGGCCTGGCCGGGATGTTCGCCTTCTCCCTGGAGAACGACGACGCCTCCGGCACCCTGCTGAACGCGATCGACAGCAGCCTGCGCTGACGCACCACCGGGCAGGGGCCGCGCGGATCACCGTGATCCGCGCGGCCCCTGCGTCACCGCTCCTCGCGACGGGCCCTACCGCCCCGGCACCGGGTCCGCCCCGCCGCGGCGCGCCGTGCCCGGGCGGCAGCGGAGCAGCCGGCCTGCGGTCAGCCGCGCCCCGCGCACGGCACCGTGCCGGTGCAGCGCCTGGACGGCATAGGTGGAACAGGACGGCGTGTACGGGCAGCAGGCCGGTCGCCGGGGACTGATCTCGCTCCGGTAGTACCGCACCGCCCCGTACAGCACGCCCGCCGCGAAGCCGGCCGGGGCGGGCGCCGACGGATCGGCGGCCGCGCCGCGCCGTCCGCGGCCGCCACCGAGGGCGAACCTCAGGCCCGCGGCCATCATCACCGGGACGAGCGCGATCAGGCACGGGTCCCCGAGGTCACAGCAGTCGCAGGCGTCCGAGCAGTCGTTGTCGTTCTTCTTGCCCTTCCGCCGCTGGTACGCCCGCCACTCCTCGCGCTGCTTGCGGCGCCGGCGGCGCTCCTTCTCGGGCAGCCACCACCAGGCGACCTGGGGGCGTCGGGGCGGGTAGGGCGCGCCCTGCTGGGGCGGCGGGTAGGTCACGACTGACGATCCTCTCGATGCGCCCGACGGGACCGACCCCCGACGGCCGGATCAGATTATCGAAGGAACGCCGGTCCGCGTGACGCTCAGTCGCCACCGCCCAGGGTCGGGAACAGGTCGGTGAACGTCTGCGTGGTCACCGAGACGCTCCGGCCGAACGGATCGTCGAAGTCCCAGATCAGGAAGAGCAGGAAGGCGATCAGCGCGCTGAACGCCCCCGCCAGCAGCAACTCCCGCGGCGAGCGCCGGATCTGCAGTGCGAACACCATGCCGACGGTCACCACGGCTCCGACGATCAGGCCGAACCAGACCACGCCCGGCATGGTCGGCCCGGCGTTCTGGCCGCGGGCGCTGCGGGCGTCGTCGACGGTGCTGATCCGGTCCATGATCGGCTGGTAGGCCTGGGCCTCCAGATCGCTGGCCGGCGTGCGGGTGGCGACGTCCGTGCGGAGCTTGTCGAGTAACTCGGTGCCGCGCTCGGAGATCTCGCCGTGCTCGCGCATGTACGTCCACTCGGTGTCGACCACGTAGGAGACGTAGGCGTCCACATCGGCGCGGACCTTGTCGCGGAACTCGACCGGGTAGATCTGGGCGCGCTCGCTCACCTCGTGCAGCGACTGCGCCTCGCGCGCCACGTCGTCCTGGGCGGCGCCGCGCGCCTCCCAGACGCCGGCGATGGCCAGGCCGAGCACGATCGCGTAGACCACGCCGATCATCATCGTCATGTACTCGATGACGTCGGGCGTCTCGTCGGTGTCCTCCTCCTCACTGACCCTGCGGTGCCTCAGCAGCACCACCGCCACCACGACGGCGCAGGCCGCCGACATGGCGATGGCCAGCGCCAACCACTCGGACATGGGAACTCCCTTCTTCAGCTCGGGTTCTCTGTATCGGGCCCGGCCGTCACCCGCTCACCCGACGACCGGGCGGTCGAAGGCGGCCGGCCGGGCCGGGCCGCCTCGGGGGCCGGGCGCCTCAGGAGCGGCCGGAGCCGCCCCGGCCGGACCGGCCGCGCGGGCGCAGGGCCGCCGCGGCGAGCACGGCGGGCACGGTGACGAGCAGCATCGTCCGGGTCGGCGAGCTGCCGTGGTGGCGCTCCGGAGCGGGCACCGGCGGGGCCGCCAGCGGCACCCGGACGGGCTTGACCACGGGCCGCGGCTTCGCTTCGACGGCCGCCGGGCTCGGCGTGGCGGTCGGCGAGGGCGGCTCGGGCGCGGGGGCCGGTGGCACGACCGGTGCCGCGGTCGGCTTCGGCGTGGGCTTCGGCACGGGCCTGGTCGACGCGGGCGGCGGGGTGGGCCTCGGCGTCGGGGCGGGCGGCGGCACCGGCGCGGGGGTCGGCGTCGGGGTGGGCTTCGGCTCCGGCGTCGGCGGGTGGATCGGCGTCGGCGTCGGGGTGGGGGTGGGAGTCGGCGTCGGCGTGGGGGTGGGTGTCGGCGTCGGACTCGGCTTGGGCGTCGGGGTGGGGCTCGGGCACGGGTGGTGGTGGTGGTGCCAGGGCGGGTGACTGGGCTTCGGGTGCGGACCGGGGTGGTGCAGCACTCCGGAGAGGTCGACCGAGACGCCCACCTCCACGTCGACATCGACATCGACGCCCACGCCACCTCGGCCGACCGACACCGAGACGTCCGTGCCGGTGGAGACGCAGGTCTCGACGACCGGCCCGTGCGGGTCGCCCCCGCCGTGGTGCTCGGGGGTCCGGGCGGCACCGGTCGCGCCGCTCAGCAGCGCGCAGAGGGCGGCCACCCCGGCTGCCGCGCCGGCCAGCCGGGCCCGGCGCCCGGAAGCGCCCTTGCTCACGACGATCAGGTCTGCGGTCACGACGGCCCGTCCACCGGTATCCGCCGTGCCCGCCGGGGCTGCGCCAGGGGCTCCATGTATCTCTCGCATCGTCAGGAGGTCCGCGTTCGTGGGGAGTTGTCCTCGTCGGAAGTCGGCCCCGTCCTGGAGCCCGGTCGGCGCCGGGAGGGGCGACATCGGACGGCCCGCCTTTGAGGGGCGGGCCGTCCGACGTCAGGTGAAACGATCTTGCGGTGGGCCGGTTACGGCCCGCCCGCGCCCGATCGGGCCGTTGTTCAGTGGCGACCGTGCGCGATCTCGACGTTCTCCAGGACGCCGACCGCGTCCGGCACCAGGATCGCGGCCGAGTAGTAGGCGCTGACCAGGTACGAGATGATCGCCTTCTCGCTGATGCCCATGAAGCGCACCGAGAGGCTCGGCTGGTACTCGTCCGGGATGCCGGTCTGGTGCAGGCCGATGACGCCCTGGTTGTCCTCGCCCGTCCGGATCACCAGGATCGAGCTGGTGTTCTCCTTGGTGATCGGGATCTTGCTGCACGGCAGGATCGGTACCCCGCGCCAGGCCGGCACCTGCTGCCCGCCGAGGTCGACATGGTGGGGGTAGAGCCCGCGGGAGTTCAGCTCGCGGCCGATCGCCGCGATCGCGCGCGGGTGGGCGAGCAGGTAGTCGGGGTCGCGGCGGCGGCTCAGCAGCTCGTCGAGGTCGTCCGGGGTGGGCGGGCCCGAGTGGGTCTGGATCCGCTGCGAGAAGTCGGCGTTGTTGAGCAGGCCGAACTCCGGGTTGTTGACCAGCTCGTACTCCTGGCGCTCGCGCAGCGCCTCGATGGTCAGCCGGAGCTGGTGCTCGGTCTGGTTCATCGGCTGGTTGTAGAGGTCGGCGACCCGGCTGTGCACCTTCAGCACCGTCTGGGCGACGCTCAGCTCGTACTCGCGCGGCTTCAGCTCGTAGTCCACGAAGGCGCCGGGCAGCTCGAACTCGCCGTGGTGGCCCGCCGACATAGCGATCTCGGCCTCACCGCGCTCGTTCTGGCGCTGGAGCGGCAGGGCCAGGAACTCCTCCAGGTGCCGCTGGAGCGCGGGCGAGCCGTCCCGGATGGCCTGGAACTCGCGCCTCGGCAGCGAGAGCACGGTGCCGGCGGTCACCGTGGTGGCGGTGAACTCCCAGACGGCGTCCGGGTCGAGCACGGCGTGCTCGCCGAAGCGGTCGCCGTCGCCGAGCACGCCGACCACCGTCTCGTCGCCGTACTTGCCGGTGCCGATCTGGTTGATCTTGCCGTGGGCGATCAGGTAGATGCGGTCCGCCTCGGTGCCCCGCTCGGCCAGCACCTCGCCGGGGCCGAAGTCGCGCTGCTCGCAGCGGTCGGCGAGGGCCGTCAGCACCCCGTCGTCGTCGAAGCCGCGCAGCAGGGCGAGTTCCCCGAGCTCACGGGGGATGACCCGGACCTCCGAGCCGGTCTTGATGAACTCCACCCGGCCGTCGCCGACGGTGTAGGTGAGCCGGCGGTTCACCCGGTAGGCGCCACCGGCGGCCTGGACCCAGGGGAGCACCTTGAGCAGCCAGCGGGAGGTGATCTCCTGCATCTGCGGTGCGGACTTGGTGGTGGTGGCGAGGTTGCGGGCAGCGGCCGTCGTCAGGCTCGACTGCTGCGGTACCTGCTGCGTCTCCGGGTTCGTGTCCACCGGCATCGGCAGGGTCTCCTTCATCTGGTCAAGGTCACGCCGACCCGCCCCGGAGTCCGGGGACGGATCATCAGATACGCGTACGGGAAGGGGTGTTGGCGAGAGAGCGCGATGGTGTCCGCCCACTCGGGGCGACCCACCGGGAACCCTAGATCACCCGCGCCCGGCCAAAGCCGTACGGCCCCAAAGCACCCCCCGATAGGGTGAATCTGATGCGCCTGGCGGTTGGAATCCCGTGCGTTCCTCCCATTGACCCCGGACTTGCTGTGCATGCGAATCGCCCGCCCACCGGAACGATCCCCTCCACCCGAACGGAGCGACGTGCGGGCCCGCGGGCCGCCGGGCGGCCCACGAGCGGATGGCACAGGTGTTCGCTCGTCGAACACCCGGCCAAGGGCCGGGTGACGGCCCGTCGGACGCCCGAACGGCGGACCGTCACCCGTCCTGCGCCGCGGCCCGCCGGTGGCGCCGGTGGCGGCGGTACCAGACCTCGCCGACCAGGACGGACAGCACGAGCAGGATGATCGACATCAGCGGCCACCGGCTGCCCGCGACCCGGATGTCGGCGAGCAGCAGCATGATCACCGCCCCCACCGGCAGGACCAGCGAGATCCCCGCCCTGATGGTGGCCGCGACGGTCGCCGGGTCGGCGCGACGACGGCGCCGCCGCAGCGCGGCCCCGGCGACGTCACCGCCGAAGTAGAAGTCGACGGACCGGCTGCCGACCCGGTCGGTCGCCCGGGCGTAGGAGAAGCCCATGTAGGGCAGCCAGACCAGCGGCGCGACCAGCCCGATCAGGAAGACCAGCAGGACCAGCAGCCAGCCGCCGGCCGTCCGCCAGCGGGAGGGCGGCGGATCGGCCCCCTCACTGGTCAGCCCGAGCAGCCGGGCCATCCGCCGGAGCAGCGACCAGAGCCCGCGCCGCCGCCCGCCCGAGGGCCGGGGCGCGGTGTCCAGGGCGCGCCCGGCGGCCGCGACATCGGGGTAGGCGCCCTGGAGCACCAGGATCTCGGCGGCCCGGGGCCGGGCGGCCGGGTCCCTCCCGGCCAGGGCGGCGAGTTCGAGGAACAGCTGGGCCTGGGCCAGCAGCGCGGTGCAGAACGCGAAGGGGATGAGCACCATGAACGGCCCGCCGACGAAGGCGCCCTCGCTCTGACTCACCCGCCGGGCGTGCGTCACCGCCAGTCCGGCCAGCTCCTGCGGCGTCGCCTCCGGGTGGGCCGCCCGCAGCGCGGCGACCCGGCGGGCGGCCCGGGGGCCGCGGTGGCGGACGGCGAAGACGGCGAGGGTCTCGGGCAGCAGTGAGGGGTGGGCCCGGACCGAGCGCAGCAGCTCGCCGACCGGGGGCTCCGCGCCGTCGGGCGCCGCCGCGTCGAATGTCGCCGATCCCTCTGCTACCACGTCCGTCCCACCGGTTCGGCGATCGGGGTCCGACCGCTCGGCCGGGCGGACCGGCGGTCGCGGGCGGGTGCCCCCACCTCTTCCAGCAGCCTAGTGGCGGCCGGGCGGCCCCGCCCGGGCAGCGGTGGCGGGCCCGCTCCGAGCGGCGTTCGCCGGCCCGCTCAGGCGACCTCGAAGCCGTGCCGGACGCGGTCGAAGCGGCCCGCCGCCAAGTCCTCGTCGGTGATCCAGAACGACACGTTGACGCACTCGCCCCAGTCCACCGCGAGGGCGCGGCTCCCGATCTGCAGCAGCGGCCGGTGCCCCGCCGGGCGGCCGGTGTCGGTGTCGCACCAGCCGAGCACCCGCACGCCGGGGGCGGCGAGGTGGTCGCGGAAGTCGGCGGCGAGGTCGAGGGCGATCATGAAGTCGTCGGGGAAGACGTTCTCCAGCTCGCGGTCCTGGTAGGAGGGCGCGGAGAGCCGCCACTCGGCCCGGACCTCGACGGCCGGGACGGCGGGGGTGCCCGGGCCGTCGGCCGGGGCCGGTCCGGGCGGTGCGCCCGCGGGCACATGCAGGACCCGGCAGCCACGGCCGGTGAAGTCGGAGAGCCACTCGTCGTGGAAGAAGAGGAGCAGCCCGGCGGTCGGCAGCGGCCAGTCACCGCCCCGGCCGGTGGTGCGGAAGGCCTCCGCCAGGCCGGCGCAGTCGAGCTGGGCCAGCAGCTGCATCGGGCGGCCGGCGAACTCCGGCCACCCGGTGCCGGCCGGCAGGGCGGGCAGCCCGCCGAGCACCCCGGCCGACGGACCGTCGCCCCCGGCGGCGAGCGCCAGCGAGGGCCGCATCAGGCCGTGCACCAGCGGAGCAGTCCGCTCGTCGGCCCGGGCCCGGATCGCCTCGGCGACACCGGGCGGGACGGGCAACCCGCGCGGGCCCGGCTCCCCCGGGCGGGCGGCGGACCGGCCCGGGGAGCCGGCCGCCCCGGCGGTCGTGCTCGCGGCTGCGGTCATGCGCGCGGGGAGGCCCGCGGGCGCGCTCGCGGCGGCGCGGTCGGTCGCATCGGTCAGCGGTTCGGCCATGCGCGCAAGCCTGTCACAAGGGTCCGACAGCGCACGCGAAAGGCCCGTCAGGTGCCGGTACGGGGGCGGCCGGCACCTGACGGGGGACTGTGGGACGGGTGCCCGCGCGAGCGGGCCGGACCGGCCGGGGTCAGGAGCAGACGACCTCGTTGCCGGGGATGTCGAAGATGCCGGAGTCGGAGGCCGCGCCGGACTGGTACTCGTAGTAGAGGTACGTGTAGAAGTCGATCCGCGTGCCGGCGCCGCAGGCCGAGCCGGCCGCGATGTCGTAGGTCAGCGTCACGGTGGTGGAGGCCCCCGCCGCGACGGGCACGGTGTGGTGGACCAGGCCGCTGGTGCCGCCGGTGTCGCACGCGCTGACCGCCCCGCCGCAGGACGAGAAGGCGTACGCCAGACCGGGGACCTGGCTGGTCTGGTAGGTCGGCTGGACGGACTGGTAGACGAACCGCACGGGGGTGTCGTGCGGGTTGGTCAGCGTCAACGTCAGGGTGACCGCGGAGCCCGGGGTCGCCGTCGCCCGGTCGGAGCCGACCGTGAGCAGCGGCGTGTCCGCCTGGGCGGGAGCGGCCGAGAGGAGCAGACCGACGACGAGGGCCAGGATCGCAGCGATTCCGAGACGGCTCACATGTGTTCTGCGCATGACCAGTGAGCCTAGGCGGCACCGCCGGTCGTGGCACCGGCCTCCGCCCGGGCCCGTACCGGCATATGACAGCGGAGCGGACGCGGCGGGCCATTGACTACGCCACGACACCTCCCGCCACGGCCCCTCCCCTTACCCTCCGGCCCGCACCACCCACCCGGGGCCGGAGGGCGCGGGCCGGAGGGTGCGGGCCCGAGGGTAAGGGCCGGAGCGTGCGGGCCGGCGGCCCCGGTCAGAGCGGGGCGGGCAGGACGTCGCAGAGCGCGGCGACGGCCGCCTGGTAGGCGTGGTCGGCCGGCGTGGCGTAGCCGACCACCAGACCGTCCGCCACGGGCATCGCGTCCGGCCCGATCAGCGGGTGCCGGTAGTCCGCCAGCCCGTCCAGGGCCAGTCCCCGGTAGGCCGCCGCCTTGAGCACGGACCGCTCGGTGCCGGGCGCGAGCCGGAGCACCGCGTGCAGGCCGGCCGCGATCCCGGACACCTCGATGTGCGGCGCCCGCACGGCCAGTTCGGCCAGCAGGTGGTCCCGGCGGTCCCGATAGCGCCGGCGCATCCGCCGCACGTGCCGGTCGTAGCCGCCCGACTCGATGAACTCCGCGAGCGTCAGCTGGTCGAGCGCGCTCGCCCAGGCCTCCCGCTCGCCCTTGACGGCCAGCACCCGGTCCACCAGCTGCTCGGGCAGCACCATCCAGCCGAGCCGCAGCGCGGGCGACAGGCTCTTGCTGACACTGCCGAGGTAGATCACCCGTTCCGGGTCGAGCCCCTGCACCGCGCCGACCGGGCGCCGGTCGTAGCGGAACTCGCCGTCGTAGTCGTCCTCCAGTACCAGCGCGCCGCTCCCGCGCGCCCAGTCGATCACCGCCGCGCGCCGGGCGGCGTGCAGCGGGCCGCCGGTCGGGAACTGGTGGGCCGGGGTGAGCAGCGCCGTGCGCACCGTCGGGTGCTCCGCGAGCGCGTCGATCCGCGCGCCGTCCTCGTCCAGCGGCAGCGGCAGCGTCGTCACCCCCGCCCTGGCCAGCAGCGCCCGGTGGAAGCCCAGCCCGTAGGCCTCGACGGCCAGCGGACCGGCTGCGGGGCCGCCCAGTACCGCGCCCGCGCCGTCGAACAGCAGCCGCAGCGCGTGGGCGAAGCCGGAGCAGACCACGATCCGCTCGGGGTCGGTGCGCACGCCCCGGGCCCGGGCCAGGTAGTCGGCGAGGGCGACCCGCAGCTCGCGGCGGCCCTGCGGGTCACCCGGGCCGAAGGCCTCGTTGGGCGCGGAGGTGAGCGCCCGGCGGCCGGCGGCGAGCCAGTCGGCGCGGGGGAAGGCGGAGGCGTCGGGGCGGCCCTGGATCAGGTCGTGGGCGGGCCGGCGCGACGGGGACGTCCGGCGGGCCCGGGTCGCGGCGACCGGCTCGGCCCGGTCGGCGACGGTGGTGCCGGAGCCCTGACGGGCGGTCAGCCAGCCTTCGGCGGCCAGCTCGGCGTAGGCGTCGGCGGCGGTGTTGCGGGCGATGCCGAGGTCGGCGGCGAGCGAGCGGTACGGCGGCAGCCGGGTGCCGGGGGCGAGCCGGCCGCTGCGGATCGCCTCGCGCAGGGCGGCCATCAGCGCGGCGCGGCGGCCGCCGGTGGCGGGCAGTTCGAGGTGCAGGTCACTGCCGGCCGGGCCGTCGGGCGGGCCGGCCACGAGCGTCGCCGTCGCCGGTGCCGCAGCCGTCGCTGCCGCCGCCGGGCGGGGTCTCGGCCCGGCCGTCGGGCGGGCGGGCTTCCGGGGGTGTGCGACCGGGGTGTCCGTCATGGTCCCGAACCCTATCGCCGGGTACGAACCGGCCCGAGGGCGGGCGGGTGGCACCGCCCCGCGGACCGGCTCGCGCCGGGGCCCGGCCGGAACCGGCCGGTCTCAGTCGATCCGGACCGAGTTGACGATGTAGGTGCGGACGTCGTTCCGGGTCCGCTCGGCGAGCGCCGAGTCGGTGGAGTAGGCGCTGACCGTGATCCAGATGTTCCCGGACTGCGGAACGCAGACGATGTTGGCGATCACGGCGGAGTTGCCGCCGATCACCTGGTAGTCGCCGTCGCCGGCGAGGTCCCAGACCTGGAAGCCCTGGCGCTGCAGCGCGCTCTGGGCCACGCCGAGACAGTCTCCGAGGGTGTCGTTCTTGGTGAAGGTACCCCAGTGCGCGAACATGCGGTCTCCCTTGCGTGGCGTGAGCCGTAGCGGGTCGTCGGGCGGTACGCCCCGGGGCCGTCGTACCGGCCCCGCGCATCGAGCATCGGACGGCGGACGTCCCGGACGCACGGGACCGGCGCCCCATCGCGGCCCCGACCGCGAGCCGGGACAGCGCCCGGCCCCGGACCGGGACCGGCGGCCCGGCGGTGCTCGCGCCCGATGCCCGCCGTTCGGGTGACGGCCGGCCGGCCCGGTTCCTGCATCCGAGTCGGATCGCAGCGCCGATCGGGTGGCACTCCGGTCGGATCGTGTCCGGTTCAGCGTGTCGGCTGGCTATTCCTACCGGCATGACCAACACCAGGAAGTACCTGCTCGCCGCCGGTCTCACCGCCGCGCTGGCCGTCATATCCACCGGCCCCGCCTTCGCGGGGGACTGCGACGGGGTCGGGCACAGCGCCGCCGCGGCCGAGTTGTCCTCCGGCACCACCTGCGTCAACACCGGCGGTGCCTACGCCAGCGGCGTCGTCACCGGTTCGCCGGGGGTCCTCTCCGGCAACCAGATCCAGATCCCGATCAGCATCCCGATCAACATCTGCGGCAACGGCGTCAGCATCCTCGGCTGAGCGACCTCCCGACAGCCGGAAGGGCTGCGGTCCGGTCCCACCCGGATCGCAGCCCTTCCGCACGTCCAACTCCGCCGGCCCCCGCCCCTCCCCCCTTACGGCACCACGGTCACCGGCCAGCGGCCCGCCTTCACCAGCCGGACCGCGACCGAGCCGATCACCCGGTGCCCGGCCTGCTCGGAGCCGCCGACCACCACGGCGTCCGCCCGCAGCTCGTCCGCCATCCGCGCGAGGCCCGCGAACGGGTCGCCCCGGAGGGTCAGGAAGCGCCAGTCCAGCCGCCAGACGTCGCTCAGCCGCCGCTCCGCCTCACGCAGCGCCGCCAGCAGCTCGTCGGCGATCTCCTGCGTGGTCTCCCCGACGGCCGCGCCCGCGAGCGCGGTGGCCGCCCCGAGGACGGGCTGGACGTACGCCACCGCGAGGGTCGCGTTCTGCCGCCGGGCGAGACCGGCCGCGTAGGCGGTCGCCCGCCACGAGGACTCCGAGCCGTCCAGCCCCGCCAGGATCACCTTGGGCCCGTCGGTCCCCAGCTCGAACCCGGCGGGCGCGACCGCCGCCCCCGGCTCCTCGGCGCCGCCGACGGCCTCTGCATCGCTCTCGTTGCTCATGCCCAGAGGCTATGGCGGACACGCCGGGTGAGCGGACGGGGCACGTCGGGTGAGGGCTGTGGTGCGCGCCACCCGACCCCGGACCCCCACCCCCCACGATCCGCACCCCCCGCCGACACCCCGTCACCCACCGTCGACGATGTGCCCGGCCTCACACCCCCAAACCTGTGGCCCGGACCACTCCCACCCCCCAAACGATCTTGAAAAACGGGGCAAACACCTTCAAAACAGCCCAATCCCTAGATCCATACCCCCGGTAACCACCCACCCACCAGCCCAAACCTACGAATCCTTGAAACCCCCACCCCACCCCCGTAACTTCGAACCCGTTGCACCGACCACCACGCACCGCAGGGCCCACCACCCCGCACCGCACCCGGTGCCCCCACCCCCCGCGACACGAAACCACCCCACCCAGGGCCTGGTTCCGCACGCTCGCACCCACCCCCCGAAAGGACCCGCATGACCCTCCGTAACGAGACCACCGCCGCCACCACCACCGCCACCAAGCGCCGCAACCGCGTCCGCACGGCACTCATGGCCGGCGCCCTCACCGCCCTGCCCGTGGCCGGCCTCGTCACGGCCAACACCGCCTCCGCCGCCCCCGCCAACGTCTGGGACAAGGTCGCCGCCTGCGAAGCCACCGGCAACTGGGCCATCAACTCCGGCAACGGCTTCTACGGCGGCCTCCAGTTCACCTCCAGCACCTGGGCAGCCTTCGGCGGCACCACCTACGCCCCCCAGGCCCACCAGGCCACCAAGGCCCAGCAGATCGCCATCGGCGAGAAGGTCCTCGCCGCCCAGGGCCCCGGCGCCTGGCCCGTCTGCTCCGTCAAGGCCGGCCTCACCAAGTAACACCCCCAGCACCACCCGCCACACCCGCCCACCCGGGCACGACAACGCCGCTGCACCCGACCACCCGATCCGGTCCAGCGGCGTCGTGGCACACCCGGACGGCGCCGAGCCGCTCACGCGGAGGGGCACCGGCCGACTCGACCCGGGGCGCTCCCGCACCGGGCCCGGCGCCGCGCGATCACCGCATCATGTAGACGCTGTCCATGAATTCGATGATCTGCTGGTCCGTCAGCCGGTGGCCGTCGCGGTGGCCCATGGCCAGGTCGGCCTCGCTGATCATGCCCACCAGCCGGTCGCCGTCGATCACCGGGATGCGCCGGATCTGGTGCTGCTCCATCTTCTTCAGCACCGCCTCCATGGAGTCGTCGGCGCGGACGCAGTGCAGGTGCCCGGCCAGCTCCATGGCGGTCATGTCCGCCGGCTCCTTGCCCTCCGCGATACATCGGACCACGATGTCGCGGTCGGTGATGATGCCCTTCAGCTTCTGGTCGTCGCCGCAGATCGGGAGAGCGCCGACGTTCATGTCCCGCATCATCATGGCGGCTTCGGCGAGCGTCTGGTCGGCGCGGATGCACTGGGCACCGGTGTGCATGATCTCTCGGGCAGTGGTCACTGGGACTCCTTCGCAGGTCTTCCCCCCGAGCACCGGGTGTTCCGGTGCGCTCACCATAAGCAACACCCCGGGCGCCCGCGAGCCAGCACGGCGGCGCCCCCGGCCCGCCGGGACCGGCACCGGGAGCGATACTGGGGGCGTGACGCAGGACCTCCCCGGCCCGGTCGACGAGTCCGTACGGGCCCGGCCCGCCAGCGCGCTGCGGCCGTACGTGGCCTGGTACTCCGGCTACCGCCAGCGCGGCCTGGCACCCGCCGTGCACCGGGGCCTGCCGTCCCCGTACCTGACCTTCATCCTCACCCTGGACGAGCCGCTGACCGTCGCCGGCCACCCGGATCCGGCCCAGCCCGGCGGCGACTACGCCACCCTGCTCGGCGGGCTGCACACCTCGCCCGCCCTGATCACCCACGACGGGCGGCAGTCCGGCGTCCAGATCGCCGTCCACCCGCTGGCCGCCCGCGCCCTGCTCGGCCTGCCGGCCGGGGAGTTGGCGGGCGTGGACGTGCCGGCGGACGCCGTGCTGGGGCGGGCGAGCGGGCGGCTCCAGGAGGAGCTCCAACTGGCCGCCGACTGGCCGGAGCGGTTCGCCGTCCTGGACGGCGCGCTGCTGCGCGCCGCCCGTCCCTCCGGGCGGGTACCGCCCGAGGTCGTCCGCGCCTGGTCCGAGCTGCGGCGCAGTGGCGGGTCGCTCCCGGTGTCGGCGCTGGCGCGGGAGACCGGATGGAGCAGCCGGCACCTGCGGAGCCGGTTCCGCCACGAGACCGGGCTGACCCCGAAGGCCGCCGCCCGGGTGATCCGGTTCGACCGCGCCCGGCACCTGCTGGCCGCTGCGGGCCCGGCGCCCCGGCTGGCGGAGCTGGCGGCCCGCTGCGGCTACTTCGACCAGGCCCACCTGGCCCGCGAGTTCCGCGCGCTGGCCGGGTGCGCGCCCAGCCTCTGGCTGGCCGAGGAGGGCCCGGACGCGGCGAAGTTCCGAAACGTCCAAGGCGGCCCGGGGGCGGCCGCGCCAGAGTGGGGGTCGTGAGAGGGACCCGAACCGCCCCGAGGAGGCAGATCCCCATGAACGAGAAGACGCCCGCCCCGCAGGTGTGGCCCAGCCTGCGCGCCCGCGACGCCCGTGCCCTGATCCGCTTCCTGGTGGAGGCCTTCGGCTTCGAGGAGGTCGTCGCGTACGGCGAGGGCGAGTTCGTCGCGCACGCCGAGCTGGCCTGGCCGGAGGGCGGTGGCGTGATGCTGGGCTCCGACCGGCCCGAGGCCGGGGGCGGCGAGCCCTGCCCCGGGCAGCCGGGCGCCTTCAGCGCGTACGTGGTCACGGCGGAGCCGGACGCCCTGCACGCGCGGGCCGTGGCCGCCGGGGCCCGGATCACCAAGGAGCTGCACGAGACCGAGTACGGCTCGCGGGACTTCGCGGCCGCCGACCCGGAGGGCAACCAGTGGTACTTCGGCACCTACCCGGGCTCGCCCCGCCCGTCTGCCGGCTGAGGCGGTGGCCGCGGTGACGGCCGCGGGGCCGGCGGGGCCCCCTACGGGGGTGGCGGGCCCCGTCGACCGGCTGCGGGCGCTCTGCCTGGCGCTGCCGGAGGTGTCCGAGCGGGTCAGCCACGGGGAGCCGACCTGGTTCGCCGGGGCCGGGCGGCGGGCCCGGCTGTTCGTGATGCTCGCCGACCACCACCACGACGACCGCCTCGCCTTCTGGTGCCCGGCTCCGGCGGGCGCCCAGGAGTCACTGGTCGCCGAGGCGCCGGAGCGGTACTTCCGGCCTCCGTACGTGGGCCACCGCGGCTGGGTCGGGGTGCGTCTCGACGGACCGCCGATCGACTGGGCCCGGATCGAGGACCACGTCGGGGACGCGTACGCGCTGGTGACGGGGCTCCGTTGACGGGCTCACAGAACTTTTAGGTCGACTGACCTATTCTTTCCCCATGAACCTCTCCCCGGACGTCCACGACCACCTGACCCACGATCCCGAGGGTCCCGTCCTGCTGGTCGGCGGCTACGGCACCGTCGGCGCCGAGCTGGCCCGGCTGGCGGCGCCCGACTGGCCCCTGCTGCTCACCGGCCGCTCCGAGCAGCGCGGGGCCGCGCTCGCCCAGGAGCTCGGGCAGCCGGCCGGCACCCCCGCCGTCACCGTCCGCCGCTGGGACCTCGCCGACCCGGCGCCCTTCGAGGCCGCCGTCCGCGCCGTGGTGGGGGTGGTCAACGACCCGGACGACCGCGTGCTGCGGGCCGCCGTCCGGGCCGGTGTGCCGTTCGTGGACGTGACCCGCTGGACGGCCCGGCTGCAGCGGGCCGCCACGGTGGCGGCGCTGCTGCGCCCGAGCAGCCCCGTGCTGCTCTCCTCCGCATGGATGGGCGGGGTCACCAGCCTGGTCGCGGCCGCCCTGGCGGAGCGGCTCGGCGGCGCCGAGCGGGTCGAGACCGCGATCCGCTGGGACCTCGCGGACCGGGCCGGCGCCGACTCGGTGGAGTTCATGGACCGGCTCGGCCTGGACTACGAGGTGGTCCGGGACGGCCGCCGCCGGTCGGTGGCCCCGCTCAGCGGGCCGCGCACCGTACGGATCGGTGACGACGCCACCAAGGTCGCCGGGATCGACACGCCGGAGCAGTTCACCCTCCCGCTCACGCTCGGTACGACCACCGCCACCACCCGGATCGGCTTCAGCTCCCCGCTCAGCACCGCGGCGCTGCTGGCCGCCAAGCACACCGGACTCTTCCGCTGGGGCCGGGGCGACCGCTGGGAGCCGGCCCGGCGCGCCCTGCTGTACTCGCCCGGCGAGGGCGGCGTGGCCCGGCTGCGGATCGACGTCGGGCACGGCGGGGCCGGGCTGGGCGCGGTGGTCGAGGACCGCTCCGGGCAGGCGCACCTGACGGCGGTCGGCGCCCTGCTGGGCCTGCGACGGGTGCTCGGGACGGACGGCGCGCCGGCTCCGGCCGGGGTGGCGTTCCCGGAGCAGACGCCCCGCCCGGGGCGGGTCCTGGCCGATCTCGCGGCCCTGGGCGTCACGGTCGACGTCCGGAGCGAGCGGGCGGCGGTGGCGGCGTGAGCGGCAAGGGCGAGCAGCGGCGCGCGGAACTCCTGGACGCGGCCGAGGACCTGCTGGTGACCGCGGGCGGCGCCGAGCTGTCGATGCGGGCGGTCGCGGCGGCGGCCGGGGTCCGGCTGGGGCATCTGCAGTACTACTTCCCGACGCATGCCGCGCTGGTGGCGGCCGTCCTGGGGCGGGTGCTCACCCGGTCCGCCGAGCGGCTGGCGCCCCTGCTCGCCCCGGCGGACCCGGCGGCGACGGCGGACCCGGCGGGCGCCGGGGCGGCCGAGGCCGCCGACCGGACGGCACAGGCGCTGATCAGCGCCCTGCTGGCCGAACAGGAGGACGTCCGGCTGGTGCGGCTGTTCGCCGAGGTCTGGGCCTTCGCCGCCCGGGACGAGGCGGTGGCGGACGCCGTCCGCGCCTTCTACGCCGACTACCGGGCCCGGATCGCGGCCTTCCTCGCCGACCGCCGGCCCGACCTGCCGGAGGCAGTCGTCCAGGGCCGCGCCCAGGTGTTCCTGATGCTGGTCGAGGGCGCCTCGCTGTTCCGCTCCGGCCTCGCCGGGGTGCGCGAGCCGGCCGCCGACGAGGAGCTGCTCCGGACGGCCCGTAGCCTGCTCGCGCCGTAGCGGGCGGGCGGGCAGACTGGCTGCGCGGGCCCGGCGAACGGGCGCGCGGTCCCGGCGCAGCTCGGAGGCGGCCATGCCGCAGATGGTGGTGGACGGGCGCACGATCGCCCTCTCGCACCTGGACAAGGTGTACTACCCGCGCACCGGCACGCTGAAGGGGGACGTGCTGCGCTACTACGCGGCCGTGCACACCGTGCTGCTGCCCCATCTGCGGGACCGTCCGGTCTCCTTCCTGCGCTGTCCGGAGGGGGTCGAGGGCGAGGCGTTCATCGCCAAGAACCCGCCCGCCGGGACACCCCGCTGGGTCCGCACCGTGGAGGTGCCGAGCAGCTCCGGGGACCTCCGGCAGGTGGTGCTGGACGACGGTGCGGCGCTGCTCTGGGCGGCCAACCTGGGCTGTCTGGAGCTGCACGTGCCGCAGTGGCACGCCGCCGCGCCCGGGCTGGCGGACCGGCTGGTGCTGGACCTCGACCCGGGCGAGGGCGCGTCGGTGTTGACCTGCCGGACGGTGGCCGGGCTGCTGCGCGAGCGGCTGGCGGCGGACGGCCTCGACTGCTGGGTGAAGACCTCCGGTTCCAAGGGGCTGCACCTGCTGGTGCCGCTGGAGCCGACGCCCAGCAGCAAGGTCTCCGCCTACGCCAAGGCCCTCGCGGCCGCGCTGGAGGCGGCCCATCCGGACCTGGTGGTGCACACCATGGCGAAGGCGCGCCGGGCCGGGCGGGTCCTGGTGGACTGGTCGCAGAACAACGCCAGGAAGACCACCGCCGCGCCCTACACCCTGCGGGCCCGGCCCCGGCCCACGGTGTCCACGCCGGTCTCCTGGGCGGAGCTGGAGGCGGCCGGCTCGACGGCGGACCTGACCTTCGACCTCGCCGAACTCCCGGACCGGCTGGCGGAGTTCGGGGACCTGCTCGCGCCGCTCCTGGAGGGTGGACGGGCCCGCCCGCTCCCCTCGCCGGCGTCGGCGCCCTCGTCGCCGGACGAGCCACCGGCCGGCCGCAGCGACCCGCCGCGCAGCAGCACCCGCACGCGCACCCGCACCGCCACCGGTAGCGGCACCGGCTCCCCGGTGGTGCTGGAGCCGCCCGTCGAGGTGATGCGCCCGGCCGCCGTGACCGCCGTCCCGCCGTCCGACGGTCTCGGCGGCTCCGGCGTGCAGTACGAGCTGAAACTGGACGGCTTCCGCTGTGTGGCCTTCGCCCGCGGGGAGCGCCCGGCGTTCCTGCAGTCCCGGTCCGGGCGGGACCTCGGCGCGGAGTTCCCCCCGATCGCCGCCGCCGTGGCCCGGCTGCCCGCCGGGCTGGTGCTGGACGCGGAGCTGGTCGCCTGGCGGGACGGCAGGTTCGCCTTCGAGGAACTGCTGCGCACCCGGGAGGGCCGGGCGTCGGACGGGGTGGCGCTCGGGCTGGTCGCCTTCGACCTGCTCGCGCTGCCCGGGCGCGACGTCCGCCGACTGCCGCTCACCGACCGGCGCCGGCTGCTGCTGGCCGCGCTCGACGGCGTCCCGCCGCCGGTCCAGCCGGTGCTGGCCACCACCGACCGGACGGAGGCGCTGAGCTGGATGGAGCAGCTGGCCGACACCGGCGTCGAAGGGCTGGTCTGCAAGGCCGCCGGCTCGGCCTACCGGGCGCGCGGCGCCGGCCGGCTCTGGGTCAAGTACCGGCGCAGCGACACCGTCGACGCGACCGTCCGGGCGGTCGTCGGAACGGCCGCCCGGCCGCAGGCGCTGGTCCTGGAGCTGGACGACGG
Source organism: Kitasatospora sp. NBC_01246 (assembly GCF_036226505.1). Classification (NCBI taxonomy): domain Bacteria; kingdom Bacillati; phylum Actinomycetota; class Actinomycetes; order Kitasatosporales; family Streptomycetaceae; genus Kitasatospora; species Kitasatospora sp. NBC_01246. Next base: position 7,699,704 of record NZ_CP108484.1, on the reverse strand, counting down.
CCCGGTGCTGCTCTCCACGCCCCGGCTCACCGCGGTGCAGGCGCGGCAGGTCGCGGAGGCGCTGGACGGACTGCTGGGCGCACCGGTGCGCGACCCGGACCACGGCAGCCTGCGGCCGCTGACCGGCCCGCTGCGGGCGGAGGTGACCGTCACCGGCCGGCCGCCGGCGGCCACCTTCGTCCGGCTGCGGGGCGACTGATCCGCGCGCCCGGGGCCGGGATCACCCCCGGGGCGGCCGGCCGCCCCCGCGCGCCTCGACGACGGCGGGTGGGGGGAGGGCGCGGACGTGCGCCCGGGGGCAGTCCAGGTGGACCACCAGCTCCAGATGGTCGATCCGGGCCACCAGGGCGACCGGCACCGGGACCCGGAAGCCCGGTACCCACGCCCCGGCATCGACCAGCAGCCGGTCGCCGGTGTCCCGCTCGACCCGCCCGAGCGGACCGTCGGTGCCCTCGACCTCGTAGCCGACCAGGGTCTGGTCGGCGGCATGGTGGGAGCCCGGACGGTACTCCCGCAGTTCGGTGGTCATGGCGCTCACGCCTCCGGCCGGTCCCACGGCCGGCGCTCGCGGCCCTCGGGCCGGTCCCGGCCGTCCGGGCGTTCCCGCCCGTCGGGGCGGTCGCCGCCCAGCGGGCCCTCCGGGGGGATCCCGGCCGCGCGGCGGCGCCGCCGCAGCAGCAGCGCCACCACGGCCGCGACGGCCACGCTGACCGTCCAGACCAGTACCACGGCGGTCAGTACGGGCACGGTCGGGGTGCGCACGCCGATGCTCAGGCAGATCGCGGACATCACCAGCGCCGTCATCACCACCCCGGCGGGCAGCCGGTGCCACAGGCGACTCAGCCCGCCCCGGACCCGCCCCGGCTGTTTGACCCCCATCGTGCTCAACCGCCGGTTCAGGCGGGCGTCCTGGCGCAGATCGCTCTCGATCTCCTCCAGGAGACGCCGCTCCCGTCCGCTCAACGCGGGTCCGTCCATCTCGGTCACCTCCGACGCTTCCGGTGACGCCGTCCTCGTCTCCGGGCGGATGCCCGGTCGGGGTGTACGTCAACCGCTCCGGCCGGCCGGTGCGGCCGGAGCCGTCGGGCGGCAGTCGCCGAAGGCCCGGGGCCGGGCCAACAGGCTGTCGTCCAACACGCGCAACAGGGCGACGGCGTCGCGGTGCACCTCGACCGCGCCGGCCGCCCGCAGCTCGGACCGCGGTCCGGCGTCGCCCGCCACGGCGACGCACGGGACCCGCGCGCGACGCGCCATCAGCACCTCGCGCAGGCTCGCGGCGACCACCACCGCGTGCTCGGGCCTGCCGTCGACCAGGCCGAGGGCCGCCCGGACGGGCTCGTCACCCGGGGCCGCCAGGGCCAGGACCGGTACCTCGGCCGGCCCGGGCCCCATCACCAGGACCGTCCAGCCTCGCGCCGCGCACTCGTGCAGCAACGCTTCGGAGCCGGGTGACGCGGTGCGCCAGTCGGTACCGAAGAGTGCCGCCGAGATGACCGTCATGGCCCACCGTCCCCGTTCCGCACCGCGCACGGACGCGCCCTTCCAGACTAGGCCCGTACCCCCGCCGCGCGCCCGGGCACGGCTGCGCCGGGGCCGGACCGGGAGGACCGGTCAGCGCAGCGGCGGCTCGGGATCGGTGGCGAGGCGGGCGTGCAGGTGCTCGTCCTGGTAGCCGCCGTCGCCGTAGTGGTGGGAGGCACGCAGGGTGCCCTCGGCGGGGTAGCCGCAGCGCTCGGCCACCCGGCAGGAGGTGTCGTTGCCGACCGCGTGGGCGATCTCGATCCGGCGGGTCCCGGCCGTGGCGATGCCCCAGCCGGTGACGGCCCGGACGGCCCGGGTCGCGACGCCGCGCCCGCGGGCGGCCGGGAGGAGCCAGTAGCCGATCATCGCGAGCCCGTCGGCGCGGTCGACCCAGCGGAGCGCGCAGTTGCCGAGCAGCGTGCCGCCGGCGGCGCCGACCACCGCGAAGGCGGCCGTGGCGCCGTCGGCCCAGCCCGCGTCGCAGCGGTCCAGGTAGGCCTCGGCCCCGGCCGGGTCGGTGGCGCGGAGCGGGTTCCACCGGGCGATCTCCGGATCGGCGGCGGCGGCCAGCAGCCCGGGCACCACCCCGCCCCGGACGTCGGTCAGCCGGCCCCAGGGGTGGAGCTGGATGTCGCCCAGGTCGAGGATCACGGCGGTGAAGCCGCGCCGGTCGGGGGTGGTCTCAGTGGTACTCATCGGGCCTTCCTATCCCGGACCGGGTGGGCGCGCCAACGAATTTCGCGCCCGGCCGGGCCTCCCGGCGGCGGAGGCCCGGCGGGCGGGTCCGGCGGGCCTCCGGCGGGCGTCAGATCCGGGCGAGGTACCCGTGGTCGACGAGCCAGAGCACGTTCAGCCGGGCCGGCCCGTCCGGCACGAGCCCGGCGTCGAGCTGGTACTGGAGGCCGAGCCCGGGCTGGCCGAACCACGGCGCGATCGGGCCGGCGTGCACCTTGAACGGCTTGAGCACCTTGTAGTCGTGGTAGTTGCAGCCCGGCGCCGGGGTGCTGTCGAGGCTCTGCGGGGGGATCGAGCGGCTGGCGTAGGGCAGGCCCTCGGGGGCGAGGAAGGCGCCGTACTCGCTGCCGTAGCGGTCGATGTTCTGGTTCGGGTACAGGGTGACCTCGACCTCGACCGGGGTGCCGTCCGGGAGGGTGAGGTAGCCGTCGGCCGGCGGGTAGATCCAGCCCGGGCCGCCGTTGTTCGCGGTGGCGCCGTAGTAGGTGGCGAGGAACGTGTCCTCGGGGAGGCCGCCGGTGCGCCGGTAGCCGATCAGCTCGCGGCCGACCGGGCCGGTGCGCGGCAGGTCCTCGGGGCCGAGGCGGGGGTCGCCGTGGTGGTCGGCCGCCGAGCACGCGTCGGAGGGGGTGGCTTCGGCCGGGTCGGCGGCGGACGCCGGAACGGCGGGGGCGAGCAGGGCCACTACCGCGGTGAGCGGCGCGAGAAGCAGGCGAAGGCGAAGGTGCACGGTGTCTCCGTCGGATCGGCGTCGGTGCGGACCGGAGCATGGTCTGTCACCCTCCGTGTCCGTGTCGCCACCCAGACAAACGGATCACCTGACCCCCCGTCAACCGGAACGGCCCACGACACCACCCGTCCCACCGGATCCGGCCAACCGGCGCCCGCCCGGCCCTAGGGGCGCGCAGACTGGAGGGTCACGCCCCCGGGGCGACCGGCCGTCGGTCAGCGGCTGCTGGGTGCCAGCTTGCCGAGGGCGTGCACCACCCGGTCGAGGGCGTCGCGGGAGTTCGGTTCGGTGAGGTTGACCATCAGCCGGAAGGCCACCTTCAGCAGGGCCGGGTGGCCGAGGCCGAGCGCACCGGCGGCGCCGAGCAGCCGGGGGCGGCCGAGCACGTCGGCGACGAGCCGGCCGAGTGCGAAGTAGCCGTCGTAGGCGGAGCGCAAGGCCTGCGGGTAGCCGCGCAGGGCGAGTTCGCGGCCGCGGTCGGTGCGCCGGGCCAGCGCCTGGACGACCGTCTCGGCGGCGTACCGACCGGACTCCATCGCGTAGGCGATGCCCTCGCCGGTCGCCGGGCTGACCGTCCCACCCGCGTCACCGACCAGCAACAGGCCGTCGGCGTAGTGGGGTTGGCGGTTGAGGCCCATCGGGAGGGCGGAGCCCCGGACGGGTTCGGTGACGCCCTCGGGGGTGTAGCCGTACTCGGGCGGCAGCGCGGCGCACCAGCGCCGCAGCAGGTCGCGCCAGTCGAGTTCGCCGGCCACCGCGGCGGTGTCCAGCACGCCGAGGCCGACGTTGGCGGTGCCGTCGCCCATCCCGAACACCCAGGCGTAGCCCGGCAGCAGGCGTCGCGCCGGGTCCTTCGGGTCGCGCAGGTCGAGCCACGCCTCCAGGTAGCGGTCCTGGTGCCGCGGGGTGGTGAAGTACGTCCGGTAGGCGACGCCCATCGCGCGGTCGGTGCGGCGGTAGCGCTTCATGGCGAGGGAGAGCCTGGTGGAGTTCCCGTCGGCGGCGACCACCAGCGGCGCGCGGTAGTCGACGGGCCGCCGGTCCTCCCCCAGCCGGGCCGTCACACCGGTGATCCGACCGGTCCTCTCGTCGACCAACGGGCCCGCCACATTGGCGTGTTCGACCAGCCGGGCACCCGCCGAGGCGGCCCGGCGGGCGAGCAGCTCGTCGAAGTCCGCCCGCCGCCGGACGAGTCCGAAGGAGGGGAAGGCCGACAGCTGCGGCCAGTCCAGCTCCAGCGTGCGCCGGCCGGAGACCAGGCGCAGCCCCCGGTTGTGCAGCCAGCCGGCCTCCTCCGAGACGTCGATGCCGAGGTCGACCAGCTGCTTGGTGGCACGGGGTGTCAGGCCGTCGCCGCAGACCTTCTCCCGGGGGAAGGAGGACTTCTCCAGCAGCAGCACGTCGAGCCCGGTCCGCGCGAGGTGGTAGGCGGCGGTGGAGCCCGCCGGGCCGGCGCCGACCACGATCACGTCGGCGCCGTCCTCCGGGCGGCCGGTGGCACCGGCGGCGGACAACTGCTGCTCTGGGCCTGGCATCTCGCACTCCCACGTGGTCATCGGATCGGCTGCGGACTCAGCGGACTCAGCGGTCTCAGACGATAGGGACAGCGACCACCGTGCCGCGCCCCGACACGCGGGCCCCGCCCCGATCGCCGGTCGTTGCGGCCATCGGGGCGGGGTCGGCGCCACCGCGTCAGAGGCCGCCGTTGACCACCGCGCTGGAGACCGCGCCGAAGCGGACGTTCCACTTGTCGAGGATCTTGTCGTACTCGCCGCCGCGGATCACCTGGTCCAGCGCCTTGGCGACGGCGTCCCGCAGGGCGGTGTTGTCCTTGGCGACGGTGATGCCGTAGGGGCCGGACTGCAGGAAATGCGTGTTGGCCAGCTGGAACACCCCGGCCCGGCCCGGCTGGGTGGTGTTGTACTGGGCCACCGGGTAGTCGTTCAGATCGGCGACCGCGGCGCCGGAGGCCACCTCGGCGAGCGCCTGCTCGTCGGTGTCGAAGCGGTGGATCTGCAGGGGCTTGCCGATCCGCAGGCAGGCCGCGGTCTGCCGGCCGGCCAGTTCGTCCTGGACGGTGCCGCGCTGGACGGCGACGGTCCGGCCGCAGAGGCTGTCCAGCGTGGTGAGGTTCAGCTGGTTGCCGGCCTTGACCACCATCGAGGTGCCGGTGGCGAAGTAGTCGACGAAGTCCACGCCCGGGTCGGCCTGGTGCCCGTCGTCGGCGGCGCCGAGCTGGCGCTGCTTGGTGTCGATGACGGCCGACATCGCCAGGTCGAGCTGCTTGGCCTGGACGGCCGGGATGAGCTTGTCGAACGGCATGTCGGTGAATTCGACCCGGAGGCCGAGGTGGGAGCCGATCGCCCTGGCGAGCTCCGGGTCCAGCCCGGCGAGCTCGCCGGCCGGGTCCTTGAAGTCCACCGGCGGGTAGGTCAGGTACGAGCCGATCTTGAGCACACCGGCGTCCCTGACCGCCTTGGGGAGGCGGGCGCGGAGGTCCTGCTGGCTGCCGGGCTGGGCGACGGGGGCGCTGCCGCAGCCGGAGAGCAGCAGCCCGCCCGCGCCGAGCGCGGCGGCGCGCAGCGGTACCCGGGAGCGGGTGCGGGAGCGGGTGGTCGGGGAGGTGGGGTTCGGTCCGGACGGGGGTACGGCGAAACGGGTGCGGAGCATCGCGGTGCGTCTTCTTCGCAGGTGAGGGGGAGCAGGCAGGGAGACGCCGCGCCGGAATGGCTGCCGGGGTACGGAGCGCGGACCTCGTCGCCGTGTGCCCAGTCGGGCCACCCTGGGGTGAGGGGGTGGCCGGTCGGCGGAGGTCCGCCGTCGGGGGCGGTCCGGGCCATCCTCGCACGCCGCCCCGGCGGGCCCGGGCGGCGGGTGGGCGGACGGCGGCCCGGCGGGCGTAAGCGGCGGTCCGGCGACCCCCTCGTCGCCGGACCGCCGGTTACGCCCGCTTCGGCCCGCTTCGGCCCGCTCCCGCCCGGCCCTCGCCCGCTCAGGGATTGATCGCGAGCACCACGTACGCCGCCAGCACCGAGAGGTGGACGGCACCCTGCAGCGGCGTCGCGCGGCGCGGGATGACGGTGAGCGTGCCGACCGCGACGGTCAACACGAGCAGCACCAGGTGCGTCGGCCCGAGGCCCAGCTCCAGCGGCCCCGGGAGCCAGGCGGAGGCGATCGCGACGGCCGGGATGGTCAGGCCGATGCTCGCCAGCGCCGAGCCGAGCGCCAGGTTGAGGCTGGTCTGCACCCGGTTGCGCAGGGCCGAGCGCAGCGCCGCGATGGTCTCCGGCAGCAGCACCAGCAGGGCGATCACCACACCCACCACGGAGGACGGCAGCCCGGCCGAGTAGACGGCGGACTCGATGGTCGGCGAGACGCCCTTGGCCAGGCCCACCACCGAGATCAGCGCCACCGCCAGCAGGGCCAGGCTGACCCGGGTCGCGCGCATGGTCGGCGGATCGGCGTGGTCCTCCTCGTCGAGCACCTTTCCCTCGGGGGTGACCGGCAGGAAGTAGTCCCGGTGGCGGAAGGTCAGGGTGGCCACGAACAGCCCGTACAGCACCAGCGAGGCGGCCGCCGCGAAGGCCAGTTGGGCGGGCGCGAACTGCGGTCCCGGCGAGCTGGTGGTGAAGGTCGGCAGCACCAGGCTGAGCGTGGCGAGGGTGCCGATGGTGGCCAGCGCCGCGCCGGTGCCCTCGGCGTTGAAGACCGCCACCCGGTACTTGATCGCGGCCACCAGGATGGAGAGGCCGAGGATGCCGTTGCAGGTGATCATCACGGCGGCGAACACGGTGTCCCGGGCGAGCGTCGCGGCCTTGTCCCCGCCGTCCGCCATCAGGGTCACGATCAGCGCCACCTCGATGACGGTGACCGCGACCGCCAGCACCAGCGAGCCGAACGGCTCCCCCACCCGGTGCGCCACCACCTCGGCGTGGTGCACCGCGGCGAGCACCGCGCCGGCCAGGAAGCAGGCCATCACGCCCACCACCCAGCCGGGCAGGTCGCGGTGCCAGGTGAGGACAAGGACGACGAACGACACCACCGGGACGACGACGGTCCACTGCGTGGTGGCCGCGCGGAGCTTCGTGATCATGCGGCCGAGCATCGCATTGCCGGGGCCCGGTAGCCGGGCAACCCCGCCGGTGGGGCGGCACGGATGTGGTCGGGGTCATACCGTGTCCGAACCGTTCCGGGCCGCTCAGCCCCCGTACTCCGCGAGGTAGCCCAGCACCCTCGCGACGTGCGGCTTCACCCGGTCGGGGACGCCGCCCGCGTCGGCGACGGTCTTGTCGCTGGTCCGGTAGCCGGCGGTGATCAGGGCCGGGAGGTCCCGGGTGTAGCCGCGGCGCTTGAGCTGCTGGTCGAGCCAGCAGACGTAGTTGCCCATCGAGACGATCGCGTCGGCCGGGTCCATGTAGTCCTTGGTGCCGTCGTGGTCGCCGTCCTGCGCCCAGGCGTTGAAGACGGTGGGCGTCCACATCGCGACGCCGTACTCGCCGGTCTCCGGGCGGGCGGCCTCCGGGTCGAAGCCGCTCTCGGCCTTGAGCATGGCCGCCAGCAGGGCGGGGGTGATCTCGGGCTCGGGGCAGCGCCGGGCGGCGTCCTGGATCGGGCCGCGCAGCGCCTCGGGGATGTCGGAGCCCACCGGGATCCCCCCGGCCGGGGCCAGGGCGGCGGTCGCCGAGGGTGGCGCCTGCGGCGCTCCCCCGGAGGACGGGCCACCGGACGCCGGCGCGGTCGGTGCACCCGGCGCCAATCCGGCCGACGCCCGGTCGGACGGCTCCGGGCCGCCCGCGATCAGCAGCACGGCAGTGACCAGCGCGGCCGGACCGGCCCCGGCGAGCAGCCGGCGAGCGCGCTCCGGGCGCGGCGCCCGCACCGGGCCGCGCGCCCCCGGCGCACCGGCGGGCCCGGGCGCCGCCGCCGCGAGCAGCGCGACCCGCAGGGCGGCGAGGTCCACCCGCCCCCGCTTCGCCCGGTCCGCGGTCAGGCAGGCCGCGACGGCCGGGCGCCAGCGCGCGGGCAGCGCGTCGTCCAGCCTCAGCGGCGCCACGCCGCGCGCGTAGGCCTGCGCGGCGAGCGCGCGGGCCCGGGCGGTCGCCCCGAGGAACGGGTGCAGCCCGCCGGTGAGCAGCTGGTGGGCGAGCACCCCGAAGGCCCAGATGTCGGCGCTCGGCCGCACCGCGACACCGCGCGCACCGGTGCGCTGGGACCACCACTCGGGCGGCACGTGGTCGGGCGAGCCGAGCGGCGGGGCGTAGGCGTGGGTGCCCTCCAGTTCGACGGTGAGGCCGAAGTCGGCGAGCCGGGCGGTGCCGTCCGGCATCAGCAGGATGTTGCCGGGCTTGAGGTCGCCGTGCACCCAGCCCGCGGCGTGCATGTGGGCGAGCCCGGCGCAGACCCCGGCCAGGATCCGCTCGGCGTCGGGGACGAGCGTGTGCGGCCGGGCGGCGGCGAGGACGTCCTGGAGGCTGCGCTCGGCACGTTCCATCACCAGCGCCAGTGCGCCGTCGAGCCCCGGGTGCGCGGGGTCGGCGACGGTGAGGACGGCGAGCGTGCGGATCAGGTTCGGGTGGTCCGCGCGTCGGCCGAACCGCATCTCGCTGCGCGCGAGCTGCGCCATGGTGCGGCGCTGGCCGGGGCTGAGCCGGGCCGGGCAGAGGAACTTGACCGCGAGGTCGGCCGGTCCGCCGCCCGGCCGATGGGCGGCGTAGACGCTGCCCCAGGCACCGGCGCCGAGCAGCTCGGCGATGCGGTACCCGGCCACCGTGTAGCCGGCCGGGACGTCGAGGTGCGGCGGGCCGGGCCGGGCGGGCGCGGGCACGGCGGATCAGCCGCCCCGCCGGGGCGGGAGCAGGGCCAGATGCTCCTCCCGGACGAGGTCGAACCGCAGAGCCAGCGCGACGAGCTCCTCCCGCTTGCCACCGGCCCGGGCGGCGTCGTCCGGCGCCTCGTCCGGCGTGTCGCGCAGCCGTAGCTTGGTGGCCACCAGGTAGTCGATGTGGTAGTTGACGGCGGATCGGGTGAGCCCTCGGCAGGAGGGCAGCGAACGCAGCCGGGCCAGCACGTCGGTGACGCCGGGGACGACGGCGGCGGAGGGCGAGCGCAGTCGCGGCTCACAGAGGGCGAGCAGGACGAGGAAGTACTTGGAGGTCGGGTCGAGGGCGAACGGACTGACCGTCATCTCGCCCTCGGAAGCTGCCGGTTCGCCCTCCAGGTAGGCGTGCTGGGGTGCGAACACCTTGAAGGCGACCGGCCCGCCGAGGGCCGGCAGGAGCACCCGGGAGAACTCGAAGGGCACCGGTGCGCCGAGCCGGCCGGGAGCCACCTTGACGTGCTCGCCCGCCCCTTCGAGGTTCTCCACCACGTACGTCGCGGAGGTGCTGAAGTTGGAGAGCCGCCAGTAGTCCTCGGCGGCCGTGACCTCGCCGGCGCGGCGCGAGACGCCCTGGTCGGTGAGGGGGATGGCGGGCGGGCGGCCGGGCTCGCCGCGCCCGAACTCCGCGACCTCGCCCGGGCCCAGGCGCAGCAGCGCGGGCCTGCCGGGCGGTGCGGAGCGCCCACCGGGCGGGCCGGGCCGCGCGCCGATCGGTGCGGGCCGCCCGCCGGGCGGGGCTTTCGGGCGGGGTTCGGGCAGTTGCACGATGACCGTGTCCACGCAGGCCACCTCCGTAGGTCGCGTCGATCGTAGCCGTCCGAACGGCTTCGCGCCGGTCCGCCACCCGTACGAGTGAACGCCGGGGCGGCGCGGGGCGGCCGGGGTCGTCGGGGCGTCAACCGGACTGTCCCGACGTCGACTTGGCGAGCCCGCGGACCGGCTCACGACGGGGTCGGCCGGGCCGGTCGCCGACGCGCCGCGCGGGGCGCCCTCCGGGCCGGTTCGCCCCGCCGCCCGGGGTCGCTCACGACCGGAGGCCGATCCGCCGGTTGCGGTGCGTAGTTGAACGGTCACCTTGAGTGTGACGCAGCACACATATGGCATGCCCACGAAATGTGCAAGACTCATCCCACGGAGTGAGATTCCCTTGATTTCCAAGGAGGTTCATATCATGCGCGCTCGGATCGCAGCCCTGATGGTCGCGGTGGCAGGGATCACGGCGTCGATGGCCACCCCGGCCTCGGCGGCGTCGACGACGAACGGGACCGGTGAGGTGGCGTGTATCGCCGCCGTCAACCGGCCCTGCGTATGGCTGGAGAAGGACGGCGGAGGAGTCGTCGGGGTGGCGCACGTCTCGCCGGCCTCCTCGACACAGCTGACGGTGGTTCAGGTCGAGGTCAGGACGCAGCGAGCCTGGGGCAGCCCATGGGTCACCGTCGCGTCCGCGACCACCGTCACCAAGGGGTACGCCAAGGCCGTGACGCCGCGCGTGGTCACCGGGGATCTCAAGATGATCTGCGCGGTCGGCGGCCCGGCCCTGGAGGCCGAGCACCAGGTGACCACCTGCACCGCCCCCTTCTGATCCACCGGAGAACCCCGCGGTGCCCCGCCACGCGTCGCCGGGACGCCGGTCGCCGGGGAGTACGGGGAGTACGGGGAGTACGGGGGATCCGTGAGCCGGGGCCGTCGGGCCCCTCTCCGGGGCCGGCCGCCGGGTCCGCAACCGGCGGCCGGCCCACCCCCGCGCGGCACACCCGCACCCCGGCGGACCGGCTCCACCCGCTCCCCCGGCACCACCGGCGGCCACTCAGGAGACTCCCGGCCCGCACTCGGGCCAGGCGCGCGCCGACAATGCGCCAACCTGTCCCCCGAAACCCGCCCGCCGTGCGCAACCCTCCTCGGAGCATGGGATTTTGCACTATCTTGGCAATTCGGGGAGCGGGGCGGGCCGCCCACCCGGCAGAGGTGCGCCCGTGCGGGCGGACCCTGCCCGTGTGCCATGCCCGACTCCCGCGCCGCAGCGCCGATGGCAGTCGCTCACGGCAGTGCTCACGGGGAGAAGGGGGAGCGTGTCGATGCCCGAGGGGACCACGCGTGCGACCGGGGCCGGTGACGGTCCGAGCAGCAGAGGCGCCGGCCCGACGACCGGGGCCGCGCCGCCGCCGGTCGGGGGGGCCGGAGCCGCTGCTCCCCCGCCCGGCCGGCTCGCCGGGCGCCGGAGCAGCGTCGACGCCGCGCTGCGCAACTCCCCGCTGCAGCCGCTGTTCCGGCTCGCCGCCACCCGCCGTCTCGCCGTCCTCGCCTACCACGGCGTGGACGACCCGCGGACCTTCGCGCTCCAGATGGCCCGCCTGGTCCGGATCGCCCGCCCGATCTCGCTGCCCCGGGTCGAGCAGGCCGTCCGCTCCGGCCGTCCGCTGCCACCCCGCAGCGTGCTGGTCACCTTCGACGACGGCGACCGGACGGTGCTCACCGAGGCCCTGCCCGTGCTGACCCGGCTCCGGATCCCGGCCGCCGCCTTCGTGGTCACCGAACTCATCGACGGCGACCGGCCGTTCTGGTGGTCCGAGGCCGCGTTCCTGGCCTCCCGCGGCGGCACCGCGCGCAGCCTGGCGGGCTGCCCGCCCGGCGCGGTGGTGCGCCGGCTGAAGACCCTACCCGACCGCGACCGCCGCACCGCCCTCGCCGAACTGCGCGAGAGCGCCCGGGCCCGCGCGCCCCGGCAGGAGCAGCTCACCCGGCACGACCTGCTGACGCTCCACCGCTCCGGGGTGGCGATCGGCAACCACACCGTCGGCCACCCCTGCCTCGACCAGTGCGAGGACGACACCCTCCGGGACGAGATCACCACCGCACACCACGCGCTCACCGGCTGGCTCGACGGCGAGGAACCCACCGCCTTCGCGTACCCCAACGGCAACCTCGACCAGCGCGCCGAGCCCGTGCTGCGCCGGCTCGGCTACCGGGTCGGCTTCCTGTTCGACCACCGGCACGACCGGCTGCTGCCCGGACGCCCGCTGCGAATCAGCCGGCTCCGGGTGAACTCCACCACGAGCCGGGACAGGTTCGACACCATTCTCTCGGGGCTGCACCCGGCCGTGCACCGGTTGCGCGGCGGCGCCTGAACACCACCTGGGGGGCGGGGCGTTGGAGATCACGGCGAAGAGTGCGGTCGGTGCGGCGCCCGGACCGGTCCGGTACCGGACGGCCGCGCTGCCGGCGCGGGTGCTGGACGGCTGGCGGGAGCTGGCGGCCGCCGATCCGGGCGGCTCCTGGTTCACCACGCCGGAGTGGGCGCTCTCCTGGTGGGAGACGCTGGGCGCGCGGCAGGGCGGCGGCGAGGTCACCGTCTGGCGCGAGCCGGACGGCCGGGTGAGCGCCGTCGTACCGCTGCTGCGCACCCGGCGGCGGCTGCACCCGCGGGCGCCGCTGACCGTCCCCTGTCTGACGGTGCTGGGCTCCGGCCCCGGCGCGGCCGACCACTGCGGCGTCACCGTCGCACCCGAGCGACGGGCCGAGGTGGCCGCCTGGCTGGCCCGGCGCGCCCGGCGGGCGACCCTGCTGCTCACCGATCTCGACCCGGGCCAGAGCGGGTTGCTGCCCGCCGGTGCGGTCGAGGTCGGCCGCACCCCGTGCCCGCGGGTCGACCTCACCCCGGGTGCGGACGCGCTCGGCTCCCGCCAGTTCCGTGCCGACCTGCGCCGCTACGGCCGCAAGCTCGCCGCCGGGGGGATCACCTTCCGCTGGGTGGCGCCGGCCGTGGGGAGCGGCGAACTCGCCGAGCGGATAACCCTGTTGCACACCGTGCTCCGACTGCACCGGCTGCGCCGGGGCGCTCTCGGCCTGCCGACCACCTTCGACGAGGCCCGCGCACCGCTGCACGTGCGCCTGATCGAGCGCTCGGCCGCCACCGGGCGCGGCGAGGGCCCGGCCTTCCTGGTCGCCGAGCGCGCCGGGGAGGTGGTCGGCGCCCTCTACGGGTTCCGCTGGCGGGACACCTTCGCCTACTACCAGATCGGTTGGGACCAGGCCTGGGCCCCGCTGCGGCTCGGCACGGCGGTGATCGCCGAGGCCGTCCGGGCGGCCGCCGGACAGGGCCTGACCACCTTCGACTTCCTGCGCGGCACCGAGCCCTACAAGTACCGCTTCGGAGCTGAGGACCGCGAGGACGTGTCCTGGCTGGTGCCGCACGGTCTCTCCGGCGCGCTGTTCGGTCTCAAGCACCGGGCCAAGGAGGCCCGGCAGGGCTGACCTCGGCACCGCGCCTCCCTAGCGCCGGCCCTTCAGCCAGTCGGTGAGGGCCTCCAGGGCCGGGGCCGGGTCGCGGCGGCCGATGCCGATCCGGAACCGGTCGGTCGGCGTCGGGGTGAGCTCGGAACGGTAGATGCTCGCCGGCAGCAGCAGGACACCGGCCTGCTCGACCAGCGCGGTGCAGAACGCCTCGACGCCGTCCGGTCCGAGGTAGCGCGGGTACGCGACGCAGCCGCCGTCCGGGGCCCGCCAGTCGAACAGTTCGGCGTGCTCGGCGAAGAAGGCGTCGAAGAGCGGCAGGTTCGCGTCGATGATCGCGCGGTTGCGGGCCAGGATGTGCTCCCGGTTCCGGATCGCGATCCGGGCCAGGATCTCACCGGGGGCCGAGTTGCAGATGGTGGTGTAGTGCTTGGCGCGCTCCAGCCGGGAGCGCAACTCCCGGTCGCGGCAGGCGATCCAGCCGATCCGCAGGCCGGGCAGGCCGAGCGACTTGGAGGTGACGTTCAGCGACAGGGCACGCTCGGAGAGGTCGGCGGCCTGCGGCAGGGTGCGGCCCGGGTCGCGCTCCAGGCCGCGGTAGACCTCGTCGCTGAAGAGCCGGATGCCGCGCTCGTCGCAGAGCCGGACCAGGCGGGTGAAGTCGTCGGCCCCGATGACCTTGCCGGTCGGGTTGTTGGGGAAGTTGACCGAGACGACCCGGGTGTTCGGGCGCAGCACGGCCACCAGCTCGTCGAGGTCCAGCGCCCAGTCGCGCGCCGGGTCCAGGGCGACGCCGGTGACCTCGCAGAGGGAGAGCGGGATCGTCTCGGCGGACTGGTAGTTGGGGGTCAGCACGACGGCGTGGTCGTCGGGGCCGAGCAGCACCTGCATGGCGAGGTTGAGCGCCTCCTGGGCGCCGCCGAAGCAGATCACGTCGTCGGCGCCGACCTGCTCGTACATCCCGGCGACCGCCCGGCGCAGGGCCGGGTCGCCGAAGGTCTCGGTGTAGCCGAGGGCCAGGGTGTCCCAGGCCTGCCGCTCCTCCTGGTCCGCCAGGGCGAGGAGTTCGGACATCGTCATGGTCTGCGCGTCGGAGGCGGTGAGGTGGTGGCGGGCGGTGAACTCCCAGCGGGAGAAGTAGGTTTCGAGCCGGAAGTCGGGGAGCGTGGTCATCACTGGTTCCTCTGCGGTGCGGTGGGGTCCGGTGCCCGTAGCCCGGTCCCGGACCGGGCTACGGCTCGGCCGGGCGTTCGGGTTCGGCCCCGGGTGCGGGTTCGGCCGGGCGTTCGGGTTCGGCGACGGGCTCGGGCTCGGCCCGGAGTTCGGCGAGCAGGGTGTAGACGGTGGAGCGCGAGACCTTGAGCGCGGTCGCCACGGCCGGCACCGCCCGGCGCACCGCGAGCACCCCGGCCCGGTCGAGTTCGCGCAGGACGGCGAGCCGGTCCTCGCGGCCCAGCCGGTCCGGCGGGCGGCCGTGGGCGCGGACGTAGCCGCCGATGACGTCGTTCATCCGCTCCGTCCAGTCGCGCTCGAAGAGCGGCTCGGGCCGCGGCGCGGTGGGTGCGGCGAAGCCGGCCAGCAGGGCGGCGGCCTGCTCCAGCGGTCCGCGGTCGAGGTTGACGCAGAGCACCGCCGAGGCCCGGCCGTCGTCGTCGCGCAGGACGGCGCTGACCGAGGAGAGGCGCCGGCCGTCGGGCAGCAGCTTCTCGTACGGCCCGAGGACATCGGCCCCGTAGACCTCGGGCAGGGCAGGGACCAGGTCGTCCAGCTCGCCGAGCAGCGAGGGGTCGCCGGGGGCGCGGCCGCTCATCGGGTGCCAGATGGCGAGCACCTCGTCCCGAACGGCGTCGTGCAGCACCACCTCGGCGTACGGCCCGAGGAGCAGGGCCACCGCCTGGCAGACGGGCGCCCAGGTCCGGACGCGTGGGTCGGGGGTCTCCGCGGTCATATCTGGACTGTACGTCCAGCCCGGACGTTCCGTCCAGAGCGACTGTGCGGGGCTGCCACCGCACGGGCGCGCCGGGCGCGGCGCGCCGAAACTCCGGGGGGAATGGCCGCAGAATGGGCGCGCTCTCGAAAGGGCCCGGGGGTTCACCGTGCCCGGAACAATTCCGTCCGGACGGCGGCACCGATTCGGAAGGAAGCCGCGGACGGGGAAATGACTAAGGCGAGGAGGTGAATCCACTCCTCGCCGCTACCAAGATATAGCGCACCCCCGGCCTTGCGGCAAGACCCCGGGGCCGCCGCACAATGGTCGACCTGGGCCGGGACCTGCGGCCCTGACGGATCGGCGCCCGTCCACCGCTCCCGGCGCGGGGGCCGCACGACGGCCGGAACTCCCGGCGCAGCTCGCGGACACGGAAATCCGGCATGGGCCGGGGTGTACGCACCACCGGACGGGCAGCGGCCGACCGTCCGGAAATCCACTCTCGTTGAACGGGCGTTCTGATGATTGACGTGATCGTGGTCGGCGGCGGACCGACCGGCCTGATGCTGGCGACCGAATTGCGGCTGGCCGGAGTGGAGGTGGTGGTGCTGGAGCGGGCGACGGAGCCGGACGCCCGGTCGCGCGGGCGCGGCCTGCACACGCGCAGCGTCGAGATGATGGACCAGCGCGGTCTCCTGGACCGGTTCCTCGCCGCGGGCGAGAAGTTCCGGATCGGCGGCTTCTTCGGCGGCGTCCACAAGGCGTGGCCGGAGACGCTGGACACCGCCCACCCGTACGGACTCGCCGTCTCCCAGACCGCGACGGAACTGCTGCTCGCCGAGCGCGCCCACGAACTCGGGGCCGAGATCCGGCGCGGCCGCGAGGTGGTCGGACTGAGCCAGGACGAGGACGGGGTGGGCGTCGAGCTGGCGGACGGAACGCGGCTGCGCTCGCGCTACCTCGTGGGCTGCGACGGCGGCCGCAGTACGGTGCGCAAGCTGCTCGGCGTCGCCTTCCCCGGTGAGCCCACCACCGTCGATACGCTGCTGGGCGACATGGGGGCGGCCGAGGACCGGGCGACCATCGCGGCCGTCGTCGAGCAGGTCCGCGCGACCCAGCCGCGGTTCGGCGTGGCCCCCGACGTCGACGGGCAGCAGGGCGTGTTCCGCATCATCGTGCCCGCCGCCGGGGTGGCCGAGGACCGGTCGGTCCCGCCGACCCTGGACGAGTTCAAGCAGCAGCTGCGGGCCTTCGCGGGCACCGACTTCGGTGTGCACTCGCCGCGTTGGCTCTCCCGGGTCGGCGACGCCACCCGGCAGGCCGAGCGCTACCGGGTCGGCCGGGCGCTGCTGGCCGGCGACGCCGCGCACATCCATCCGCCGACCGGCGGCCAGGGCCTGAACACCGGTATCCAGGACGCGTTCAACCTCGGCTGGAAGCTGGCCGCCACGGTCAACGGCTGGGCACCGGAGGGGCTGCTGGACAGCTACCACGCCGAGCGCCACCCGGTGGGCTCCGCCGTGCTGGACAACACCCGGGCGCAGATCACGCTGCTGGGGGCCTCCCCGGGCGCGACCGCGCTGCGGAACCTGCTGTCCAGGCTGATGGACATCGAGGAGGTGAACCGCCAGGTGACCGGGATGATCACGGCGGTCGAGGTCCGCTACGACCTCGGCGGGGGCCACGACCTGGTCGGCCGGCGGCTGCGGGACGTCCGGCTGGCGGAGGGCCGCCTCTACGGGCTGATGCACGAGGGCCGGGGCCTGCTGCTCGACCGGACCGGGCGGCTCTCGGTGGCGGGCTGGGCGGACCGGGTCGACCGGGTCGCCGACGCCGGCGCGCAGGTGGACGTGCCCGCGGCGCTGGTGCGGCCGGACGGCCATGTGGCCTGGGTCGGCGAGGACCAGGGCGAGTTGCTCGACCGGCTCGCCGAGTGGTTCGGCGCACCCGTCGGCTGAGCGCCGAAGCGGTGCACGGCGGCGCCGCCGACGCCCTCCCGAAGGGGAGCGTCGGCGGCGCCGGACTCACTTGCAGCTGATCAGCAACGCGAGCGTGGCCGAGCAGGTGCGGGACGCGCGGTCGTTCGCCGCCACCGGGTCGGTGGGCGCGCTCGCGGTGCGAGCGGCGGTGACGGTGAAGGTCCGGCCGAGGTTGAGCAGGCCGACGTGGACCGTCACGTGCCGGGTGACGCTCGCCCCCTTCGCGAGCGGACCGGCGACCGCGCAGGTCAGCTTGCCCGCCGCGATCGTGCAGTCGGTCGAGGAGGCGGTGAAGCCGGCCGGCAGGTCGGCCGAGATCGTCGCCGAGGTCACCGTCTCCGGGCCCTGGTTGGTGACGGTGAGGGTGTAGTCGACCCGCCCGGAGAACAGGCCGCCCACCGGGGTGGCGGCGAGCGAGACCGCGAGGTCGGCGGTGGGCGCGGTGTAGGTGAAGCGCCCGGCCGGGACGACGGCACTGGTACCGCCGGCCGTGGTGACCCGGACGTCGACGACCCCGGCCGCGGCGGCGGCGGGAGCGGTGGCGGTGCAGCCGGTCTCCGTGCACGAGACGGCGGTGGCGTTCCCGGCCGCGCCGAAGCTCACGGCGGTGGCGCCGTTCAGGCCGGTCCCGGTGATGGTGACCTTCGTCCCGCCCGCCTGCGGTCCACTCGCCGGGCTGACCCCGGTGACGACCGGCACCGGCAGCGGGAAGCCGAGCACCGTCACGGCGTTCGCGGCGAAGTCGGCCAGGTAGCCGCGCCGCCCGTCCGGGGTGACGGCGAGCGCGTACGGGCTGGTGCCGACCGGCACCGTCGAGGTGACCTTGCGGTCCGCGGTGGCGATCACGCTCAGCGTGCCGTCACCGTAGTTGGAGGCGTACGCCGACTTGCCGTCGGGCGAGAGCGCGACCGAGAACGGGTTGGCCCCGACCGTCACCGTGGACACGACGGTGCGGCCCGCCGTGTCCAGCACGCTGACGGTGTCGTCACCGCCGTTGCCCGTCCAGAGGCGGGAGCCGTCGGCGCTCAGCGCCAGGCCGAAGACTCCGTGGCCGACGGGGACGTCCGCGCTCACCGTGTTGCTCGCGGTGTCGATGACGTCCACCGCCTGCGCGCCCGAGGCGGCGACGTAGACGTGCGCCCCGTCGGGCGAGACGGCCACGCCGTGCGGCTCCGCGCCGACCGGGACGGTCGCGGTCACGGTGTTGCTCGCGGTGTCGATCACGCTCACGGTCGCCGCGCCGGCGCTGCTGACGTACGCGCGGGCGCCGTCCGGAGAGACGGCCACCCCGAAGGGCTCGGCGCCGACCGCGACGGTGGCCGCCACGGTGTTGCTCGCGGTGTCGACGACGCTGACCGCGTCGTCGAGCTGGTGGGTCAGATAAGCGTGCTGCCCGTCGGGGGACCAGGCCACGGCGTACGAGCCGCTGCCGGCCGTGAACGTGCCGGAGACCGCGCCGGTGGCGGCGTCGAGCACGGTGACGGTGCCGCTGCTCTGGCTGGTCACGTACGCCCGGCTGCCGTCCGGCGCGAGTGCGACGCCCGCCGGGTAGGGCGCCACGGCGACGGTGGTCGTCACGACGGGCGCGGGCGCCGCGGCCCAGGCTGTGGCGGGCTGCACCAACAGCGCGGCCGTGGCCGCGCCGGTGGCGACCACGGCCGTCCAGGTGCGGCTCGGGGAACGGCTTATTCTCACGGGGGTCTGCTCCAGACTCGTCAGTACATCGGGGGAAGCGACCGGGTGCGGCGGCGGCTCCGCCACCGCACCGGGGCCGGACGAAGCGTAGAAGGCTGATTGACGGACCGTCATGAGTTGGCCGGGATTGTCGCCAAGTGTTTGGAATTGGTTGCCCTCCGTCGCCGGCCCGGGAGGTCACCGCGGCGGCGGTGGCCGGGGGCCGCTCCGACACCGGTGGCCGGGGCTCGCTCGGGTACCGGCGGCCGGGCCCTCCGGCAGCGGTGGCTGGGCTCTCCGGCAGCGGTGGCGGACCGGTGCCGGTCGGGCGCAGCCTGGAGGGAGGCGGTCAGGACGTCCCCGGGAGCGGTCATGGACGAGATCGACGTACTGGTGGTGGGCGCGGGCCCGGTCGGACTGACGGCCGCGGCCGAGCTTCGCCGCCACGGGGTCGACTGCCGGATCATCGACCGGCTGGCCGTCCCCCAGCACTACGCCAAGGCCGTCGGCGTCCAGCCGCGCACCATGGAGGTGTGGGACGCCATGGGCCTGGTCGGCGCGGCGCTGAACGAGGCCGTCCCGATGCACGGCCAGCTGCCCTTCGTCGACGGGCGGCCCGGGCCGCGGATCGAGCTCACGATGCCGCCCGACATCCCCTACGGCTTCGCCGCGCTCCCCCAGTACACGACGGAGCGGCTGCTCGCCGAGCACCTCGCCGGGTACGGCACGCGGGTCGAGCGCGGCACGGAGCTGCTCGCCCTCGATCAGGAGGCCGAGGCGGGCACCGGTGGTGCCGACGGGCCCGACGGCCGGGTCCTGGCCGTGCTCGCGACACCGTCCGGGCCGCGGGAGGTCCGGGCGCGCTACGTGATCGGCTGCGACGGCGCGCACAGCCTGGTCCGGAAGGCGGCGGGCCTGCGCTTCGAGGGCGACGCCTTCCCCGAGCAGTACATGCTGGGCGACGTCGAGGTCGACTGGGACCTCCCCGCCGGGTACGGCGTCCGCGCCACCCACCACGACGCCGAAGGCCGGGTCGACGACCTGCTGGTCTGCATCCCGCTCCCCGGCCGCAAGCGCTACCGGGTGTCGATGCTGGTCCCGGACGAACTGGCCCGCGCCGGGGCCCAGGACGGCGTCGCGCACGGGCTGGAGAGCGGAGCGGCCCCCGAACTGCGGCACATCCAGGCCGTGCTCGACCGGCTCTCGCCGCAGCCGACGCACGCCTCGGCGCTGCGCTGGTCCTCCACCTTCCGGATCAGCCACCGGTTGGTGGACCGCTACCGGGCCGGGCGGCTCTTCCTGGCCGGCGACGCCGCCCACATCCACCCGCCCACCGGCGCGCAGGGCATGAACACCGGCATCCAGGACGCCTACAACCTCGCCTGGAAGCTGGCGCTCGCCGTCCGGGGCGTCGGCGCCGCCGGCCTGCTCGACAGCTACCACGCCGAACGACACCCGGTGGGCGCCGAGGTGGTCGGCCGGACGGTGCGCCACTCCCGGACCGGCGTCCAGGCCGACCCCGGCTCGCCCGACATCCTCGACGCGGTGCTGCGGCGGGAGGCCCAGCTGCTGGTCGGCTACCCGGACAGCCCGCTGGTCGAGCCGGAGGGCGACGGCGGACCGGCCGGGCACGGGCACGGGCCCGGCTCCGGCGAACGGGCCCCGGACAGCCGGGGACTGGCGCGCGACCTCGCGCACTACCCCGTCCGGCTGTTCGACCTGCTGCGCGGCCCGCGCCACACCCTGCTGTTCCACCTCGACGCGGCGACACCCGAGGAGCCGGTCACCACGTGCGCGGTCGCCGCCCTCTCCACGGCCCACGGGCTGCTGGACGTCTACGCGGTGCTCGCACCGGACGCGCCCGCGCCCCTGTGGCGGCTGCCGACCGCCCGGGACACCGGCGGCGAGTTCCGCAGCGCCTACGGGGCCCGCCCCGGCGAGGCCTTCCTGATCCGCCCCGACGGCTACCTCGCCGGACGCTTCCACCCGCCCACCCCGGACCGGCTGGCGACCTGTCTGCGCCGGACGTTCGGCACGGGGTGAGGGGGCGTCGGGGCGTCGGTCAGCCGATGAGGCGCTGCCACAGGACGTCCGGCGCGATGGTCGCCCGGTAGTCGAAGAAGAGGCTCAGCTCGCCGTTCTCACCGAGTTCACCGTGCTCACCCGCGAGCGAGTCGAGCGACCGGTGCCGCAGCGCGTCGTCCAGGAACCGCGGCTGCTCCCAGGGCGCCGAGAGCATCGCGATCGGCGCGGGCGCCGGCTTCCGCCGGCCATCGAACACCACCCAGCAGGCCATCTGCGGGAAGTACCCCGAGAGGGCGACCTGACGCACGAACTCGCCGAGCGTGGTGGCGCCGTCGGCCTCCAGGTGGGCTTCGTGGGGCGCGTCCACATCGTCCCCCATGGCAACACTGGCACGCGTGAGAGTGATTCGCATGGGGCCAGAGTAGCGACTATTCGTCACTCTGACGACAACCGAAACTCCCCACCTTGAACGCCTGCAACGAACACCCACCAGGCATCGGCCGCGAAGACGAGCACGGGCCCGCCGGGATCCTTGGAGGCACGAACGGGCATGGCACCGCCGTAGCCGTCCGCAACCTCCACGCAGCCGCCACCGCCATTGCTGTAGCTGCTCTTCCGCCACCGGGCACCACTCAGGTCGACGAGCATCGCAGCCGAAGCTCCTTCCTCAAGCTTGGGTTCACCACCCATCACCTTGAGGCTACCCACGCAGAGCGCCCTCCGATCGGATGCGATCGGAGGGCGCAGGCGACGATCGATCAGACGGCGCCGAACTCGCCCGCCTGTACGGCGGCGACGAACGACCGCCAGGCATCGGCTGCGAAGACGAGCGAAGGCCCCTCGGAGTCCTTGGAGTCACGAACAGGCATGGCACCAGGGAACCCGGGCGCCACCTCGATGCAGTTGCCACCCTGCTGGC
Organism: Kitasatospora sp. NBC_01246; assembly: GCF_036226505.1. NCBI lineage: Bacteria > Bacillati > Actinomycetota > Actinomycetes > Kitasatosporales > Streptomycetaceae > Kitasatospora > Kitasatospora sp. NBC_01246. The sequence continues at coordinate 7,678,086 of NZ_CP108484.1, read as the reverse complement.
TGTAGCTGGACTTCACCCACGCGGCGCGAGTCAAGTTGATGTCGGACATGTGGTTCCTTCCCGAGCAGCGCGAATCCATTCGAGAGTCGCCGTCTCGGCCAGCGCTCCCACCTGCAGTCGATCGTACTGTCTCTTCCACGCTGTCAGCGCGCCAGAATTGCGCTCAAGATGACTGCGCCCCTCCGACTCCGAATACCCCAAAAACGAGTGATCAGAGAGCGTAAGGAGCACCATAGGCAGAGCGAACGGCCTGTGCTCTGCCATGGCAAACGGGGCAACCTGAAGAATCACGTGACTCACGTCGAACTGCTGCTCCAGAAAGCCGAGTTGTTCGTCCATCACGCCCCACCCCCCGATCGGCCGCCGCAAGCAGCTCTCGTCGAGAACGGCATGCACGAGCGGAGGGCTGCTCCGCCGCAGCAACTGCTGACGAGTGAGCAGGAAGGTGACTCGCTCGTCCGCTTGCCTCTGAGTGATCGCTCCACGACGAACATCGGCCATGGCCAGGGCAGTTGCGTAGGCCTCGGTCTGGAACAGCCCAGGAACGACGCCTGATTCGAAGATCCGTATCTCGGCAGCCTTCGCTTCGTGGCTCGCATACTCGGGGAAGCCCTCCAGGAGAGCCGAGTGCTTGTTCTGCAGCCACATCAGCAGCAGCGTTCCTCCGGTCTCCAGCGCCTCGTCGGCCCTACGAGCGAACTTCTCACTCGGAGGCTCGCGCGTTGCAAGTTCAGCGTAGGAGACATAGGACGGGTCGAATCCGACCTTCTTCGCCAGCTGGGCCTGCGTAAGCCCCTTCACCTCTCGCGACCTGCGCAGTTGCACGCCGAAGGGCGCCCACGGGCCTGATGTCGGGTCAAGTTGCCTGCGATTAACCATGTCCCACCAACTTGTGGATCATCAGCATCAAATTCAGATCTCGGGCTGATCCTGCACCAACGAGGGTCATCATAAACACGAGCCGTAAGGGACTCGACGCACAGAGCTACCAAGGAGCCCGCATGCCCAGCCGCCCCCGCACGCCCGCCTACCAGCCCCGGATCGGCGAAGTCGTCCGCGACCGGGCCCACCGCTCCCCCGACGGGCAGCCCGCCGAAGGCGTCTACATGGACACCCTCGGCGGCACCGCCTACCTCCGGCCCGAAGCCGGCGGCTGCGAGTGGACCACCCGGCCCGAGGACCTCCAGCGGCTCGACCAGCCCCGCCACATCCCCGTCCAGCACCCGAGCCCGCCCCGCGCGAACAGCGCGGCGTGAGCCCGGCGTCCAGGCTCCTCGCGGTCACCCTCACGATCCCCGCGCTCAGCGCCGGAGCTGCCGCCCTCGCCTGCCGGCCGATCCGCGACGGGCCGCTCACACCCCGACTCCTCGTCTTCGGCCTCATCCTCACCACCGGCGTCGTCGCCGGACTCCCCACCGCCTACACCTGGCGACTCCAACCCCCTCCACCCCAGGAGCAAGCCGTGCTCTACCCCCTGCCCGACATCCTCACCAACCCGCCCCGCCGACGCCTCGGCCACCAGACCCTAGCCCTCGACCCCGACGGCGCCGTCCTCCTCGTCGCCACCACCCACCAGAACGGCCTCACCCTCCCCGGCGGCAGCGCCGAACGCAACGAACTCCCCCACCTCGCCGCCCGCCGTCACACCGAGACCGAAACCGGCCTCGTCCTCCCCCTGCGCAGCATCCTCGCCACCGACTACACCGACGCCCGACTCCTCCCCGAAGCCATCGACTTCGTCTACTGGGGCGGCCGCCTCACCCGCGCCCAACAAGCCACCACCACCCACCACCGACCCCCGCACCACATCACCGGCCTCCACTTCATCCACCCCGACCACCTCGCCGACACCATGGACCCCGACCAGCACCACCGCGTCACCCAGGCCCTCGACGCCCTCGCCCGCGGCGCCCACCTCCCCTTCCTCCTCCGCGGCATCCCCGCCGAATAACAGCCGCCGAATGGCAGCCGGCGGCGGGCTACTCCCGGCCGTAGGGGCTGTGCATCGTCAGGAAGCGGATCTCCAGGTCACTGGCCAGGTAGTCCATCCGCCGCTCCCAGAAGGCGCTCAGGTGCGGCAGGGCCAGGTGGGCGTCGAGGTCGGCCTGGCTTCGCCACGCCTCGTAGAACACGAAGACGCCGGGCTCCTCGCGATCCTCGTGGAAGTGGTACTCCAGGCAGCCCGGCTCCCGCCGGGTGGGGGCCACGAAGGAGAGCAGCAACTCCTTTAGCTCCAAGGCCCGTTCGGGCTTCGGGCGGGCGATCCCGACGAGCGTGACCAGCTGATCCATGCGATTTCTCCCTCACCCGAGGTACGACGAATCTCATACCTCGGGGACAGTACCGCTGCCGAGAGGTACGATTCAAGCCGTACCTGAGGGAGGTCACCCATGCCCGACGAGGAAGGGCACCCGGCCGTCGAGGAGATCGAGCTCGGCAAGGTGCTGGCGGCGCTCGCCGACCCGCTGCGCCGCCGAGTGGTCCGCGAGCTGGCCTGCTCGCCGGACGGCACCGCGCGCACCTGCAGTTCCTTCGCGCTGCCCGTCTCGAAGGCCACCGTCACCCACCACTTCCGCGCGCTGCGCGAGGCCGGCCTGATCCGGCAGGTCGACCGGGGGAACAGCCGGATGGCCGCCCTCCGCCGGACCGACATCGACGCCCGCTTCCCCGGCCTGCTCGCCCTCCTCACCGCCGAGGCGCAGGCCCCCGGCGACGGCTGACGGTCGGTGCCCACAGAACGCGGTGCACAGGAAGTCGGTATGGCCGACTTCCTGTGCACGTCCGGGCGTTCCCCCTGACTCACAGGGTGCCGTCACCCTGGCAGGGAGCGGCCGGGGCGACCGGTCCGCGCAGCCCCGCTCTACGATGGCCGGATGCCCGCAGAACCGATGCGCTTCCCGCCCCGGCCCCTCCGCGATGTGCAGGCGCGGCACCTCCGGCAGGCCGGCGGGTGCGGAGGCGGAGCGGCCGTCGTGACGGTCGACTTCGAGCCGTGCACCGGCCCCACCCGCTTCGAGCTCACCCTCCCGGACGACGTCCGGTTCCGCTTCGGCCCCGCCGGCGGCGACGAGGACTACCGCGAGGTCTTCTCACTCCTCGAAGCGCTCGACGAGGGCATGCGCGAGGTGCTGGCCGAGGACGGGCGGATCACCCTCCACTGCCGGGCCGTGCTGCGGTCCATGGTCGTCCACCCCGTCGACTCCCACCCCCGCGCGTTTCGTGAAGCAGGGCGGCTCGCCGCACGCAAGGCCCTGGAACAGGTCTTCGGCGCCTCCTGACACCACCGGAGCGGCGGCCCGAGCACAGGAAGTCGGCCGACCCGACCTCTCGTGGGTAATGTGTGTACCCCATCAGACCGGTGTGAGTCCGAGCGAGGTAGCGACGTGGAACCGGCGGGGGACGGCACGACACACGACCAGGCGTCGCCGAACGTTCGCAACGACCTCTCCGGCCGGGTCACCGGGGCAGCCGTTCAGGCGGGGGACATCCACGGCGGCGTGAACGTCGTGGTGGTGAACGCGGCACCGGAGAGCGGCCCTCCCGACGAGGCCGTCGCCGAGGCGCTGCGGAAGTCCTCGCACAGCTGGCGAGCACGTTTCTCCAGCGTCGATCTGGTCAACCTGCCACGGATCGCGATGCTCTCGGACGGCAGCGCGATCCTCGGCGCGGCGAGGAACGCGGAGCTCGACACCACCAAGCCGTTCCGGGGCCAGGGGCTGGCCCCCGGGCTCTTCGTCTCCCGTGTCAGACCGTTGTTCGAGACGTGGGACGCCGAGTCGGCGACCAGGCTGTGCGAGAGCACGATCGACCACGTACACCGCGGCCTGCTGGTCTCCTTCGAAGCGCGGATGCGCTGCCGCAATCCCCCGACGATGCCTCCGTCGGAGCCCACCGGAGTCCTCGCGAAGGACCCGCACCTCTGCTTCGACATCGGCGGACGCAGCGTCGTCATCACCTTCGACCCGCACTGGCTCACGACGGTCACCGCTTCGGGCACGCTCCACGACGCCGCGCGGAACCCGCTGGTCTACTCCGGCCTCGGTACCGTGGCCGCGGTCCTGGACGACGGCACGATCCGCGTCTCCGCGCTCGTCTTCGGCCAGCCCGAGACCCCGTTCCAGTCACACCTCAAGCACATGGGCGCGTCCGCACTGCGCACGCCGGCCGGACTCACCGCCGCCGATTTCCGCAACGAGTTCTCCACCCGCCCCGGGGAAGGGGTCGCCATTCCCCGCACCCGAGAAGGAACTGCCGTGAGCCGTACGGGTATCGCCCTGCTCTTCGACGAGGACCGGGTGATCCCGGGCCAGATCGACCGCGCCGTGCTGACCCAGTCGACCAGGATCGCCCCGGAGTACCGTCGCGACCTCGGCGTGGCCGTCGCGAGCCTGTCACCGGGGCCCGCCTTCGCCGCAGGAGCCACCCCGGGCGACATCGCCGCGCACCTGCTCGCCCGCACGCCCCCGCTCTGGAAGTCCCTCACCGTCCCGGGGCTCACCGCGCTGATCCGTTCGCGCAACCTCGCCGTGTCGACCGTCACCGGGCTCACCACGGGGCAGCTCGGGGACCTCGACGAGTTGATGCGGGCGGAGATGCCGAGCTATCTCGGTGGCGTCGAGCTGGACAGGACCCTGCCGATGCAGCGGGAACTCCTTCCGCAGTGCGACCAGTACCACGTGGTGGGCGCCGAACTCCGGTTGGTCTACACCGCTGCGAGCCGCTACCTCGACGAGGCCAACGACGAGGACCTCGACCGGCCGCTGGCCCAGTGGCGGGACACCCGACTCTTCCGAACCGTGGTCTGGGAGGAGGACACCCGTCGGTCGGAGGCGGAGGAGGCCGAGGCCGCGTTCCTCCTCCGCGACTGGCTCGGCGGGCGGACCGAGTAGCCGCGAAAGCGCACCCGGCCGTCGAGGAGATCGAGCTCGGCGAAGTGCCGTCGGCGCTCGCCGGCCGCGTGCGGTCGGCGAGCGCCGACCGCACGCGGGGCCGACCGGGAAGTCGGCCCCGCCGACTTCCCACTCCCCCGACTCGGCGTCAGGGCCACCCGGGGCCGACGCGGGCGGCGGCCGACAGGTCGGTATCGCGGCCGGAGCAAGGGTGCCGAGGCCACCTCCCGGCCGAAGGCCGGGGAGCCCGGCCGACCCGGCAAAGCTCCCCGGGACACGAACCGCGCCTGTCCGTAGCCGCGCCGCGCGCCGCCCGCGAGGCACCCGGCCCCCGTCGGCGGGCCCGGGCGCGGGGGTGCGAGGGTAGGGCACGTGAACCAGACGATCATGGCAGCCGCCCGCGAACGGGCCGCCGGACACCGGCGGCGGTTCGACCTCCGTTTCGAGGCCTACTTCGCCTCCCTGCCGGAGCGCCTCGACACGCCACCGCTCAGCCGCTTCACCCCCCGCTGCCTGGAGCTGCTGCGGGACCTCTCGCTGCGCGGCGGCAAGCGGCTGCGGGTCGCCCTGCTGTACGAGGCCGCCCGGCTGGTGACCACCGAGCCGGTGCCCGGTCTGGCGGAGGCCGCGCTGAGCATCGAACTGCTCCAGACGCACGGGCTCGTCCACGACGACATCATCGACGACGCGCCGGTACGCCGGGGCGGCCCCTCCACCTACTACGCCTACCGCGAGGAGTTCCCGGCGGCGGACCGCACCGCGCTGGGCCTGGCCGTCCTGGCCGGGGACCTCGCCGCCTTCCTCTCGATGCGCGTCCTGCTGGAGGCGGACGTCCCCGCCGAGCTGCGCCAGGCGATGCTGGAGGTGCAGCTGAACGCCGCCGCGGAGACGGTCACCGGCCAGATCGTCGACCTCGAACGCGACTTCCGGGCGCTTCCGGAGGAGGAGTTCCTGCACACCGTCTGCGAGTACAAGTCCACCCGCTACTCCGTCCTCGCCCCGCTGCGGCTGGGCCTGCTGGCGGCCGGCGAGGACGTGGCCGCGCACGACGCGCGCCTGCGCCGGTACGCGACGCTGGTCGGCATCGGCGGCCAGCTGCGCGACGACTACCTCGACCTGTTCGGCGACGAGGCGGCCACCGGCAAGTCGACCGGCGCCGACCTCCGGTCCGGCCGCCGCAGCTACGCCGTGAGCGCCCTGCTCGCCGCCGCGGACGACGCGCAGCGGGCCGTGGTGGAGTCCGCGCTCGGCGATCCGGACTGCTCCGCGGCGACGGTCGGGCGCGTCCGCGAGCTGGCCCGGTCGCTGGGCGTGGACGGCAGGCTCCGCGCCGACATCCGCCGCTGCGCCGAGGCCGCCGCCGGGGAGGCCTCGGGCTGGCGCCCGCACTGGCGCGAGGAGGCGGTGGCCTTCTTCGAGGGCCTCCCGCTGTCCAACGTGCTGCCGGCCGGGTGAGCGCAGCAGGCGAGCGCAGCGGGTGCCCCGGGCGGCCCCGGCCGAACTCGCGGCCGCCGGGCACTCACGCGTCACCCCCGGCAAGGGCGACAATCGTGGCATAACGGTACAGATGTACCGGCCAGACCGTATCGTGCCAAGGACGGCCGCGGGCGATCGCCGCAAGGGCAGACCCGAGGGCAGCCGGCCGGAGGCAGCCGGACACCCCGGGTACGGGGACGCGGTTGCCGCACGACACAACACCGGACAAGGGGGCACCACGGGGTGGTCGAGCCGCAGCTGACACCCGAGGTCTTCGACCGGGCGATCGTGGCGATCGCCCTGACCGCGGGCCGGGAACACCGCCTGGTCTACCGCAACGACGCCTTCCGCGAGCTGTTCGGGCCGCGGTCGATCGGCGTCCCCGTCCGGGAGCTGTTCGCCGAACCCGGGGTGGAGCGGTTCTTCGAGACGCTCGACAACGTCCTCGCCGACGGCACCGCCCGCCAGGTGACCACGCCCCGGACGGTGGAACGGCCCGGGGACGGTGACGGCGACCACCGGCACTTCGTCTACAGCTGCTCCCCGATCTCCTCCCGCTTCGGCCCCGGCATCCTGATCGCCGCGATCGACACCACCACCGAGGTGCACGCCGCCCAGCAGGCCGAACAGCTCTCCACCGACCGCCTGCGCACCCTGGAGCGGTACGAGGCGCTGATCTCCGCCGTCTCCCAGCTGGTCTGGATCGTCCGCGCGGACGGCAGCATGGCCGAGCTCGTGCCCGGCTGGCAGCGGCTCACCGGGCAGCCCTGGCGGGAGACCATGGACGAGGCCTGGTTCGAGCTCATCCACCCCCGGGACCGGGCCGGGCTGGCCGAGCAGTGGCTGAAGGCGGCGGACGCCGAGCCGACCATGTTCGAGCACTCCTTCCGGGTGCGCACCGTCACCGGGGAGTACCGGCACGTCTCCGCCCGCGCGGTGCCGATCGTCCGCGAGGGCCGGCCGGTGGAGTGGGTCGGGGCCACCTCCGACATCGAGGACCGCTGGCGCAACCGGCTCCGCGAGCGGCTGCTCGCCGGGGCCCTCGCGGTGACCGAGACCGCCCGCCCGGACGACGCCTTCGCCGCCGTCGCGGACCTCGTCGTCCCGGAGCTCACCGACGCCTGCACGGTGTTCCTGCTCTCCACCCGCGAGCACGCCACCCGGCCCGACGAGATCCTCGGCACCCGGATCGCCTCCACCGCCCGGCCCGGCCTGCCTCCGCTGCCCGCGCTGCCCGCGCTGCGCCAGCAGAGCTACCGGCTCGGGCCGGCCGCCCTGCGGGTCGTCGCCCGCCAGGCCCCCGCGCTCCTGACCTTCCCGGTCGGCGAGATCCCCCCGGGCGTCGTCCCCCGGGAGTCGGCCCAGTGGCTCACCCGGGCCCGCGCCACCAGCCTCACCCTGCTGCCGATCGTCATCGACGGCATCACCGTCGCCCTCGCCGCGGCGGCCGGCTGCGAGGACACCCCGCCGCCCGGCCGGCCGGACATCGACCTGCTCCAGGACGTCCTCCAGCGCGCCCAGGCCACGCTGCGCCAGACCCTGGAGCTCCAGCGCACCCGGCAGGTGGCACTCGTCCTCCAACGGGCGCTGCTCACCGCCCCGCCGGTCGTCCTCGGCGCCGAGCTCGCCGCCCGCTACCAGCCCGGCAACCGGGCGGCCGAGGTCGGCGGCGACTGGTACGACGCCTTCCTGCTGCCAGACGGCTCGCTCGCCCTGACCATCGGCGACGTGGCCGGGCACGACCTCACCGCGGCCACCACCATGGGGCAGCTGCGCAGCATGCTGCGGTCGGTCGCCTACAACCGCACTCATCTGCACACCCCGGCCGACACCCTCGCCGCGCTCGACACGGCCGCCGACGGCCTCGGCGTGGCCGCCTTCGCCACCGCCGTCCACCTGAACCTCACCCGGGTCGACGACGGCTGGCGGATGACCTGGTCGAACGCCGGGCACCCGCCGCCACTGCTGGTACCCGCCTCGGGCGAGCCGCGCTTCCTGGTGACCGAGGAGACCGACGTGCCGCTCTGCGTGGCCCCCGCCGAGCGGCGCCACACCCACAGCACCGGGATCGCGCCCGGGGACACCGTGCTCCTCTACACCGACGGGCTGGTCGAGGTGCCCGGGGAGAACCTGACCGTCGGCCTGGACCGGCTGGCGCAGGCGGCGGGCGCGGTCGGCCACCGGCCGCTGGACGAACTCTGCGACCACGTGCTCGCCCAGGTCGCCGAGACCCGGGACGACATCGCCCTGCTGGCCTTCCGCGCACTGGCCGCGCCGCCCGTCTGAGGCCGGCGCGGCTCGGGTGCCGCTCGGGTACCGGTCTCGGGGACCGCGCTCAGGCGCTGCCGCCGGGCGCCGCGCTCAACTGCCGCGCGGGAACGACCGCTTCACGGTGCCCTTGGTGTCGGCGGAGAGGTAGCCGCCGCCGTACTCGCCGGACAGGTAGACCTTGATGCTGGGCGTGCCGTCGGAGCTGTCCGGACCGATGATGAGGTAACGGCTGGTCGGGTTGGGGACGTTGAGGGTGTCCTGGGCCTTCTGGAGCAGGGCCGGGATGATGTCCCAGTCGTAGCTCCGCAGGTCGACGGTCTTCTGACGGGACGTCATGGTGCCGCCCGGGGTGCGGGTGACCTTGCCGTCGCGGTAGTTGAGCCGGTCGAACACCGTCGGGTCGGCCGCGGTCGGCCCCTCGGCGCTCGCGTAGGTGGGGTAGACCGTGAGCTGGGTGATCTTGGAATCCGCCAGCGACGGGCGGAAGGCCTCGACCGTCGTGCGGACCCCGGCCGGGGTGAGGAAGTCCGGGGGGACGGCGGACGGGGGCGCGGTCTTGGCCGTCACCGACGGGGCGGCTGCCGGCTCGGGCGCGGTCGACGCGGCGGCGGGGGTGGTGGGGCCCGTGCTGCCGGTCGCCGCCGGGCCGGACACCGACGGGCCCGGGGCGGCGCCCGCGTCGTTCTCGGCGCCCGAGTCGGGCAGGAGGGTCCAGGTGAGGGCACCCGCCAGTGCGACGGCGACGACCGAGAGGGTGACCGCCCGCGCCCGCCCGCCCCGAGGCACCGGGGCCGCCGGGCCGTGCGTGGTCGCGCCGGTCGGGACGGCGTCCGCCGGGACCGCGTCGACCGGGTGCCCGGGGAAGCCGGGGCGGCCCGGCCCGGCTTCCCCGGGGTGACCGAACGTGTCGGCCGGGGCGGCGCCGTAGCCGTACCCGTGGCCGTACCCGGGACCGGCGCCGGAGCCGCTGTCGTACCCGGGACCGCCGGGACCGCCCCCGGTGCCGGGGGCGGATCCGGGCGCGGATCCGGTCCAGGCGTTCATCGCCGGGTCGGCACCGGGCCACGGGGTCGCCGCGGGCCGCGGGAGGTCCAGACCCGTCGGCGACCAGGCCACCGGACCGCCGGCCGGGCCCGGGGCGGCCCCGGCCTCCGCGGCTGCGAGCGCCTGGTCGAGCTGCTCCGCGTTCGGACGGACCGCCGGATCCCTGGCGAGCACGGCCGCCAGCACCGGGGCGAGCTGCCCCGCCCGCGCCGGCGGCGGCAGCGGCTCGTCCAGGACGGCCGCGAGGGTGGCGAGCGTGGTGGCGCGGCGCAGCGGGTGGTGGCCCTCGACCGCGACGTACAGCATCATGCCGAGCGACCACAGGTCGGACGACGGGTTGCCCTCCGCCCCGCGGATCCGCTCGGGGGCGATGTACTCGGGCGAGCCGATCAGGGCCCCGGTGCTGGTGAGGGCGGTGGCGCCCTGCATGGCGGCGATGCCGAAGTCGGTGAGGACGGGCGTGCCGTCCGGGCGCAGCAGTACGTTCCCGGGCTTGACGTCGCGGTGCTGGATGCCGGCGGCGTGGGCGGCGCGCAGGGCGGAGAGCACACCGCGGCCGATCCGGGCCGCCTCGGGCACGGTGAGCGGGCCGCGGGAGAGCCGGTCGGCGAGGCTGCCGCCGGTGACCAGCTCCATCACGAGCCAGGGGTGCGGATGGTCGGCGGTGTCGACGATGTGATGGATGATCACCACGTTCGGGTGCTGGAGCCGCGCCAGGGAGCGCGCCTCGCGGAGCACCCGCTCGCGCAGCTCCAACGCGTCCTCGGGGTTGGCGGCCGCCATCGCCGGGTCGGGCGGGCGGACCTCCTTGAGCGCCACCTCGCGGTGGAGCGCGTTGTCCCGGGCGCGCCAGACCAGGCCCATGCCTCCGCCGCCGAGTCGTTGCAGCAGCTCGAACCGGCCGTCGATGAGCCGTGCGTCCGACCCGTCAGCGTTCATGCCCGTCATCGTAGGAGACGCCGCCGACACGCCGGTGGCCGGGACGGCCCGCACCCGCTTCTCCCCGGTCGCGGGCGAGCGGGCGGGTGCGAACGGCCCGCCGGGGAGCGCCGGTCGCCGGTCAGGCGGTGGTCCGCACGCCGTCCAGGGCGATGGCCAGGACGCGGTCGCGCTGTTCCTCGTCGGGGAACGCGACCGAGCTGACACCCGAGACGAGGCGCAGCAGGTCGTCGATGGACATGTCCGCCCGCGCCACCCCCGCGTCCTGCGCGCGCCTGAGCAGCGGTGCGCTCGCGTCGAACATCGACTGCCGGCAGGCCAGGAAGATGTCCGACTCCTCCCCCTCCAGCGCCTCGCGGATCGCCCGCTTGGTCAGGGTGTAGGCGACGAACCTGCGCAGCCAGCCGGTCAGCGCCTCCCAGGGCGACTCGCCCGACAACTCCCCTGCGGCCAGGCTCAGTTCATTGACCTCGTTGGCGTAGACCGTCTCGAAGAGGTGCCGACGGGTGGGGAAGTTGCGGTAGAGGGTGCCGATGCCGACGCCGGCCCGCCGGGCGATGTCCTCCAGCGAGGCCTCGGCGCCGTGCTCGGCGAAGGCCTCGCGGGCGGCGACCAGCAGCGCGTCGAAGTTGCGCGCGGCATCGGCGCGGCGCGGGCGCTGGGCCGCCACAAACTCGCCGACCACGACCTGTTCCGTCACTGGGGCTCTCTTTTCGGACACCGGGTTGAAGCGGAGGTACGCCTCCGCTAATCTGGAGGCATGCCTCAACTTTAGCAGTGAGGTCCTGTCCCCGCCCCTGCCGGCACACCCGGTGGAGGCACCAGCGCGTCCGTCGATCCGGCACCGGATCCCGAGCGCACCCGCCGGCCCGCGCCGTACGCACCGGCCCTGTTGGCCCGTTCTCCACACCTCGCACTTCGCCGCGCCTTCGGCGGTACGCACCACAGCTCCGACCGCACCGGCGCCGGCACCGCACAGCGCGCGCCACCCAGCACACAGCACACCACGCACACCAAGCACCACGCACACCGCTTCCGCCCGCAGCCCGTGGGCGCGCTCCCCTTGCGCGCCCCATGCCCCGAGAAGGTTCGATGAGCCGCCCGTCCAATCGCCTCACCTTCGGCGTCCTCGCGACCGGCGCGGGCGTGTTCGCCCTGCTCCAGTCGCTGATCACGCCCGCCCTGCCCACCGTCCAGCACGCGATGAACACCTCGCAGGCGACCGTCACCTGGGTGATGACCGCCTACCTGCTCTCCGCCTCGATCTTCACACCGATCCTCGGCCGGGTGGGCGACCTGGTCGGCAAGAAGCGCACCCTGGTCGCCGCGCTCGGCGCGCTCCTGGTGGGCTGCCTGGTCGCCGCCCTGGCTCCCAACATCACCGTCCTGATCATCGCCCGGGTCATCCAGGGCATCGCCGGCGCACTCTTCCCGCTGTCCTTCGGCATCATCCGCGACGAGTTCCCCGCCTCCCGGGTGGCGACCGGCATCAGCAACCTGTCCGCCGTCATCGCGGTGGGCAGCGGCCTCGGCATGGTCCTGGCCGGACCGATCGTCGGCGCGCTGGACTACCGCTGGCTCTTCTGGTTCCCGGTGATCATCGTCGCCGTCACCGCCGTGATCGCCCAGCGCTACGTCCCGGAGTCGCCCAAGCGCGCCGAGGGCGCCGGCGGCGCGGGCAGTGTCAACTGGCTCGGCGCCGTCCTCCTCTCCGGCTGGCTGGTGGCCCTGCTGCTGCCCATCAGCCAGGCCTCGAAGTGGGGTTGGGGCTCCAACGGGGTGATCGGCCTGCTGGTCGCGGCCGTCGTCCTCTTCGGCCTCTGGACCCTGGTCGAGGCCCGCTCGCGCAACCCGCTGATCGACCTGCGGATCATGCGCCTCCCGGCGGTCTGGACGACCAACACCGCCGCCCTGCTCTTCGGCGGCGGCATGTACGCGGTCTGGGCCTTCCTCCCCGGCTTCGCGCAGACGCCGACCTCGGCCGGCTACGGCTTCGGGTCGAGCATCACCGGCGCGGGGCTGCTGATGCTGCCCATGCTGGTCACCATGTTCGTGGCCGGGATCCTCAGCGGGCGCCTCGCCGGCCGGTTCCCCGCCAAGGCCCAGCTGACCGCGGGCGCCGTCTTCGGCTCGGCCGCCTGCGCGATGCTCGCCGCCTGGCACGACCGGCCGTGGCAGGTCGCCCTGGCGGCGGGGGTCTTCGGGCTCGGCATCGGCCTCGCCTTCGCCTCGATGAGCAACCTCATCGTCCAGAGCGTGCCCGCCGCGCAGACCGGCGCGGCCACCGGCATGAACGCCAACATCCGCACCATCGGCGGCTCCATCGGCGCCGCGCTGATGACCAGCCTGGTCACCGGCCACCTGCAGCCCTCCGGCCACCCCTACGAATCGGGCTACACCCACGGGTTCGCCCTGCTCGCCGCCTTCTGCCTGGCGGCGGCCGTCGCCGCCCTGCTCGTCCCGGCCCGTCGGCCCGCACCGTTCGTGATCGGCGGCCCGGCCGCCGCCGACCCGGTCGCGGGCGCGCCGGCCCGGCCGGAGGCGGTCCGGAGCTGACCGGGTCACCCGCCCGCCCCGCCGCCCACCACGCGCCCCGCCGGCTCCCGGCGGGGCGCGTCCGTGTGCCACCGGGTGCAGCTCCACCCGGGCGCTCCACCAGGGCGCTCCACCCGGGCGCCGAGGGCGCACCCCAAATTGGATTCCAGGATTCGCATTCGATAGCCTGCCGGGCGTGAGGCTGACCAAGAGCACCGACATCGCCCTCCGCATCGCCATGCGGCTGGCGGTCCTCGACGAGGACGCGAACCCGACCACCCGCGAGGTGGCCGAGTCGGTGGGCGTGCCGTACACCCACGCCGCCAAGGTCGTCAGCCGGCTCCAGCACCTCGGTGCGGTCGAGGCGAGGCGCGGGCGGGGCGGGGGCCTCGCGCTCACCTCCGCCGGCCGGACCGGCTCGCTCGGGGCGCTGGTGCGCGAGCTGGAGGGCGTCGGCGACGTGGTCGGCTGCGAGGACGAGCCGCCCTGCCCGCTACGGGCCGCCTGCCGGCTGCGCGGGGCGCTGCGGACCGCGCAGGAGGCGTTCTTCGCCTCGCTCGATCCGCTCTCGATCGACGACCTGGTCGGCCCGCCCACCGGGCCGGTCCTGCTGAGCCTCTCCGGCAGACCCGCCGGCTGACCCCACACCCCCGTTCACCGACCCGCCGGGTCGCGCCTCCGCACGACCTTTAATACGCATTTCAGATGCCAGTTCGGAGTGAGCCCCATGCTGTCCGCCAAGTCCGCCGAGATCGTCGAAGCCACCCTGCCCGCCGTGGGCGGCGCGATCGGCGAGATCACGCCGCTCTTCTACGACACGCTCTTCGCCGACCACCCGGAGCTGCTGCGCGACCGGTTCAACCGGGGCAACCAGGCCAACGGCACCCAGCGGCAGGCGCTGGCCGGCTCGATAGCCGCCTTCGCGTCCGCCCTGATCGCCCACCCCGACCTGCGGCCGGACGCCATGCTCGCCCGGATCGCCCAGAAGCACGTCTCGGTCGGCATCCGGAACGACGAGTACCCGATCGTCCAGAAGTACCTGTTCGCCGCCATCGTCGAGGTACTCGGCGAGGCCGTCACCCCGGAGGTCGCCGCCGCCTGGGACGAGGTGTACTGGCTGATGGCCAACGCGCTGATCGCCATCGAGGACCGGCTGCGCGCCGAGACCGCCGCCGCGCAGTCGGGCGCCCCGGACGACCTCTGGCGCCGCTTCACCGTGATCGCCCGGCGCCGGGAGACCGACGACGTGACCACCTACCTGGTCCGCCCCGCCGACGACGGCCCCGTCCCGCCCGCACGGCCCGGCCAGTACGTCTCGGTGCGCGCGACGATGGCGGACGGCGCCCGGCAGATCCGCCAGTACAGCCTCTCGGGGAGCTCCGGCGGCGCGCTCCGGTTCACCGTCAAGCGGGTCGGTGCCGGGGCCGACGGGGCACCGGCCGGCGAGGTGTCCAACCACCTGCACGACCACCTGCACACCGGCGACGTCGTCGAACTCGCCCCGCCGCTCGGCGACCTCACCCTCGCCGACGGCGCCGGACCGGTGCTGCTGGCCTCGGCCGGAATCGGCAACACGCCGATGACGGCCATGCTGGACCACCTCGCCGCCACCGGCTCCCCCCGGACGGTGATCTCCGTGCACGGCGACCGGGACCAGCACGCGCACGCCTTCCGGGCCGAACTCGACCGGCTCACCGCCGAGCTGCCGAACGCCGTCGCGCACGTCTTCTACGAGCGGCCGGTGGGCGACTGGCCCGCCGAGCGCACCGGCCTGGTCGACCTCTCGACGGTGCCGGTCCCGGCCGGGACCGTCGCCTACCTGTGCGGGCCGCTGCCCTTCCTGCGCTCGGTGCGGGCCCAGCTGCTCACCGCGGGCGTGGCGGCCGCCGACATCCACTACGAGGTGTTCGGCCCCGACCTCTGGCTGGGACAGGGCGCCTGAGCCCAGGCGGCCACTGCCTGAGCGACCACTGACCGGACCACCGCTGCCCGAGTGCCTTCCGGACGGCCGGGGGCGCTCAGGCCGGCCGCAGCTCCAGGGTGCAGCACTTGGCGCCGCCGCCGCCCTTGAGCAGCTCGGAGACGTCCACCGGCACCGGTTCGTAGCCGTGCTCGGCCAGCCGGCCGGCCAGCGCCTTGGCGGCCTCCGGCAGCAGGACCCGCCGCCCGTCCGAGACCGCGTTGAGGCCGAACACCTCGGCGTCCGCGCGGTCGGCGAGGATCGCGTCGGGGTAGAGGCTGCGCAGCAGCGCCTGGCTGTCGGGCGTGAAGGCCTCCGGGTAGTACATGACGTGGTCGTCGCCGAGGACGGCGAGCGCGGTGTCCAGGTGGTAGAAGCGCGGGTCGACCAGGGTCAGGCCGAGCACCTGGACCCCGAACAGGGCCCGGGCCTCGGCGTGCGCCGCCGGATCGGTACGGAACCCGGTGCCGGCCAGCACCCGGCGGCCCACCACCAGGTGGTCGCCCTCCCCCTCGTTGACGTGCCCGGCCCGGTGGACCTCGCGGTAGCCGGCGGACCGGAACCACGCCTCGTGGGCGTCGGACTCGCCGGCCCGCTCGGGGTGCCGGAAGGTCGCGACCAGGGCCCGGCCGTCCAGGACGGTGGCCCCGTTGGCGGTGTAGACCATGTCGGGCAGGCCCGGCACCGGCTCGATCAGCTCGACGGTGTGGCCGAGCCGCCGGTAGATCGAACAGAGCCGCTCCCACTGGCGGACGGCGAGCTCGGTGTCGGTCGGTCGGGCCGGGTCCATCCAGGGGTTGATCGCGTAGTCGACGGTGAAGTGCGTCGGCCGGCACATCAGGTAGCGCCGCGGCCTCGCGGTGCGCTCCGGGGTTCGGTTCGGCATGCGGCTACCTCCGCCGTCCGGGACTGCTGGGATCGGGATGCTGTGCGCTGGGGCGCCGGGGCGGTGGAGAACGCGGCCTCGGGTACCGGAGCACGTGGGGGCGTGCCGGTGCGTATCGCACCTCAGAGGGCGGCTGCCCACGCGAATCCGTTCGCACACATGAGCGGACACCATCGCCGGGTGCAACACCCCGCGCACCCGGCGCGCACCCCGGCGCACGGGGGCGCCGGGCACCGGGGCACGGGTGCGCGGAGGCTCCGTCACGACGCCGGGGCGCCGCCGCCCGGCCGCCGGCCTACCAGCGCAGGACGAAGTCGACCGGCCTCGTCCGCAGCCCGGCGCACCGCTCGGCCAGCGCCCGCAGCCGCCGGCCAGCCTCCCCGGCCGGCATCCGCCGCCGGTCGCCGTGCCCCGGAAGCACCCACTCGAAGCGCAGGCGCCCGACGCCGCGGGCGAGCGAGGCCGCCAGCTCCTCCATCGAGTACCAGGTGACCCCGTCGGCCACCTCCAGGTCGCCGGTGGTGCGCGACCAGTAGAAGCTGTCGCCGCTGAAGCAGTACCGGTCGTCGGCCACGTACAGGACGCTGCCCAGGGTGTGCCCGGGGAACGGGTGGGCCACGACCCCGGGGGCGATCTCCACGGGTTCCCGGCCGCGCAGCACCCGGTCGGCGTCGGGCGCGGCGTCGAGGTCCCCCTCGTGGATCCAGAGCCGCGCGCCGAACCGGTCGGCGTACGCGCGGCCGTGCGCCGCGTGGTCGCGATGGGTGAGCAGCACGTCGGTCACCGGGCCGAGCGCCTCGTAGCGGGCTGCCAGCGGTTCGGCGTACCGGGGCGTGTCCACCATCAGGTACCCGCCGGGCCGGCGCAGCAGGTACGCGTTGGCGCCGGCGGTGTGCTGGGAGTTGTGGCCGCACAGCAGCAGGTCCTCGTCGAGCGCGAGCGGGAACGGGTCCCGTGCCGGGTCGAGCGGCCGGCCGCGGAGGCGGACGGAACGGGTGGGGCAGGCGTGGGCGGCGGCGTACAGCTGCCGCAGCTCGGCCTCGTCGCGGGGCGGGCGGACGACCTCGGAGCGGCCGTCGCGCTCGCGGATCAGATCGGGGGCGAGCTGGCGGGCGACGTCGCAGTTGGTGCAGCGGTCGTCGACGTACCAGCCCGTTCCGGGGGTCCTGGACGCGGTGAGGGGATCGGTGTCGGTCATGCTTGCGCCCTCCTGTGGTGGGGCGCCCGCCGAACGGCGGGGCCCTTCCAGGGTGGGCACCGGCGGACCGGAAGCGGAAGGGGGTCACGATCTTGTCATTTCTCCGACGGAGCTATCTGGCTCACCGCCCTGACGATTCATCAGGTCGGTTCGACCGCCCGCCGCCCCCGGCGCGCCCCGCCCCCCGCGATATTCCCGGAACCTGCTGAATCCGTACGTGGCCCATCTCACGTCCCCCCGGGGGCCACCTACGGTGGCGTAGGTCACTTGAGACAGTGAACTATCTCCTTCATGCCGAACCTCCAGGAGACTCTTGACCTCAGTTCGTACGCGGCCCTCGGGGACAGCTTCACCGAGGGGCTCAACGACCCCGGCGTCGGCGGCGCCTTCGCCGGCTGGGCCGACCGGCTCGCCGGCCTGCTCGCCGACGGACGCCCGCCGGGCGAGTTCCGCTACGCCAACCTCGCGGTGCGGGGCCGGCTGCTCGACCAGGTCACGGCGGAACAGGTGCCGCAGGTCCGGCGCATCCAGCCGGACCTGGTGACCTTCTGCGCCGGCGGCAACGACATCCTGCGACCCGGCAGCGACCCGGACGAGGTCGCCGAGCGCTTCGAGCGCGCCATCGTCCAACTCACCGAGTCCGCCGGGACGGTGCTCATCTGCACCGGCTTCGACACCCGGGGCGTGCCGCTGCTGAAGCACCTGCGCGGCAAGATCGCCACGTACAACGGCCACATGCGGGCCGTCGCCGACCGCAACGGCTGCAAGGTCGCGGACCTCTGGTCACTGCGCGCGGTGCAGGACCGCCGGGCGTGGAGCGAGGACCGCCTGCACCTCTCGCCCGACGGCCACCAGCGGGTCGCCCTGCTGGCCGCCCGCTCGCTGGGCCTGCGCACCGAGCAGGACCCGGAGGCGCCCTGGCCGGTCCTGCCGTACCAGTCCGCCGCCGACCAGCGCCGGGAGAACCTCCAGTGGGCGCGCGAGTTCCTGCTGCCGTGGGTCGGCCGCCGACTGCGCGGCGAGTCCTCCGGCGACCACGTCGAGGCGAAGCGGCCGGAGCTGCTCCCGCTCTGACGAACCGTCAGGCCCGGCCGGGTGCGGTCCCCCTCCCCACGGAAGCGGACCGCACCAGCCGGGCCGCCCCCGCGTGCAGCAGCCCGGCGGCCGCCGCGCCGACCAGGTACCAGCAGAGGTCCGGCGCGTTGAAGGTGGACCCGAGCACCAGCCGGGCCACCGTGCTGCGCCGCGCCAGGTCGTCGGGGACGCCGGTGAGCTGGAACAGCTCCACCGCCCAGCTCAGCCCCGCCGCCACCGCACCGGCGGCCACCGGACGCAGCCGCGGCGCGACGAGCACCACCAGGGCGTACACCAGCACCGTGTACAGCGCGTCGCCCGCGTACTTGGCGAACTCGCCCCCGCCGACCGCCCGCACCCCGAGCCCGGCCCCCACTACCAGCACCGCCGCCACCCCGGCCACCGCCCGGACCCCGCCACTCCCCCGAAGCTCACCCATCGGGCCACCCTAGGGGGTGTCGCGAGCCGGGGACCACCCGGTGCCGCGGTGGCGCCCGGTCGGTGGGGGACGGACAATCCTTGGTGGTCCCGGTCGGTCCGGAGCCGCCCCGCGCGCGGTCGGCGGGCGCCGCCGCCGACCCGTACGCGCACGCCTCATCGGGGGCGTCCACCGGTCGGCGGTGGTGGCACGATCCGGAGCTGACATGACCGATCCGCACACGATCCTCTGGCAGGCACGCCAAGGCCCCGTACCGACGGACTGGCACGTCTTCACCAAGAGGCGGGGCAAGCTGAAGGGGTTCTTCCGGGGGACGTCGGACGATCCGGACCCGCTGCTGGTCATCACCCCGGACGGCACCGTCGAGTACACGGACGAGCGCCACCCGCCGGCCGTCGTCGACTTCTACGCCCTCACCGACATCACCCTCCAGGTGAGGGGGCAGAGCTTCTCCGACAGCACCATGGTGAACCTCGCCGTGTGGATCGACCTCCAGTACCGCGACGGCACGAAGGCGAAGTGGCGGTCCGCGTCCTTCCCGGGCGACCTGCGGGCCGTCCAGGGCTTCATCGAGGCGTACGGCGCCCACAAAGCACTTCTCGGGGGCTGACGCCGCGCCCCGCCCCCGCAACCGCGGCACCGCCCCGGGCGTCCCTCCCTCCCGACGGGTTGTCCGGGCGGGCGGGTAACCTGCTGCCCGGCCCGCCGACGGGCCGGGTCCGCGCAGGTCGCGGGCGGGAACGACAGAGGACGGGGCGGGGCACCATGACGCAGCTCACCGAAGCGGTGGAGGAGTCCGGCGTACGGGCGGAAGCGGCCGGCCGGGGGCGGCGGTTCGCCGTCGACGGGTTCGCGCCGCACCACGACGGCCGCGCCCGCGAGCGCGGCAAGGCCCTGCGCGAGCGCATCCCGCGCGAGCGGCACGCCGAGTTCGCCACCGCCGACGACCGTCCGACCGCCATAGCGGCGATCGAGGCGTCCAACGCCGGGCGGATCACCGAGCTGGTCCCGATCCGGCTGGGCCGGATGGCGGCCACGCCGTTCGCCTTCCTGCGCGGCTCGGCCGGCCTGATGGCCGCCGACCTCGCCCCGACACCCACCTCCGGGATCACCGCCCAGCTCTGCGGCGACGCGCACGCGGCCAACTTCGGCCTGTACGGCGACGCCCGCGGGCAGCTGGTGATGGACATCAACGACTTCGACGAGACCGTGCCCGGCCCGTGGGAGTGGGACCTCAAGCGGCTCGCCGCCAGCCTGGTACTGGCCGGCCGCGAGGTCGGGGCCGACGAGACCACCGCCCGCCAGGCCGCGTTCGACGCCGCCGGCTCGTACCGCCGCACCATGCGCGCGCTGGCCAAGCTGCCCGTCCTGGACGCCTGGAACGCCGTCGCCGACGACCAGCTGGTCTCGTTCGCGCAGGCGCACGACCTGGCCGACGCCCTGCAGAAGGTCGGCGCGAAGGCGCTGGGCAACACGAGCGCCAGGTTCGCGGCCAAGTCCACCGTCCGCGCGCAGGACGGCGGCCTGCGGTTCACCGCGGCGCCCCCGGTGCTCAGCGAGGTCCCGGACGCGACGGCCGCCGCGGTGGCCGCCGCGCTGGGCCCCTACGTCGGCACGGTACCCGCGGAGCTGCACCCGCTGCTCGCCCGCTACCGGGTGCAGGACGTGGCGTTCCGCGTGGTGGGCACCGGCAGCGTCGGCACCCGCTCGTACGTCGTGCTGCTGACCGACCACCGGGAGCAGCCGCTGGTGCTCCAGGTGAAGGAGGCCCGGCCGTCGGTCCTGCTGCCGCACCTGGCCCGCGCCGGGTACCCGGTGACCGCGCCGGAGGGCCACGAGGGCCGCCGGGTGGTCCTCGGCCAGAAGCGGATGCAGGTGGTCAGCGACACCCTGCTCGGCTGGACCACCGTGGACGGACTGCCCTACCAGGTACGGCAGTTCCGCAACCGCAAGGGCAGTGTGGACCCGGCGGCGCTGCTGCCCGCCCAGCTCGACGACTACGCCCGGATCACCGGCGCCCTGCTCGCCCGGGCCCATGCGCACACCGCCGACCCGGGCCTGATCACCGGCTACTGCGGCAAGAACGAGGAGCTGGACGAGGCGGTCGCCACCTTCGCGGTGGCGTACGCGGACCGGACCGAGGCGGACCACGCCGACCTGGTCACGGCCGTCCGGGCGGGCCGGCTCCCGGCCGAGCACGGCGTCTGATCCCGGGCCCGGCGCCGCCCCGGTCGCCCGGGGCGGCGCCGCGCTCGCCCCTCAGCGCCGGGCGAGGTCCAGGAACGGCGCGACGACCGCGACGAACTCCGCCGGCCGGGTGTGGTGGACCAGGTGCCCGGCCTCGACGGTGACCACCCGGCAGTCGGGGATCCGCCCGGCCATCTCGGCGATCCGGTCCTGCGGGACGTGGCTCGCCCGGCCACCGGCCACCACCAGGGTGGGTGCGGTGATCGCGGCCATCCGCTCCAGCCAGACCGGCTCGGGGGTGTCCAGCTGCGCCTTGACCGGCTTCACCACCGCCCAGTCGAAGTCCACCGGCCCGGGGGGCGCGTCGGCCACCGGGGCCGCCGGCCGCGGGTAGGGCGCGGGGACGTCCTCCAGCACCAGCCGGCCGACCCGCTCGGGGTGCTCCTGCGCCAGCAGGTACGCCACCACACCGCCCATCGAGTGCCCGACGACATCGACCCGGTCCAGCCCGAGCGCGTCCAGGAA
This sequence comes from Kitasatospora sp. NBC_01246, assembly GCF_036226505.1. Classification (NCBI taxonomy): domain Bacteria; kingdom Bacillati; phylum Actinomycetota; class Actinomycetes; order Kitasatosporales; family Streptomycetaceae; genus Kitasatospora; species Kitasatospora sp. NBC_01246. Next base: position 7,656,663 of record NZ_CP108484.1, on the reverse strand, counting down.
GGCGAGGACGTCGTCCCGCATCGGCTCGACGCCGTACCGGCCGGGCCGGCCGCTGTCCCCGTGGCCGCGCAGGTCGAGCGCGAGGACGCGGTGGCGCGGCGCGAGGTCCGGCAGCACGCCGGCCCAGTCGGTGGCCCGCTCGCCGAGCGCGTGCAGCAGGAGCAGCGGCGGGGCACCCGGCGGGCCGGACTCGCGGTAGGCGAGGGTGACCTCCGGCAGTTCCACGGTCCGATGAT